>JBIKPY010000102.1:0-6957 GCA_044357185.1 Polaromonas sp.
AAGTCGCACCGGTGGCCGGCCTGGGTGGCCGCTTTGTGGGCCAGACCAAGTACCCGACCACGCAGCCCGAAAAAATCGACACGCAAGCCGAAGCGCATGTCGCCAAGCTCAAGACCCTGGTGGACGCCTGCCGCAATTTGCGCGGCGAGATGAACGTCTCGCCCGCCGTGCGCCTGCCGCTGCTGGTGCTGGGTGACGCCGACTTCATGCGCAAGGCTGCGCCCGTCATCAAGTCGCTGGCCAAGCTCAATGACGTAAAGGTGTTTGAGGACGAGGCCGCCTGGGCCACGGCCGCGCAAGGCGCGCCGGTGGCGATGGTGGGCGAGTCGCGCATCTGCCTGTTTGTCGAGGTTGATGTAGCCGCCGAAAAAGCCCGCCTGGGCAAAGAAGTCACGCGGCTCGAAGCCGAGCTGGTCAAGGCCGGCGCCCGCCTCAGCAACGAAGCCTTTCTGGCCAAAGCCCCGCCCGCCGTGCTGGCGCAGGAAAAAACCCGCATGGCCGACTTCAGCGCCACGCTGGAAAAGCTGCGCGCACAACTGGTACGGCTGGCTTAGTGCACACCTGCATGGCTGCGCCTTCACTTTTTAATTTAATTTCAGGAACCCCATGAGCGCACGCACCACCGTCAGAAAAGCCGTCTTTCCGGTCGCCGGTCTGGGCACCCGTTTTTTACCGGCCACCAAGGCCCAGCCCAAGGAAATGCTGCCGGTGGTCGACAAACCGCTGATTCAGTACGCCGTGGAAGAGGCTTATGCCGCCGGCGTACGCCACATGATTTTTGTGACCGGCCGCAACAAGCGCGCCATTGAAGACCACTTCGACACCGCGTACGAGCTCGAAAACGAATTACAGGCCGCCAACAAAAGCGCGCTACTGTCCGTGCTGCGCTCCATCGTGCCCGACGACATGCTGATGTCTTATGTGCGTCAGCCGCGCTCCCTGGGCCTGGGCCACGCAGTGCTGTGCGCTGAACACTTGGTGGGCGACGAGCCCTTTGCAGTGCTGCTGGCCGACGATTTGATGGTGGGCACACCCCCCATCATGGCGCAGATGGTGGCGCAGTTTGAAGCGCTCAAGCAGTCGGTGATCGCCGTGCAGGAAGTGCCGTCAGAACACACGCGCCGTTACGGCATCGTGGCCGGTGACACGGTGCGCCCCGGGCTGATCAAGGTCTCTCGCATGGTGGAAAAGCCGGCGCCCGACGTAGCGCCTTCGCGCATGGGTGTGGCCGGCCGCTATATCCTCACGCCTGCGGTGTTTGAACAGATTCGCCAGCAATCAGGCGGCGTGGGCGGAGAGATACAGCTCACCGACGGCATTGCCGGCTTGATGAAAACCGAAAGCGTTTACGCCTTTGAGTACAGCGGCAAGCGCTACGACTGCGGCAGCAAAGAAGGCTTTTTGCAAGCCACCGTGGAGCTGGCATTGCAGCACCCCGAAGTGGGGGCGCAATTCAAGGCTTACCTGGACAGCTTGCGCACCAGCGCTTGAAGCCGGTGCCGCTCAGCGGCGCTTGAGCAAGTGAATGAAGTCACCGCCCGCCGACTGCTGCTCGATGAGCTCGTTGCCGGTTTGCTTGGCAAAGGCCTGAAAGTCACGGGTTGAGCCGGCGTCGGAAGACACCACTTTGAGCAACTGGCCGGTGGTCATTTCGGCCAGTGCCTTCTTGGCTTTGAGTATCGGCAACGGGCAGTTCAGGCCGCGGGTGTCGAGTTCTTTGTCGATGTTCATTGAAAAAATCTTTCAGCCCAGGGCTGGATGTGCCTGGCGGTGGAAATGAATGCGCTTGGCGGATTTTAAGCAGTTCAGGCCGGCACTTCGCGTTTGGACCATTCGACAAAGGTCGGCTCGTGGCCGCGTGAGGTCAAAAACTCAGCCAGCGCATAGCCGGTGCCGGACGGCCAGCACAGCACGTCTTCAAAGGCATACAGCCTGTAATCGACCAGTTCCGGCGACAAACGCACCTCGCCGTGGCACACCGCATGGTAGGCAATGATGACTTGGTTCATGCGCTGAAAGTCATACACCCCGATCAGCTTGAGCGCGCTGGTCTGAAGGTTGGTTTCTTCACTGATCTCGCGGGCAATGCCACCTTCGGGTGTTTCGCCGGCCTCCATGAAACCGGTGATCAGCGCAAATTTTTCACCCGACCAGGCGGCGTTGCGCGCCAATAAAATTTTGCCTTGGTACTCCACCACTGCGGCCAGCACGGGGGTGGGATTGTTCCAGTGTGTGTAGTCGCAAGCGGTGCAGCGCAGGCGGGCTTTTTCGCCGCCGTCTTCCATCTGCGATTGCAGCGTCAGGGGTGCTGCGCAAGCGGGGCAAAAACGAAATTCAGTGCTCATGCCAATTCCCCGTTCATGCCGGAAACACGCCGGTCGACAAATAGCGGTCACCGCGGTCGCAAACGATGAAGACGATCACGGCGTCTTGCACAGTGCGCGCAATTTCCTGCGCCACCCAGCAGGCACCGGCAGCTGAAATACCGGCAAAGATACCTTCCTCACGGGCCATGCGCCGGCACATGTCTTCAGCGTCGAGCTGGCTGACCAGCACCAGCTGGTCCACATGGCTGGCGTCATAAATTTTGGGCAGATAAGCCTCTGGCCACTTGCGAATGCCCGGAATGCGCGAGCCCTCGCTGGGCTGGGCGCCCACGATCTGAATGGCCGGGTTCATTTCTTTGAGGTAACGCGACACGCCGGTGATGGTGCCGGTGGTGCCCATGGCGCTCACGAAATGCGTGACCTTGCCGCCCGTGTCCTGCCAGATCTCGGGGCCGGTGGTCTCGTAGTGAATGCGCGGGTTGTCCATGTTGGCAAACTGGTCCAGCACCCTGCCCTTGCCTTCGGCCTGCATGCGGTCGGCCAGATCACGCGCGCTTTCCATGCCGCCGGCCTTGGGTGTGAGGATAAGCTCTGCACCAAAAGCCTTCATGGTCTGGGCTCGCTCAATGGACAAGTCCTCCGGCATGATGAGCACCATGCGGTAACCCTTGATGGCGGCCGCCATGGCCAGCGCAATGCCGGTGTTGCCCGAGGTCGCTTCAATCAAGGTGTCGCCGGGCTTGATGTCACCGCGCTCTTCAGCGCGCCGGATCATCGACAGCGCCGGCCGGTCCTTCACCGAGCCGGCCGGGTTGTTGCCTTCGAGCTTGCCCAAGACCACGTTACGGCGTTGCCGGTTGTCATCAGCCTGTAGGCGTTGCAATGCCACCAAAGGAGTTTTGCCAACGGCGTCTTCAAGAGTCGGGTAATTCATAGACTGCACTGTGCCATAATTTGCGGCTTCGCATCCGTTGCCCGGGTGGTGAAATTGGTAGACGCAGGGGACTCAAAATCCCCCGCCGCGAGGCGTGCCGGTTCGATTCCGGCCCCGGGCACCAGCAAGTGGACTCATTCGGAAGCGACGGTTGCGACTTTGACCCATGTGATGATCGTTGTGATTCTGGCGCACATGGGTACGATAGGCGCAAAACTCCTGCTTGCCTTGTTTGCCATCGACCTAGGCGCTTCGCCGCTGCAGGTCGGCATCACCTTCGCCATGTTTTCCATCCTGCCGGCCATCCTGGCGATCAGCGCCGGGCGCTGGGTTGACAGGATCGGCGTGCGCTTGCCGCTGCTGCTCGGCTGCGGCTGTTTAGCCCTCTCAATAGGCATCGTGTTCCTGACCCCCGCGCTCTGGGCGCTTTACCTGTGCGCAGCGCTGATCGGCGTGTCCTTCATGGTCTACGTGGTCGCGGGGCAGAGCATTGTCGGCAGCATGAGCGCCACCACAGACCGCACCCGAAACTTCAGCTACTACTCGCTGGCGGTTGCATTGGCCGGCGTGATGGGCCGTGCCGGCACGGGTGTGTCTATCGATCTCTTAGGTCATCGCAGCACAGCGCTTTTGCTGGCGATCGGTCCGCTGCTCGCGCTGGCCATTGCCTGGTGGCTGCCATCGCGCCATCTACCGGCGAAGGCGACACCAGAGCGCACGGTGCGCACATCAACGTATGAGCTGTGGAAGATACCAGCGCTTCGCCGCGCGCTGATTGCAGCGGCCATCGTCGAGTCGGGCAACGAGTTGTTTGCGCTGTTCATCCCGCTGTATGGCTCATACCTCGGGTTTTCGGCGACATTCATCGGCACGCTGCTCGCCACCTTTGCCGCGGCCACCTTTCTGGTTCGTACAGCCCTGCCCAGGCTGGTCGCACGCTTTGGCGAAGAGACCGTGCTGAGCTTCGCGCTCGGCTGTGCTGCGCTGGTTGGCGTGCTGACCATCGCAACCACGCAACCCTGGGTGCTGCTGGTGCTGACAGCTGCGTTCGGGTTTTCATTGGGCTGCGGCATGCCGTTGTCGATGGCGCTCACCTATGCCCGCGCACCCGAAGGCCGTGCAGCAGAGGCGATCGGCATGCGCCAGACTGTCAACAAATCGATCGAGGTGACTGTCCCGGTCTGCTTCGGTGCGCTGGCCGTCGTCGCCGGCCTGGCACCCCTAGCGATTGCACTGGGCACAGTGCTGGCTGTCGGGGCTGTCGTGATTGGGCGCGATGCGCGCCGGCTGCGCCAGCCGCCTTCGATGGACGCGCCCTAAGCCTGTGCGAAGAAAGTGCCCTGGCTGACGAATGGCGTATGAATGCGCCGTTTTTTAGGACTTAGCGCGCAGTAAAAAGGGCAAGCCCATCATCCAAGCAAATTGTCCGGGTCAGTGTCGTTAGCTAGCCATACCGGAATGTCACGTTTCCCGTGCAAAACGCGCCAGACATCAATGTGGTCATCACGCTCCATGAAGAACAGCAGATACGGGTAGCGGGTCAATGGCCAGCAACGCAGCCCCGGAATGTTTAATCAATCGCCTCTTCCACATCCCGATTGGCCTGACTGCGCGGGACGATGGGCTTTAACTTCATCCCCGAGCGCGTTTTTGTACGCGCTCACGCAATGCCGAAAAGTACCCGTCATCAACCGGCGCAGCTGGCGCAGAGGCTGCGCCTTTGAGCAGCATGCCACGCAAGCGCAAGATATCCGCGTCTTTGCGGATCAACTCGCGCACGTATTCACTGCTGGTGCCGTAACCGCGTTGTGCAACCTGTTCGTCCACAAAGGATTTGAGCGAATCAGGTAAGGAAATGTTCATTGTGCTCATGGCTGGTTTTTATGACTCTTTGGCAAAATTTGGCAAGAATCCGTTTTTACTGGGTCAGACTTCCAGGCGCCATTCACTTCCCGCTACAAATAACTTGCTGCGCCTGCACCAGGTTTTGCAGATGCGTCTGAGGAGTGTTTTGAAGCCAGTGGGTTATGTCTTCTAGCGGCTCGCGGGCGCGCAGTTGGCGGGTCAACATGTGCCAGCCCTCTTTGTAAACAATGACATCGGCTTTCAGCGCTACGGACGCAGTACTGTTCAAGTTAGTCAGCCAATCGCACACGGGTTGCGGCGGAATAATTTTGTCGCGCAAGCCGTACAGCAACAAGGTGCGCTGCGGAGGTAAGTTGGCTTGGTTTTGGGCACGCCCCATGAGTTCGGTCACCCCTGCCAGGCTGCTCACCCGGGTGGCTTTAATGACCAGTGGATCGCGGCTGAGATCGCGTGAGACTTCGGGGTCGTCGGTGGGGCGAATACCTAGCGAAGACAGCCCTCGGCCTGTGAAAGTCATCTCGGGTGCGATATGGTTCAGGGTGTACAAGCCCAGGCGCTGGTACAAGGGCATGCTTTGTGCGCCCCAGACAGCAGGGGCTTTCAGAACGAGTTGGTCTGCAGCAAGACCGGGCGCTTCGCTGGCGGCTACCAGCAACACAGCGCCGCCCATGCTCTCACCAATCACCGTCAATGGCAGGTCCGGGTGACGCTCACGCAATTGCGCTGCAATGCGGCGCAAATCATCTACCAATGCATCCGACCCCGGCCACACGCCAGCCCGCGGATTGGCACCAAAGCCACGGTGGTCATAGGCATACACCGTGGCCTGAAGTTCAGTCACAAGGTGCCTGGCCAATGGCTCAAACGATTTGCTGTAGTCGTTAAAGCCATGCACGCCCAGCACGATGTGATGCGGCTTTGCGTTAACCCACACGCGGGCCGCCAAGGTGGACCCATCGGGCAAATTGAATTGCGCAGGGGTGGGCGGCGTTGCGTATGCAGCGCATGCCGTTAGCACAGCCATCAAAGCTATGCTGAAAATTCGGCAGGCAATAAAAAAAATGTTTGGCATCATTCACCGTAAAAAATCTAGCAATCACTGATCTCGATCGCCCGACCCCCTTGCGGCACATCTGCCGGGTCATGGGTAACCAATAAAGTGGGGATTTTTTGGCGCGCAATTTGCTCGAATACAAAGACGCGAAACTGAGTGCGTAACACGGCATCCAACTTGGAAAAAGGCTCATCCAGCAACAGCGCCCGTGGCTCCGCTAGCAATGTGCGCATCAAGCTGACCCGCGCCAGCTGTCCTCCGGAAAGCGTAGCCGGATCACGGTCATGAAAACCATGCAGGCCAATATCTGACAGGGTTTGCTCCACGCGCTGGCGGCGCGCCTTTGCATCCCTGAACTTGGCCGGCAGTGCAAACGCCAAGTTCTGGCCCACACTCAGGTGTGGAAACAGCAAATCATCCTGAAACAAAAGTCCAATGTGGCGCGCCTCAATGGGCAAGGTGTCGCATCGCAAACTGTTCAGCCATAACTCACCGGTAGCAGAAAAACTGGGGTCCAGATCGCCAATCATCCAGTTCAAGAGCGTCGATTTGCCAGAACCAGACACTCCGGTGAGGGTCACGACCTCCCCTTCGTCGACTACCAGCGACATGCCCGAAAAAAGAGACTTCTCAGCGTTTGAAATTGTCAGGTTTTTGATGTTCAGCATGTCAACGTAATCCTTTTCGATGCCGTCCAAGCCAATAGGCGGCTGCCGCAGCCAGCCCGAAGGCAGCCATAGGTAAGGCGATTTGCAGCAGTGCCTGCACCGCCAGCA
>JBIKPY010000049.1:0-21881 GCA_044357185.1 Polaromonas sp.
GTGGCCGTGGCGCAGCGTTTGACCCATCACATTGAAAGTGCGCACAGGCGCGTACTAGGGCTGCCACGGCCCGAACTTCCGTGGACTCTGGAGAACCTGAAGTGAATTTTCTTTCCCCTACTGGCGCATTTCGCGGCATCTGGCCGGCCATGCTCACGCCCCTCACCGAATCGCTTGACATTGACCATGCCCGCCTGGCGGCCCATGCCAAGGGCTTGATCGCCTCCGGCTGCGGTGGCGTGACGATTTTCGGCACCACCGGCGAAGGTCCGTCGTTTTCGATGGCCGAGCGGCGTGAAGCGCTGGACCAGATGATCGCCCACGGCGTGCCCGCTGAGCGCATCATGGTGTCCACCAGTTGCGCTGCGCTGCCTGAAACGCTGGCACTGACGCGTCACGCTGTGTCGGTCGGTGTGCACGGTTGCCTGATGCTGCCGCCTTTCTTTTTGAAGGGCGTGTCTGACGAGGGCATTCTCCACTGCTACCGTCAGGTGATTGACGCCGTGGCCGACCCGCGCCTCAAGCTCTACCTGTACCACATCCCTCAAGTGACCGGTGTGAGCTTGTCGCACCACGTGATTGCCACATTAAAGCGCGAGTACCCGAAGATCATTCTGGGTATCAAAGACAGTGCCTGCACCACCGCACATTCGGTGGGTTTGGCAGAAGCCTTCATGAAAGACCTCACTGTCTACGTCGGTTACGAACCGGATTTGCCTGAGATGGGCCGCCGCGGCAGCACTGGTGCGATCAGCGGTCTGGCCAATTTCATGCCGCGCGTGGTCGGCCGCCTGGTGATGCAGCCCGATGCAGCCTCGGTACCTGGCGAGCGTGACCGGGTGATTGGCCTGATACGCTCGCTGGATACGTACTCACTGATGCCGGCACTCAAGGGCATCATGGTGAGCTTGACGGGCGATGCCGCCTGGTTGCGTGTGCGTGCGCCCCTGGTGGCGCTGACGCCGGCGCAGCTGGCAGCCATCGGCCAAGTGGTGCGTGAATTTTCCCTGGACCTTGCCAAAGATTGATTTTCGTTCGTTAATTTTTTTAGGAGACAACATGAAAACTTCCCTGTTCCGCCGTTCCCTGCTGGCCACCGCCGGCGTCGCCCTGGCCATGGGCGCACTGATGCCCGCCGCCCAAGCCCAGAGCAAAGTCTTGCTGCGCATCTCGACACCGGCCGTGCCGGACGACTGGCACGCCAAGATGTGGACTGTGTTTAAAGAAAACCTGGACAAAAGCGCGCCCGGCGAATTTGATGTCCAGATCAACTTGAACGCTTCGCTTTTCAAGCAAGGCACCGAGCCGGCCGCCATGGCCCGTGGCAACCTGGAGCTGTCATCTATTTCTGCCTTTGACATTGCCAAACTGGTGCCCGAGTTCTCGGTGTTCACCGCCGGCTACATCGTGCGCGATCCGGCGCACCAGCAAAAGGTGTTCAACGGCCCGATCGGCACGGAAATGTTCAAGTCCGTGGTCGAGAAAATGGAAGTCACACCGCTGTCCACCGTGTACCTGGGAACGCGCCAGGTCAACTTACGTGAAGCGCGCAACGTCCGCACACCGGCTGACCTCAAAGGCGTGAAGCTGCGCATGCCGGGCTCCAAGGAGTGGTTGTTCCTGGGTGAAGCCCTGGGCGCCACGCCCACGCCACTGGCTTTCGGTGAGGTTTATCTGGGCCTGAAAACCGGCACTGTTGACGGTCAGGACAACCCGCTGCCCACCGTGCGCGCCGCCAAGTTCTACGAGGTCACCAAGCAGCTGGTGTTGACCAACCATCTGGTGGACGGCATCTTCATTGCGATCTCGAACAAGTCATTCAACGCCATGAATGCAGCGCAAAAACAAAAGGTCACTGCCGCAGCGCAAGCAGCCGCAGCCTACAACAACGAGAACCGCATCAAGGAAGAAAGCCAGATTGTTGATTTCTTCAAGCAGCAAGGCTTGCAAGTCACGACACCTGATCTGGAGGCTTTCCGCAAAACGGTGCAGACCGCTTACCAGAACTCCGAGTACGCCAAGGTCTGGCCCAAGGGTCTGGTCGACCGTATCAACAACACCAAGTAAGTTGGTTCGTACAACATGACGCTGTGGCCGAAAAAGGCCGCCGATCTGATCGGCGGCACCTTGTTCCTGACTCTTTTCATTGTGTTTGTGATTCAGGTCACGGCCCGTTTCGGCTTTAACCGGCCGATGGCGTGGACCGATGAGGCTGCCGTCATTTTGTATGTATGGGTGATTTTGTGGAGCGCCGCTTTCGTGGTTCCGGAGCGCGAGCATGTGGCGTTTGATTTGATCTGGAACAGTGTGAACCTGCCCACCCGCAAAGTGATGCGGGTGGCGGGTAATTTGCTCATTGGCGGCGTAGCGCTTTACGGCATTCCCGCGACCTGGGACTATGTGCATTTCATGAAAAGGGAGTCCAGCCCCGTGCTGGGGATTTCCTTTATGTTGGTTTTTCTGCCATTTGTGCTGCTGCTGGTGGCCCTGGTGGTGCGTTCTGCGTGGGCTATTTGGAACGCATTTCGGGGTGTCGGGCTTGAAGCGGAGTTGCGCATATGACGTCGGGAATCTGGGTGTTGGCCCTGGTGTTGGCTGGTGGCATGTTGCTACGTATGCCGATCGGCTTTTCGATGTTGATCTCCGGCTTTGCCTACCTCATGGTCAAGCGCCAGGACCTCGGCCTGGTGGCCGAGCAGGTGGGCAACGGCTTGTACAACAGCTATGTGCTGCTGGCTGTGCCGCTCTTTGTGTTTGCGGCCAACATCATGAACGCCGGCACGGTGAGCGAGCGTATTTTTGACTTCTGCCGTATCCTGGTCGGTCGCATGCGCGGCGGCCTGGCGCAGGTGGATATTCTGGTGAGTGTTATTTTTTCAGGCATGAGCGGCAGCGCTATTGCAGACGCTGCCGGCCCCGGTCTGGTGACGATACGCCAGATGCTGAAAAAGCCCGAGTACCCGCGTGGATTTGCCGCCGCCGTGGTGGTGGCCAGCGCCACGCTGGGCCCCATTATTCCGCCCTCCATTCCGATGATCATCTACGCGCTGGTCTCCGGCGCGTCGGTGGGTGCGCTGTTTCTGGGTGGCGTGGTGCCGGGCGTTCTGATGGCCTTGCTGATGATGGTGGTCGTGCATTTCATTGCCGTTAAACGCAATATGCCGCGTGAAGAAAAAATTCCGCTCAAAGACTGGCCCAACATCATTTACCGCGGTGCCTTGCCGCTGTCCATGCCCATCGTGTTGCTGGGCGGAATTTACTCCGGCGCTTTCACGCCCACTGAAGCAGCCGCGGTGGCCGCGTTTCATGCCCTGGTGCTGGCGGCCGTGGTTTACCGCGCGCTGACCTGGCGCACTTTCTGGGGCGTGGTACTCGAGTCCACCCGGGGCAGTGCGGTGATCACCATGATTCTGGCCGGCTCTTTCATTTTGAACTACGCCTTCACCGCAGAAGGCGTGCCGCAAGCGATGGCGCAGTGGGTCGACAGCATGCAACTGTCGCAGCTCAAGTTTTTGCTGCTGGTCAACGTGATGTTTCTAGTGCTGGGCTGCTTTTTAGATGTGTCGGTTTTGCTGCTGGTGTTTGTGCCCATGCTGCTGCCGGCGGCCAAGTTACTGGGTGTGGATCTGGTGCACTTCGGCGTGCTGGTGGTGCTCAACATGATGATCGGCCTGATTCACCCGCCTTTCGGCATGCTGCTGTTTGTCACCAAGGCGCTGACCGGTATTCCCATCGGTGAAATGATGAAGGAAGGCTGGCCCTTTCTGGTCATGCTGCTCTTGCTCTTGTTCGCCATAACCTGCTTCCCGCAGATTGTTTTGTGGCTGCCGCAAACCATGGGCTATGGCGTCAAATAGTTCTGCTGCAGCCGGCGTCGTTTGCGTGGCCAGCTGGAACGCTGACCTGGTCTCGCACATAGACAGGCCCTTGGGCCGTGGCGAGACGCTGATGGCCTCTGCTTTTGCCATCAGCCCGGGCGGCAAGGGGAGCAATGCCGCGGTGGCCGCTGCCCGCCAGGGCGCTCGGGTTGCCTTGATCGCCCGCATCGGCCAGGATGACTTCGGCCGCATGGGCCTGGCGCTGTGGCAGGCTGAAGGTATCGACAGCCGGCACGTGGTTCAGGCCCAAGGCGAGTCCAGCGGCGTGGCACAAATTCTGGTTTATGCCGATGGCGACAACAGCATTGCGGTGTGTTCCGGCGCAGGCTCTGGCCTGTCTGCGCAGCACGTCGAGGCCGCGCGCGAGATCTTGCGGGACTGTCGCGTTGTCATGGCCTCTTGTGAAGTGCCTTTGGCTGCCACAGAGCGGGCTTTTCAAATCGCACGCGAAGCGGGTGCCTTCACCTTGCTGAACCCGGCGCCGGCCTTGCCCTTGCCGGACGCCTTGCTGGCCCTGACCGACCTGCTCACGCCCAACGAAAGCGAAGTGCGGCTGCTGGCCGGCATGGCGGCGGATGCGCCGGTGGCCAGCGCAGCACAGGCTTTACTGGCGCGCGGTGTTGCTGCTGTGCTGGTGACCTTGGGTGCTGATGGCTGTGTGCTCTACCAAAAAGGACAGGCGCCTCAGGCGCTTGCAGGGCGACGCATGGCGGTGCTAGACACCATTGGCGCGGGCGACACTTTCACCGGCGCTCTGGCTGCGGCGCTGGCGCGTGGCGACGACTTGCCGCAGGCCATGGCCTGTGCCAACGCAGCAGCGGCCTTGTCCGTGACGGGGCGGGGTGCGATTGGCTGCATGCCGGACTTGCCTCAGGTGCGCGCCTTGATGGCGCAAGTGAGCGCCTGAAAAAATCGCCTTGAGCAGCGCTTTAAGCGGCTGGCCGGATGGCCGACTTGGGCCTGAAAGCCTTGCAGACTTCGGGGCGGGTCTCCAGGTAAGGCCCGCCAATCAGGTCAATGCAATAGGGCACAGCGGCAAAGATGCCGGACACCACGCTCTGGCCATCGGCGTCACGCAAGCCCTCCAGGGTTTCGGCAATCGCCTTGGGTTGGCCGGGCAAATTCAAAATCAGGCTTTGGCCGCGCACCACAGCGCACTGGCGCGACAAAATGGCTGTAGGTACAAACTTCAGACTGATCTGGCGCATCTGCTCGCCAAAGCCTGGCATTTCTTTGTGCGCCACGGCCAGTGTGGCTTCGGGAGTGACATCGCGCAGGGCAGGGCCAGTGCCGCCGGTGGTCAGCACCAGTGAACAACCGGCGTCCACCAGTTCAATCAAGGTGGCGCTGATCTGCGCCTGCTCATCGGGGATCAGGCGCGCTTCAAACTCGATCGGGTTGCACAGCGCGCGCGTCAGCCAGTCTTTGAGCGCGGGCAGGCCCTTGTCTTCGTAGACGCCGGTGGAGGCGCGGTCGCTGACCGAGACAATGCCGATACGCACAGGATCAAGTGTTGACATGCGCCATTTTTTCTTTGACGAGCTGAAAAATTTCACGGTACGACTTGCCGTGGCGCACGGCCTCACCGGGCTTTTCGGGCTGTATGTCTTTACGGGCCTGTCGTATGAGCGCGCGCAGTTGCTGCGAATCGGTGTCGGGGTAGCTGTTTAGCCAGTCGCCGAGCGCGCCGTCTTCAGCAATCAGTTTGTCGCGCCATTGCTCGGCCAGGTGCAGCGAGAGCGTGAGCTGGGCTGAGCCGTTGAGCTGTTCGTTGATGGCTTCGCGTATCGGATCGGGGTCCAGCGGGCGCATCAGCTTGCCGATGAACTGCATCTGCCGTCGCCGGCCCTCGAAGTTGGTGATTTTTTTGCAGTCCTTGATGGCGTCGAGCAGCTTTTCAGGCAAGTCCAGCCGCTTGATCAGGTCGGGCCGTAAAGTCAGCAAGGCCTCTCCCAGTGCCTGCTTTTCATCAGCCTCGGCTTTGAGTTGGGTTTTGCTGGGCGGGCCTTGTTCTTCAGCCAAAATTTCTTCGGGCTTGACGAAGCGTCCGTTGGACCAATAGCCTTTGACAGTCTTGTTGTTCATGCAGTCAGTATCATAGCGACCCATGACCTCCCAAACTTTCAAGCGCGCCCCGCGTGACCCCCACAAGATGAGCCAGCCCGAGTCGGGCTTCAGCTACCACCGCGACTTCTTTGAAGATCTGGTCGACACGGCCTTGAAACACGCCACGAAAATCGGCGCCAGCGATGCGGCGGCCGAAGCCTCTGAAGGCTGCGGCCTGAGCGTGAGTGTGCGCAAGGGTGAGCTTGAAAATGTGGAACGCAACCGAGATAAATCTCTGGGGGTGACGGTGTACGTTGGCCAAAAACGCGGCAACGCCTCCACCAGCGATTTCTCTAAAGCGGCCATTGAGCAAACCGTGCAAGCTGCTTTCGACATCGCCCGTTTCACAGCCACCGACAAAACCTCGGGCCTGCCCGACGCCCGAGATATCGCGCGCAAGCACCCCGAGCTCGACTTGTTTCACCCCTGGGCCATCAATTCGGAGCAGGCTGCCCTGCTGGCGCTCGAATGCGAAGCCGCCGCTTTAAACACCAGCCGGTTGATCACCAACAGCGAAGGCGCCGGTGTCTCGGCCCAGCAAAGCCATTTCTTCAGTGCCCACACGCGCGGTTTTCGGGGTGGCTACGCCAGTTCGCGCCACAGCATGTCGGTGTCGCCGATTGCCGGCAAAGGCAGCCACATGCAACGCGATGCCTGGTACAGCTCCATGCGGGACGCCAGCGAGTTGGCCAGCCCGCAAGCCGTCGGGCGCTACGCCGCCGAGCGTGCGCTGGCCCGCTTGACAAGCCGCAAAATTGCGACCACGCAATGCCCGGTGCTGTTTGAGTCGCCCCTTGCCGCCGGTCTGTTGGGCAGTTTTGTGCAAGCCATCAGCGGCGGTGCGCTCTACCGCAAAAGCACTTTTTTGCTGGACTGCATGGGCAAAGCTGCTTTCCCCAAACACATTGACATCACAGAAGATCCGCACGTGCTCAAAGGCAAGGGCAGCGCTCCCTTTGACGAAGAGGGTGTCAAAACCCGTGCCCGCCAGGTGGTTGAGGCCGGCATCGTGCAGGGTTATTTTTTAAGTACCTACTCTGCGCGCAAGCTCGGCATGCGCACCACCGGCAATGCCGGCGGCTCGCACAACCTGGTGATGAGCAGCCGGCAGACCCGCGCTGGCGATGACCTGGACGCCATGCTCAAAAAGCTGGGTACCGGGCTGTTTGTCACCGAGCTGATGGGGCAGGGCGTGAACTACGTGACTGGCGACTACTCGCGCGGCGCCTCGGGCTTTTGGGTCGAAAAAGGGCAGATCGCCTTTCCGGTCGAAGAGATCACCATTGCCGGCAACCTCAAGGACATGCTCATGGGCATACAGGCCGTGGGCGCGGACACCTACAACTACGGTGCGAAAACCGTGGGCTCGATCCTGGTCAACCGCATGAAGATAGCCGGCAGCTGACCGGTGGTGCGCCCGGAAATCCTGGCGGCGCTGGCGGCCCTCTGCTGGGCCGTGGGAAGCATCTTTTCAGCCAATGCCTCCAGCCGCATGGGCGCATTTGCTTTCACGCGTTGGCGGCTGTTTTTTGCGCTCACGCTCTTATGGGCGCTGGCCGCTTTCACGGGGCAGTGGCGCAGCCTGGATGGGCCTGCTGTCGGTCTTCTCGTCGTCTCAGGCCTGATCGGCATCTTTATTGGCGATACGGCGCTCTTTGCGTGCATGAACCGGCTCGGGCCACGGCGTTCCGGCGTGATTTTTGCCACTCATGCACTTTTTTCAGTGCTGCTGGCCTGGTTTTTTCTGGGTGAGACGCTGTGGGGCTGGACACTGGCGGGCAGCGCCTTGCTGGTCTCGGGTGTGATGGTGGCCATTGCCCGGGGCCGGCGCACGGATGAGCGCCACGCCTGGGAAGACACGCGCGGTGGCTTGTTGTCGGGTGTGTTGCTGGGCTTGCTGGCGGCGCTCTGTCAGTCGGTGGCCACGCTCATGATCAAACCGCTGATGACCCAGGGCATAGACCCGGTGGCCGCCTCTGCTGTGCGCACTTCGGCGAGTTTCTTTGCACACCTGCTATTACTCTGGAGCGGCTTTCGGCTGGCGCGGGTTCAACAGCCGCTCACGCGCCGGATGCTTTGGCACACTTGGGCCAGCGCGGCCGTGGCCATGGCGCTGGGCATGACGCTGATTCTGGCGGCCTTGCGCAACGGCCAGGCCAATCTGGTCGGAATCTTGTCGTCTCTCACCCCTGTGCTGCTTTTGCCGCTGCTGTGGCTGATCTACAAGCGCAGGCCTGCTGTGGGTGCCTGGCTGGGCGCCGGCATGGCGGTGCTGGGCACAGCGCTGATCATGGCGCGCTGAAAAGCTCCGCCTCAGCGCTCTCAGCCGGCCAGCGCCGCCTTGACGGCTGCCGAGACCTGTCCCATGTCGGCCTTGCCGGCCAGTTGTGCTTTGACTGCGCCCATGACCTTACCCATGTCGCCGGGGCCGGTTGCGCCCAGTTCGATCACGATGGCCTTGACGGCAGCGCTGACCTCTTCGGCGCTCAGTCGCGCCGGCAGGTAGGCCTGCAAAATCTTCATCTCAGCTGCTTCTTTGTCGGCCAGATCGGTGCGGGCGGCTTTTTGGAAGGCCTCGATCGAGTCCTTGCGCTGCTTGATCAGTTTGTCGACGATGGCGACCACGGCCACATCGTCGAGCACCACGCGCTCATCAACTTCTTTTTGTTTGCATGCTGCCAGCAGCAGGCGAATGGTGCCCAGTCGCTCGCTGTCCTTGGCGCGCATGGCGGTTTTCATGTCTTCGGTGATCTGGTCTTTAAGGGACATTGCGTTCTCCTGGTGGATAAAGGACAAGCGAAAAAACAAGCTGCATAAAAAAAGCCCGCCTGAGCGTCCCCGGGCGAGCTTTTTTGGGCCTTGGAAGGCGGTACTTTTTTAGTACATCTTCTTAGGCAGCTGCATGGCGCGGATACGCTTGTAGTTGCGCTTGACAGCAGCAGCCTTCTTGCGTTTGCGCTCAGCGGTTGGCTTTTCGTAGAACTCGCGGGCGCGCAAGTCGGTCAGCAGACCGAGTTTTTCGATGGTGCGCTTAAAGCGGCGCAGTGCGACGTCAAACGGCTCGTTGTCTTTTACACGGATAGTGGTCATTGATGAATTGATCCAAAAAGGATGCGTCTTCAATTGATCTGATCAGGATCAGGTCGGACGCGGGATTGCTAGCAAAGCCTTGGATTATAGCCAGAGAAAGCGGGTTTTCCAGCTTCTGGCGGCCTAGTTAGTCTGTAACGGGGTGTTGCGGGCGCTTAATCAGGCCAAAAGTGTGGTTTTTTTCTGCGCCATGGCCTGCGCGCAGGCAAAGCCCGAGGCCCAGGCCCATTGGAAGTTGTAGCCCCCCAGCCAGCCGGTGACATCCACCACCTCGCCAATAAAGTACAGCCCGGGCTGCCTCGACTCCATGCTTTGCGAGGACAGCTCGCGCGTGTCTACGCCGCCGGTGGTGACCTCGGCTTTGGCATGGCCTTCGGTGCCGGTGGGCACCATTTGCCAGTCGGCCAGCCGGGCGGCCAGGGTTTGCAAGGCTTTGTCGGGCGCGTCGCTGATCGGGCGTTGCAGCGCCGCGTCATCGCCAACCCAGGCGTCGGCCAGGCGGGAGGGCACCAGTGTGGCCAGCTCGTTGGCAATCAGCTTGCGGGACTGGCTTTTGGCTTGCAGCAGCGTGGCGCCCAGGTCGGTGCCGGGCGCGAGGTTGATGTGCACGGGCTGGCCTTCGCGCCAGAAGCTGGAGATTTGCAGCACCGCCGGCCCGCTCAGGCCGCGGTGGGTGAACAGCAGGTCTTCAGAAAAAACCACGGCTTTTTTGCGCTGCTTGGGGCTGGCATCGGCCGCGCCGGTTTCGATCTGCACCGGCAAAGCCAGGCCGGCGAGTTGCGCATAAGGCGCCCAGCCCTGGCCGTCAAAAGTCAGCGGCACCAGCGCAGCGCGCGGCTCGACCAGGCGCAGGCCAAACTGCTTGGCAATGCGGTAGCCGAAATCGCTGGCGCCGATCTTGGGAATGGACAGCCCGCCAGTGGCCACCACCACCTGCGCAGCGGTAATCGGTCCGCGGTCACTGTCGATTTCATAGCCGCCAGCTGGCGCTGCCTGCAGGCTCTTGACGCGGCAGGGCTGCCAGCGCTCGACGTCACCGGCCGCGCACTCGGCCAGCAGCATCTGAATGATGTCGTCGGCCGAGCGGTCGCAAAACAGCTGGCCTTTGTGTTTTTCGTGAAAAGGAATCTGGTACTTTTGCAGCAGCGCGATAAAGTCCTGCGGCGTGTAACGCGACAGGGCAGAGCGGCAAAAATGCGGGTTGTCGCTGAGGAACTGCGCCGGCGTGGTGCCGATGTTGGTGAAGTTGCAGCGTCCGCCACCCGAGATACGGATCTTTTCGGCCACTTTTTCGCTGTGGTCCAGCACCAGCACGCGCAGACCCAGTTGGCCGGCTACGCCCGCACAAAAAAGGCCGGCAGCGCCGGCACCGATCACCACCACGTCATATGAATGCATGCGGGAAGTGTATTGAAGCCGGCCCAAGGCCGGGCTCCGCGTCAGGCCGCAGCGGCCTGGGGATGCGCGGCTGCCAGCGCCAGACAACCGACCACTTCGCCCACCACAATGACCGAAGGGCTGGCCATGTTGTGAGTCTCAATGTCCGTAGCCAACTCGCCCAGCGTGCTGCTGATGTGGCGCTGTGTGGGCAGCGAGGCGTTTTGAATCACCGCCACCGGTGTGCTGGCGGGCAGGCCGGTCAACAGCTCGGTTTGAATGCGGCTTGCGCCGCTCATGCCCATGTAAATCACCAGGGTCAGCCGGGCGCTGTGCGCGGTGGCGGCCAAGGCGCGCCAGTCAGTGCCGGCATCGCCCGGCTTGGCGTGGCCGGTGACAAACACCACGCCATGCGCATGCTCGCGGTGCGTCAGCGGCACGCCAAGGCTGGTGACAGCGGCCAGACCGGCGGTGATGCCGTTGATGACCGTGACCTTGACGCCGGCGGCTTGCAGATGCTCGCGCTCTTCGCCGCCACGGCCGAAGATGAAGGGGTCGCCGCCTTTGAGTCGGACCACATTCTCCCCATCGCGCGCGGCCGTGATCATGAGTTTTTGGATGAAGTCCTGCGGCGTGGACTTGCATCCGCCACGCTTGCCGACATGGACGATGCGTGCACCCGCAGGCGCAAAAGCGACGATTTCGTCGCTCACCAGGTCATCGACCAAGAGCACGGTGGCGGCCTGGATGGCCTTGAGGGCTTTGAGGGTGAGCAGTTCCGGATCACCCGGGCCGGCGCCAACCAGCGTGCACTGTCCGCGGGCGTTTGGAGTGAAGTGGTCGGGCTTGTTCATGATGCTGAAATCATTTTTTTCGTCAGTTGCAAAATGTGCTCCACCTGTCGCGCAATCGGCCTTGGCACGGCTTGCCGGCCGGCCAGCACCGCTTCAATGTAGGCCGCCGTGGTGGCTGCATCGATCGCCTTGGGCAGGTCGGGCAGGCTGGCCAGCGTGCCGCTCTGTGTGGTTTCCAGCGCTATGCGATGGCCCTGCAAAAACCCGTCCATGGGCGGCATGCGACGCGCGTCAGCCACCACCTCGCCTTCGGTACCACGCAGCAGCAAGCTATTCGCCTGCATCAGCTCTAGGGTCTGCGCCATCGAAATAGCGTATTCCGGGTGGGTGTAGCTGCTGACCACCAGGGCCTGCCCTAAACAAGGGTTCATGAGTTTGACCAGGCTGTGCGCCGGGTTGCGCAGACCGACCAGACGCCGCACGTCGAGCAGGCGTTTGAGGCCGGAGCACAGCAGTTCGGTGGGCGCAAAAGCGACTTGGCCGGCCGACAGCGGGACTATGCTGGTCAAAGCTTGGATGTTCAGAGCGGTGAGCACGTCAGAGCTCAACACTCGTTGGGATTCGGTGGCCGTGCCATGCACCAGCACGCTCAGACCTTCACGCGCCAGCAGCAGCGCCAATAAGGGCGTGAGCACCGGCAGCTTGCGTGCGCCGTTGTAGCTGGGCAAAACCACGGTGGGACGGCCGGTGTCTGGAAAGCGCGCCAGCCGCGCATGCGTGGCGTCCAGAAAGCCGGCCATTTCTTCTGGCGTTTCGCCCTTGATGCGCATGGCCAGGCAAAAGCCGCCTACCTCCAGGTCGCTCACTGCGCCGTCAAGCACCTGGCCCAGCAAGTCAGCCGCTTGCAAGCGCGTGAGCGAACGCGCCCCGTCCTTGCCGCGCCCGATTTCCTTGATGTAGATGCCTATACCCATGCGCTCATTGTGAGTGAGCGTTGATGACTTTGAGTTATGTGCTTATCGGGTGGCTCGGGGAGCAAACGGCTTTTGCCAGCTGATGGCGCCTTGTCGCGCTATGCCGCGAGTTGCTCGCGAACTGCCACCTTGCGCTCGATGTCACCTAAGGTGGGCAGTGTCTTCAGGTCGTAACTGGCTTGCATGGCAAGCCATGAAGCAGCGTCCCCACCGAAATGCTTTGCCAACCTTGCGGCCGTGTCTGCGGTGACGGCGCGTCGTTCCTTGACGATCTCATGAATTCGGGTGGCAGGTACACCCAAAGCTATTGCCAGAGCGTTCACGCTCAGTCCGAGTGGCGCGAGGTAGTCTTCGCGAAGAACCTCACCGGGATGAACGGGGCGCATGCGGTTCATAGGACGAGCCATATTTTTTCCTTCAGTGGTAATCCACTATCTCGACGTCGATCGGGCCTGTGTCAGTCCACACAAAGCAGATTCGCCATTGAACGTTGATCCGAACGCTGTGTTGTCCTTTTCGGTCACCCTTTAGCGCTTCCAAGTGATTGCCAGGGGGCGCCCTCATGAAATCCAGCGTTTGGGCCGCATCCAGTTGCGAGAGTTTTCTCTCAGCCATAGGCAAAAACGCTTTGAACCTGCGAGGACTTTTCCCCTCGTACAGCGCCAGAGTGTCTTTGCACTTAAAGGACTGGATCATGACGGAAGTTTATTACGCGCGGCGTAATATTGCAAGGGCGCGGTAGATGCGTTTGTGCTGGCCTAAACTTGGTCACCTCTATGACCCTTGCCGCCCCCGCTTTCCCCCCCACTCCTTCCCCTGGCAGCGCCCCCGCCAGACTGGTGCTGGGCGTGGAGTCTTCTTGCGATGAAACCGGCGTGGCGCTGGTAGATGCCTCGGGCAAAGGCGTGCCGGTGCTGCTTTCGCACGCCCTGTACAGCCAGATCGAGATGCACCAGGCCTATGGCGGCGTGGTGCCGGAGCTCGCCAGCCGTGACCATATTCGCCGCGTGTTGCCGCTGATTGCCGAGGTGATGGGTCAGGCCGGCCGCAGCTTGCCTGAGGTGGATGTGGTGGCTTACACGCGCGGCCCGGGGCTGGCCGGTGCGCTGCTGGTGGGGGCTGGCGTGGCCTGCGCGTTGGCCGCCAGTCTGGGCAAGCCGGTGATGGGTGTGCATCACCTGGAAGGCCATTTGCTCTCGCCATTTTTAAGTGCCGATCCGCCGGAGTTTCCTTTTGTGGCTTTGTTGGTCTCGGGTGGCCACACGCAGCTGATGCGGGTGGACCGCGTAGGCAGCTATGAGTTGCTGGGCGAAAGCATTGACGACGCGGCGGGTGAGGCTTTTGACAAGTCGGCCAAGTTGATGGGTCTGCCTTACCCCGGCGGGCCGCACCTGGCCAAGCTGGCAGAGCAGGGCGATGCCGCCGCCTTCAAACTGCCGCGGCCTTTGCTGCACAGCGGCGACCTTGATTTTTCATTTGCCGGCCTGAAAACCGCGGTGTTGACGCAGGCTAAAAAGTTGGGTGACGCGCTCGAGAGCCGCAAGGCCGACCTCGCCGCCTCAACCCAAGCTGCCATCGTCGAGGTGCTGGTGAAAAAATCCATGAGCGCCATGACGCAGACCGGCCTCAAGCGCCTGGTCGTCGCAGGTGGAGTGGGCGCCAACGCCGCACTGCGCAGCCAGCTCAATGCGGTGTGCGAGCAGCGCGGTATTCGTGTGCACTACCCCGAGCTGCATTTGTGCACCGACAACGGCGCCATGATCGCGCTGGCCGCCGGTATGCGTTTGCAGGCCGGGCTGCAAGATTTGCAGACGGCCTACACTTTTGACGTCAAGCCGCGCTGGCCGCTGGACGACATCAGCCGCGACGCTGCGGCGCTTTCCAAATCCCATCCCTTGCTGGCCTGAGGCACATTGTTTTGAAATACGGTCTGAAATTTCTGGCTCTTGGCGTGTTGGCCTTGGCGGCCTGTCTGCCGTTCATGACCGTGGCCCAGAGCGCAGCGCCTGCTGTGCGTATCGCCTTGATTGAGAGTTTGTCCGGCCCGTTTGGCAACACGGGCGAAGCAGTCTTTCGCAACCTGGTGTGGGCCACTGAGCGCGTTAATGCGCGTGGCGGCGTGAAGCTGCCGTCTGGCGTGCTAGCGCTGCGTATCGAGCGTTACGACAGCAAGGGCCAAAACGAAGAGGCGCTTGCCGCACTGCGCTCGGCCATCGACGACGGCATACGCGTCATTGCGCAGGGCAATTCGTCGGCCACCGCAGCGGTGCTGATTGACGCCATCAACAAGCACAACGAGCGCGAGCCGGCCAAGCGGGTGTTGTTTCTCAATTACTCGGCGGTGGAGCCGGCCCTGACCAACGAAAAGTGCAGCTTCTGGCACTTTCGTTTTGACGCGCATGCAGACATGCGCATGGCCGCGCTGATGGATGTGCTCAAGGACGACAAGGCGCTCAAAAGCATTTACCTGATCGGGCAGGACTACAGCTTTGGTCAGTCGGTGCTGCGCGAAGCCAAAAAGCAGCTGGGCCAGCAAAGGCCCGACGTGCAGATCGTCGGTGACGAGCTGCACCCGATGGCGCGCGTCAAGGACTTCTTGCCTTATGCCGTCAAGATCAAACAAAGCGGCGCTCAGGCTGTGCTGACCGGCAACTTCGGCAATGACCTCACGCTCTTGGTCAAAGCCGCCAAGGACGTTGGCTTTGAAGGCAAGTTCTACACCTTTTATGGGAACGCGCTGGGTGTGCCCGGCGTGTTGGCCGAGGCCGGCGTGGGTAAGGTGATTGCGGTGGCCGATTGGTTTCCCAACACGCCAGGCGCTGATTCGGAGCGCTTTTACCAGGCCTTCAGGCAGCGCTTTCCCAAGCCGCAAGACGACTATGTGCACATGCGCATGCAGCTCATGGTGGAGGCGCTGACCCAGAGCATCGAAAAAGCCGGCAGCACGGAAGCCGCCGCCGTGGCGCGGCAGCTGGAAAAAGCCAGTGTCAGTGTGTCTGGTCTCGCAGGCGCCATGCGCGCGGCCGACCACCAGTTTCAGCAGCCGCTGCGGGTGGCGGTGATGGACCGGCAGGGCGCGCCCGGTGTGAAGTTTGATGTTGAGGGTTCGGGCTTTGGTTTCAGGGTCATCAAAACCATTTCGCAGACCGGCGCCGAGCAGCCGCACAACTGCCAGATGAACCGGCCTTTGTGAGCTTGAACTGAATTTTTTTTCTTTTACAAAGGCCTTCTGCCATGCGCCAAGCCGTTCTGAACCTTGAAGAATCCATGATCCGCCAGGTGGCCAATGCCGGCATGGGGCGGGATGACGTACTCAAATTCTGGTTTGGCGAAAGCGATGAAGTGACGCCGGCATTCATACGGCAGGCGGCAGCTGATTCATTGACCAGCGGCGAAACCTTTTATGCGCACAACCTGGGCCTGCCCGAGCTGCGCGAGGAAATCGCCCGTTACTGCAGCGCCCTACGCACTTCCGGTGCCGCACCGGTGGGCGTGGACCGCGTGGCAGTGACGGCAGGCGGGGTTAACGCGCTGATGCTGGCCGTGCAGGCGCTGGTCAATGCCGGCGACCGTGTCGTGGTGGTGGCGCCGGTCTGGCCCAACCTGACGGCGCAGCCGGCCGTCATGGGCGCCGATGTGCATTGCGTCAGCCTGCGGCCGGTGGACGGGCAGTGGCAGCTGGACATGGCCGAACTGCTGGCGGCTATCACGCCGGCCACGCGGCTCTTGGTGCTCAACGCACCCAACAACCCGACGGGCTGGACGCTCAGCCGCGCCGAGCAGCAAACCCTGCTGGCGCATTGCCGCCGCACCGGCACCTGGATCCTGGCCGACGAGGTGTATGAGCGGCTGTATTTCGAACCCACGCCCAACGGCTGCGCGCCGAGTTTTCTGGACATCGCTGAGCCGCAAGACCGGTTGGTGGTGGTGCACAGCTTTTCCAAGAGTTTTTTGATGACGGGCTGGCGCCTGGGCTGGCTGGTGATGCCGCCCGACATGACGCCGCACATGGGCAAGCTCATTGAGTTCAACACCTCCTGCTCGCCAGTCTTTGTGCAGCGCGCCGGGGTGGTGGCGCTGCAGCGCACCGCCGAGGTCACGCCACGTGTGGTGGCGCACCTCAAGGCCTGCCGCGACACCCTGGTGCCGCTGTTGCAAGCGCTGCCGGGCGTCCAACTGGCGCCGGCGGCTGGCGGTATGTACGCGTTTTTCAGGTTGACCGGACGGCCTGAGTTCCAGGACTCGCTGGCTACCGCCAAGCGCCTGGTGGCCGAGGCAGGGCTGGGTTTGGCCCCGGGTGCTGCATTTACCAACAGCGCTGAGCCTGCAGAGCAGGGCTGGCTGCGCTGGTGTTTTGCCAGCCAGCAGCCTGAGCGCCTGCGCCAGGGGGTGCAAAGGCTGGCCGTCTGGCTGGCCCAAAACAAGCCGCCTGCTGGGCTATAATCACAGGCTTTGCTGAATCGGCCCTGTGCCGGCGCGGCAAATAACACGGCGGTCAGCGGTCAAGTCCCACTTCGGGAACACTGCTCCGTTCGCAAGTTCCTAAAGGAAAAACCATGATTGCAAAATCGATCAAGGCCGACATCGTTCAGGCCAACGCACGCCAGGCTGGCGATACCGGCAGCCCGGAAGTTCAAGTGGCCCTGCTGACCGGCCGCATCAATGAATTGATGCCTCACTTCAAGACCCACGCTAAAGACCACCACGGCCGTCGTGGTCTGCTGCGCATGGTCAGCCGTCGCCGCAAACTGCTGGACTACCTGAAGTCCAAGGATGCGCCCCGTTATGTTGCGCTGATCGCCAAACTTGGCCTGCGCAAGTAAGCACTGACAACTTTCAAGAGCGCCTGAGTTAGTTCACTAGCTCAGGCGTTTTTTACTTCGGAGCAAGGCAAAAAGAGCACGCGCTGTGTCATTCCACAAGGTAAGTCTCCTCAAAATCCCGGTTCCAGGGGGTTTGAGGCATTTTGTGGAATGGCATCGTGTTCAGCCGGCCCGCTCCGGGCATTGGGTAGCAGCCTTATGCGCCCGGATTCAATGGAGCAAACGCAATGAGCATGTTTAATAAAGTCAGCAAAACCTTCCAGTGGGGCCAGCACAAGGTCACGATGGAAACCGGCGAAGTCGCCCGCCAGTCCAGCGGCGCTGTCATCGTCGACATGGACGGCACTGTGGTGCTGGCCACCGTGGTCGCCAAGACCGACGCCAAGCCCGGCCAGGATTTCTTCCCCCTGACAGTGGACTACCTGGAGAAAAGCTACGCCGCCGGCCGCATCCCCGGCAGCTTTTTCAAGCGCGAAGGCCGCCCCAGTGAGTTCGAAACCCTGACTTCGCGCCTGATCGACCGCCCGATCCGCCCCCTGTTTCCGGAAGGCTTCTTCAATGAAGTTCAGGTTGTGGTTCATGTGTTGTCGCTCAACCCTGAAGTCGAAGGCGATATTCCTGCGCTGATCGCTTCGAGCGCTGCGTTGTCGATTTCCGGCATTCCGTTCAACGGCCCGATCGGTGCCGCCCGCGTGGCCTACATCGACGGCCAGTACGTGCTCAACCCCGGCAAGACCCAGCTCAAAGACTCCAAGATGGACCTGGTGGTGGCCGGTACCGAAGCCGCTGTGCTGATGGTCGAGTCCGAAGCGCAGCAGTTGTCTGAAGAAATCATGCTCGGCGCCGTGGTGTTTGGCCATGAGCAGGGCAACATCGCCATCAACGCGATCCACGAACTCGTGCGTGATGCCGGTAAACCGGTCTGGGCCTGGGAAGCGCCGGCCAAAGACCTGCCGCTGATCGCCAAGGTCAATGAGCTGGCGGCCGCCAAGCTCGAAGCGGCTTACCAGATCCGCGCCAAACAAGCCCGCACACAAGCCTGCCGCGTGGTGACCTCTGAGGTCATGGCTGCACTCAAAGCTGACGGCGTGGCGTTCGACGGCGTGGCCGTTGAAGGCATGCTTTTCGACATTGAAGCCAAGATCGTTCGCAGCCAGATTCTGGCCGGCGAGCCGCGCATCGACGGCCGCGACACCCGTACCGTGCGCGCCATCGAAATCCGCAACTCCGTGCTGCCGCGCACCCACGGTTCCGCCCTGTTCACCCGCGGCGAAACACAGGCTTTGGTCGTGACGACGCTGGGCACCGAGCGCGACGCACAGCGCATCGACGCTTTGAGCGGCGACTACGAAGACCGCTTCATGCTGCACTACAACATGCCTCCGTTCGCCACCGGCGAAACCGGTCGTGTGGGCTCGCCAAAGCGCCGTGAAATCGGCCACGGCCGTCTGGCCAAGCGCGCTTTGATCGCCGTCTTGCCAAGCAAAGAAGAGTTCCCTTACACCATGCGCGTGGTCAGCGAGATCACCGAGTCCAACGGCTCCTCGTCGATGGCTTCGGTCTGCGGCGGCTGCCTGTCCCTGATGGACGCCGGCGTGCCGATGAAAGCCCACGTGGCTGGTATCGCCATGGGCCTGATCAAGCAAGACAACCGTTTTGCCGTGCTGACCGACATCCTGGGCGATGAAGATCACCTGGGCGACATGGACTTCAAGGTGGCCGGTACGACCTTTGGTATCACCGCGCTGCAGATGGACATCAAAATCCAGGGCATCACCAAAGAAATCATGCAAGTCGCTCTGGCCCAGGCCAAAGAAGCGCGCATGCACATTCTGGGCAAGATGCAAGAAGCCATGGGCGAGGCCAAGACCGAGGTGTCTGACTTCGCACCGCGCCTGTATGTCATGAAGATCAATCCGGACAAGATCCGTGACGTGATCGGCAAGGGCGGCGCTGTCATCCGTGCGCTGACCGAAGAGACCGGCACGCAAATCAATATCGAGGAAGACGGCACTATCACCATCGCCTCGAATGACAGCGCCAAGGCTGACGAGGCCAAGCGCCGAATCGCCGAGATCACCGCTGAAGTCGAAATCGGCAAGATTTACGAAGGCCCGATCACCAAGCTGCTGGACTTTGGCGCCCTGGTCAACCTGCTGCCAGGCAAAGACGGCCTCTTGCACATCAGCCAGATCGCTCACGAGCGTGTCGAGAAAGTCTCTGACTATCTCAAGGAAGGCCAGATCATCCGCGTCAAGGTCATGGAGACGGACGAAAAAGGTCGTGTCAAGCTGTCCATGAAGGCGCTGCTCGACCGTCCAAGCCAGCAGAACGATCAGGGCTAAGCCCGCTTGATCAGTACCGCCGGTTTGAACGACTGGCGGTGCGGTCAGCTTGCAAATCAAACTCGCATGAGAGCTGTTGAAATCACTGCTTACGGCGCTCCCGATGTGCTTCGGATGGGTAAGCGCGCATCCGTGCAAGCGGGTGTGGGCGAGGTCCTGATCCGCGTGGCCGCCAGCGGGGTGAATCGCCCCGACGTGCTGCAGCGTACCGGCAACTACCCGGTGCCGCCAGGCGCGTCAGACATCCCCGGTCTGGAAGTCGCGGGCGAGATCATCGCCGGTGATGCTGCGGCCATGGCTGCGGCCGGGTTCAAGCCGGGTGATCGGGTTTGTGCGCTGGTGGCTGGCGGCGGTTATGCCGAACTTTGTGTGGCGCCGGTGGGTCAGTGCCTGCCTGTGCCCAAGGACTTGAGTGACATCGAGGCCGCTTCACTGCCCGAGACATTCTTCACGGTCTGGAGCAATGTGTTTGACCGCGCCCGCTTGCAGGCCGGAGAAACATTGCTGATTCAGGGCGGCACCAGCGGCATAGGCGTCACAGCCATCCAGATGGGCAAAGCCTTGGGTGCGACAGTCATCGCCACCGCAGGCAGCGACGAGAAATGCGCCGCCTGCTTAGCACTCGGCGCTGACCACGCCATCAATTACAAGACAGCTGATTTCTCTGTGGAGGCCAAACGGCTCACGGACGGCAAGGGCGTCAATGTCATTTTGGACATGGTCGCCGGCAGTTACGTGGCGCGTGAAGTCGAGTGTCTGGCCGAAGACGGCCGGCTGGTCATCATCGCGGTGCAGGGCGGCGTCAAGGCCGAGTTCAATGCCGGCATGGTTTTGCGCAAGCGCTTGAGCATCACCGGCTCGACCTTGCGGCCCAGGCCGATTCCTTTCAAGACGGCGATTGCCCAGTCACTGCGCGCCAAGGTGTGGCCGCTGCTGGAAAGCGGTGCGATCAAGCCGGTGATTTTCAAAACATTTCCTGCTGATGCGGCTGCCCAAGCGCATGCGTTGATGGAGTCGAATCAACACATCGGGAAAATTATCTTGACCTGGTCGGGCGAGAAGCAAGCATGACCGCACTGATCGCTGCAAACTGGAAAATGAACGCCAGTCTGGCTGCCAACGAGGCCTTGCTGACCGGGCTGGCTGCCGGCATGGCGTCCAAGCCGACCTGTGATGTGGCGCTTTGCATTCCTGCGCCTTACCTGGCGCAGTTTGTTGCCCTGGTGAGTCAGTTGCCGGCTTTGGCTGGCGTGGCCTTGGGCGCGCAAGATGTCTCCAGCCAGCCTTCGGGTGCTTTCACGGGTGAAGTGAGCGCCGCCATGCTCAAAGATTTTGGCTGCCGTTATGCCATCGTCGGCCATTCGGAGCGACGTCAGTACCACGGCGAGACCGATGCGCTGGTCGCTGCCAAAGCCCAGCAAGCTTTGTCGCAAGGCATCACGCCCATCGTCTGCGTGGGCGAAACGCTGGCCGAACGTGATGCAGGACGCACCACCGAAGTTGTTAAGCGCCAGCTCGCTGCGGTGATCCAGGCCAATGGTCATTGCATCAGCGAAATTGTGGTGGCCTACGAGCCAGTCTGGGCGATCGGTACCGGCAAAACGGCCAGTCCCCAGGATGCCCAGGCGGTGCATGCGGTGCTGCGTGCGCAACTGGCCGCAGCCAGTGCCAACGCCAGCCGCGTCAAGATCATTTATGGCGGCAGCATGAACGCGGCCAATGCGGCCATGCTGCTGGCGCAGCCGGACATTGACGGGGGCCTGGTTGGTGGCGCTTCCCTCAAGGCGGTCGATTTTTTGAGTATTGTTTCTGCGGCCTGCGCCTGAGTGCAGGCCCATTTTTTTGAGAATCTAGGAGTATCCAATGAATGTAGCTTTGACCATTGTCTTGACCGTCCAAATGCTTTCTGCTTTGGGCATGATCGGACTCATTCTTGTTCAACACGGCAAGGGCGCCGACATGGGTGCAGCTTTTGGCAGCGGCGGTTCGGGCAGCCTGTTTGGCGCCAGCGGCAGTGCCAATTTTCTCTCCCGCACCACGGCCGTGCTGGCTGCTGTGTTCTTTGCCTGCACACTGGCGCTGGCTTACTTCGGTAATGCACAACCCCGCAAGTCTTCAAGCGTGCTCGATACGCCTGCGTCGTCGATTCCTGCCACCCCAGCAGCCCAAATCCCGGGAACTGCCGTGCCGGCCGCACCAGCTGTGGATGCTTCGGTGCCGCCTGCGCCAGTCACGCCAGGCGCCGGTCAGATCCCTACCAAATAAGGCTTCGCAGGGCTGCCTGTCATTCGGAAAACGGGTCATTTCAGGGTAAACTCTGAGATTGTCTGGAAGGCGCAAGCTCAGCTTTTCCTCATGCCGCCAGACACTGAAAAAAACCGCGGACGTGGTGAAATTGGTAGACACGCTATCTTGAGGGGGTAGTGCCGAAAGGTGTGCGAGTTCGAGTCTCGCCGTCCGCACCAACACAGGCATGGGTTTGACTGTGCGCTTT
>JBIKPY010000050.1:0-21647 GCA_044357185.1 Polaromonas sp.
TGTGCCGCGTCCCAGCGTTTCTCAAACTGCATCGGACTGACGTAGCCCAACGTGGAGTGCAACCGCCGGTGGTTGTAGAACGTCAGCCAGTCAATCACCTCATCCATCGCCTGCCTGCGGGTTGCCAACCTTTGCCCGTAAAGCCTGCCGACCTTCAAGCGACCCCACAGGCTCTCCGTGGGTGCGTTGTCCCAGCAGTTTCCCTTGCGACTCATGTAGCTTCTCATCTTGTAACCCGCCAGCGTGCCCTGGAACTCATGTCCGCAGTATTGGCTGCCTCGGTCCGAATGGAATATCAAGCCAGGTACTGGTTGGCGCCGGAACCATGCCATCTTCAGGGCGTCTGTGACCAGGCTGCTCTGCATGTGAGGCTGCATGCTCCAACCCACCACCTGACGGCTGAACAGGTCAATGACAGCTGCCAGGTACAACCAACCCTCATCCGTGGCGATGTAGGTGATGTCGCCCGTCCAGACCTGGTTGGGGGCTGTCGGGGTGAAGTTACGTTGTACCAGGTCAGGCGCAATGGGCAGATGGTGCTTGCTATCCGTGGTAACAACAAACTTGCATTTGCACCTTGCACGGATGCCGTGCAACTGCATCAAGCGGCATACCCGCTCTTTGCCGACCCGATGTCCACGCGCCACCAATTCCCTCCACATCTTGGGCCAGCCGTATTCCCCTTTGACTTCTGAATGGATGGCGCGGATATGCGCCAATAATGCTTCATCGCTCATGCGTTTGTGGGCACCGGGCTTACTGGATTGGGGGAGCTTCTTGCGTCGACCGTGTTCAAAGTAGCCGCTGGTGCTCACGCCCAGCACCTCGCAGGCCAGGGTGATGGGCCAGTGGGTCTCTGACGGGAGTTACCTGTAAGTACAGGCCAGTATGCGGACCGTCTGCGTGGTATCCGGGTCGTACTTCAGTCTCGACCTGCCTGGCTGACAGGGTTTTTGCTGCTGTTCTACCCACCAATTTACCCTCCAATTTAGACTGGGTTTTATTGGGTCTTGCTGGAGTTGACTAGAGCTTACGTCCAATATTTTCAAGAACTTACGGGGTAAATGACGCTTTATTAGAGTTGGCTGGGTTCGGATGTGGGGGACGTCTGATCCGCCAGTAAACAAAGTGTAAAGCCCCTCGTGAGGGGCTTTTTCATTGGAGAATCGAATTTCAACCCGCCTCAACTTAACTCATCCGATAACATATTTTTTGTGGGGTACTTAGTTGGGTACGATGGAATGCCAAGAGTCGCCAAGGAACTGAGCGCTATTGAGGTCAAGCGGCTGACGAAGCCGGGGATGCAGGCTGTTGGAGGCGTGGCTGGCCTCTACTTGCAGGTGACATCGCCTAACGCACGCAGCTGGATTTTGCGAACAAGGGTCGCCGATAAGCGACGGGACAGGTTCTGTCGCGATAAGCATAAACGACAATCCAGTGCATGCTTGATTTCCGCAAAAGCTCAATCAACAGCGCCCTGCGCAAGGTGCTCAAACGGATCCACTATCCTCTGGTAGTTATGCTCACATGCACATGATCCACAAGGGGCAGATGGAATGCCCCGACGTCAAAACCATGTCTGTAGCCAACCAGTTCTACAGCCATGCGGCTTTATCTCCAACTCCGCGACGCAACTCTTTTAGGCCAGACTCCGTTATCGCGACAGAACCGGGCAGATACCCCCAGACCGCATGGCCCATCAAGGGCGTGGTGCTGGCATTCAAATCTTGAACGCTTCTAGCGACTCGGACGCAAACAGTTCGCGCGGCTCAAGCTGGCGTTTGGACAGGCCTTGTTCAAAGTGGTAGCGCAAAAAAGTTTTGAGCGTGGCTTCATTTTTCTCAAAACCATACGGCCAGTAGTCCTCGCCCATCTCGGCTTTGACCTGCTCGAGGTGTGACGTCAACCACGGCAGCATGGTTTTAAGTGCCGCTGTTTCATACAAGTCGTCATACGCGCGGCGCTGCGACTCTTCCAATGCTTTCATCATCGAACGCGCTACCCAGCGGTTGGTCTCATAGACATCGCGGCGGATCGCCACCGTATGCATGATGGGAAACATCTTTGTTTCTTTGAAGTAGTTGCGCTCAACCTGCTCGTAGTCGTCAAACAGGCGTTTGACTTTGCCACCACCTTTTAAAAAGCTGGACGGCATACGCGCGGTGTACAGCGCGTCAATCTCACCGTCCAGTAGCATTTGCGCCAGAGTTTGTGTAGGGCCAATGCTTTGCACTTTGATATTGGCAGGCAAGTCGAGTTTTATTTTTTCCGATCGGCCAGGTTCTTCTTCGCCACCGGTGAAGTAGGTCACGCTGTCAACTGGCACGCCATAATGGTCTTGCAAAATACCGCGAATCCAGACCGGTGCGGTCATCTGATATTCAGGATTGCCGACACGCCTGCCGATCAAATCTTTGGCTTCGCGGATACCCGACTTGGCATTCACATATATACATGAGTGGCGAAAAAACCGCGAGGGGAAAACCGGAATCGCTACAAATGGGCGAGGCTCCTTGAACAAAGACACGCTGTAAGACGACAGCGACATTTCAGCCACCTCGAACTCCTGGTGCCTTAGCATACGGAAAAACGTTTCTTCCACTGGCATGTTCAGGTAGTTCAGGTCAATGCCGTCAGGTTGTACGCTGCCCTCCATCAAGGCACGGGTACGGTCGTAATTCCAACAGCCGAAGCTGAGTTTGAGTTTGGACATACTGCTGTTTACTCTGACTTGATTCCGGCCACAGTGATGGCTTTGGCCAGCCGCTCGTTCTCACCCAAAATGGCACGGTTGTAGTCTGCTGGACCACTGCCAATTGCGTCAATTCCGGCGTTGCTAAGCAGCGTCATGACTTCAGGTGTTTTGGCAATTGCGGCTATCTCGGCACTGATACGTTCAATCACGCTTGCAGGCGTGCCGGTAGGGGCCAGGACGCCAACAATGGGGGCAAAGTCAAAACCCGGAATCAGCTCGGCAATCGCAGGTACAGCTGGCGCTTGCGCCGATCGCTGTGCCGCATTGGTGGCCAGCAGTTTGACCTGACCGCCTTTGACAAATCCACTGAGTGATGGCAGCGCTGAAAACAGCACCTCAACCTGCCCGCCAATCAGCGCAGGGACCGATTGGCCTGATCCTTTGAATGGCACATGCGCCAAGTCCAGACCGAGAGCGGTTTTCATGGCCTCCATCGTCAGGTGGTGGGTGCTGCCAATACCCGAAGAGCCGTAGTTCAAGGTGCCAGGCTTTGACTTGGCCAAAGCAACGAGTTCTTGCAAGGTGTTGACAGGAACTTTCGGGTGAACAGCCAGATACAACGGTGCACGCGCAGCCAGCGACACGGGCATGAAGTCACGCTTGTAGTCATAGCCCAGATTTTTATAAATCGTCGGGTTGATGGAGAACATGGACCCGTCAGTCACCAAGAACGTGTAGCCATCTTTAGGCGATGATGCCAGCACCTGCGCCGCCACCACGCCATTGGCCCCCGGCTTGTTGTCCACCACCACAGACTGACCCAGTTTTTCCGTGAGGCGCTGGGCAAAGATGCGGGCCACCGTATCGGGTAGTCCTCCCGCTGAATAAGGTACAACAAATTTAATCGGCTTGTTCGGGTAAGCCGTTTGCGCGTTAGCGCCAAGAGGTAACAAGCCAGCGCTGATTGCTACACCGGCAGCAACCAGCATACGGCGGGTCAAGATAAGTTTTGCGGTCATGTTGTTGTCTCTAGGATGTGTTTTCGGTAAAAAAGCACTTTCAGGCGCCAAATTCAACTATGGCTCAATACTCGGGCGTCATCTGCTATTTAAAATGTAGCAATGGTACTTTAAGTTTGGGTTAACGTGTCATGTTGAATAGGATGGCTCCAGCGCTGGCTGGTTGCTGTCCCAGACGTAGGATGCCGCATGCGCGCGCCAGTCCATTGTTTTCGGAATGATAGCCTGGTAGGCACATATCGTTTTCGGAATTCGCGCATCACCGGTGCCAATCACTTGACCACCTGCAGCAAAACCTTGAACAGCTTGCAGCATCTGTTTGCGAAACTCAACAATCGCCAGATCGCTTGCACCCAGCCGCTCGTGAGTGCGGTCGGCAATCGGCCCCATGGTAAGCCACATGGCAATGTCTTGGTTTGGGAAACCCGTGATGCCAGTGAAGTTGCCCGCCTTCATCGCCGCGCGGTCTTGCCAGAACATATTGGACCGGTTGCGCAGCGGCAGGTACTTGTCATCAAGGTCCGGGCCAATTTGCTGGCCTAAAAATTTGCGCCAGGTATCTTTGTCGGGTGTTTGGTCAGGATGCCCCCAAGCCATAAAGTAAAAAGCGGTATGGGTGTCGTCCATCGGCACATTGATGTTGGCCACGTTGTACAGGTTGTTAGGCGGGATCAAGACCGTCGCGGGCGCGACGAAGACAGTGGAGCGTACGTAGTCGTTCACGGCAGCATTGGTAATCGGTCGGCGAATCGCGGCGTACCTAAAGCCATAGGTGCCGCGCTCAATTTGCATCCGCGGTGCCTTGTCAGTTGACGGGCGCAGCCACATGCTGTCAGTGACTCGGGCGCTGTCAACCCGCGCTGGAACCATATCGGACGAATGCAGGCTGGAGCTGTGGGCAGAGTCAATCGCGCCTTCCAGTATTTGCGCCCAGTTGCAAGGGATGATGACTTTGGCAATCGTGACTTTCACGTCTGCCGTAGGTGCCCAGGCGGGCGGTTCAAACGCAGGCTGGGTATCAGGAGGGCCCATGTAAGTCCAAACAAAACCGCCCCACTCTTTGGTGGGATAGGCCAGATGTTTGGGCGGGGCCGCATTCAGGTTAGCAATGGCAATGACTGGCTCAGACACCCGTTCGACGATGTTGCCATCCACATCCATTTTCCAGCCGTGGTACAGGCATCGCAGTCCACAGTTCTCGTTGCGGCCAAGCACCAGCGAGACGCGGCGGTGCGGGCAATATTCGTCCATCACACCAACCCGGCCGTTGGTATCACGGAACACCACCAGATCTTCACCAAAAACCTTGGCCTTTACAGGCGTGCCATCAGGCTCGCTGACTTCTTCAATCAAACACACAGGTGTCCAGTGGCGGCGCATCAATTGACCCATGAAGGCCTTGCCCTCAACGCGGCACAGCAGGTCGTTTTCTTCTTGTGTCAGCATGCATCGTTTCTTTCAGGCTTGCAAATTTAATCGAACACAATTATTCTTAGTAAGCTAAGAATATTCATGATTTTAGCAACTGTCAAGACACACTAGAAAGCTGCAGATGATCGTTAACCCGAAGCTCGACTACGTTTTTGTTGCTAGCGAAGAAGGCATCACACTTATTTTGGCCATGATGCGGGAGTTGAAGTTACAAAACCACCATCAGTTCAAACTAATTTACTGTACGCGCAACAAACAAACGACACCTTATCTGGATGAACTGACAGGTCCTGTATTTAGTTCTCACCTCACGCTGCACCACGACCACGGTGATAGCGGCAATGCATTTGATTTTTGGCCTGAATTTGAAACGCCGACCCAAGCGCAGATTTACTGCTACGGCTCACGCGCGCTTATGGACGCTGTGGCCGATATGACGGGCCATTGGCCATCGGGCGCAATTCACTTTCAAAGCTCCACCACTGCAGCCGTCAATCTGGCCGCCAACACCGCCTTCACAGTACGTCTGAACAAGTCCGGGTTAACCGTGCCTGTCGGCGCCGACCAGACCATTTTGCAAGCCCTGCGGGCTAGCGGCCAGCAGGTCACCAGCTCCTGCGAAAGCGGAAACTGCGGGTCATGCCGTACAGGCTTGCTGGCAGGCCAGGCGGAGCATCGAGACAGCGTTCTGAGCGAAGGCGAACACGCCAGCAATATCATGGTCTGCGTGTCGCGCGCAACATCGGGCGAACTGGTACTTGACTTATGAGCAGCGCTCCCATTAGGCTGGGCGTGGCAGGGCTGGGCAGAGCCTTCACACTGATGTTGCCAACTTTTTTGCATGACAGCCGCATCCAGCTGGTGGCTGCCGCTGACCCGATAGCTGCAGCCAGGGATCAATTCAAAGCGGATTTCAACTCACCCGCTTACGCGTCGGTTGAAGCCTTGTGCGCCAATGCTGATGTCGCTGCGATTTACATTGCCTCACCACACGCCTTTCACGCCGACCACGTGTGTCTGGCTGCAGCACATGGCAAACACGTACTTGTTGAAAAGCCCATGGCTCTCACCTTGGCCGAATGCACCCGCATGATAGACGCTTGCAAAAGCGCTGGGGTACATTTGGTGGTGGGCCACAGCCACAGTTTTGATGCACCGATCCAGCGCACCAAGCAAATCATTGACAGCGGTAAATATGGTGCAGTGATGATGATGACTGCTCAAAATTTCACTGATTTTTTATACCGTCCGCGCAGACCAGAGGAGCTTGACACCCAGGTTGGGGGCGGCGTGATACATAGCCAAGCCGCACACCAGATCGACATTGTGCGGCTGCTGGGCGGCGGCTTGGTTAGTAGCGTGCGTGCGCACACAGGTGCGTGGGACAGCAGCCGGCCAACCGAGGGTGCCTACAGCGCATTGCTGGGCTTTGAGGGCGGCGCATTTGCAAGCTGTACCTACAGCGGCTACGGTCACTACGACACTGATGTGTTGATGGACAACATTAGCGAGTTAGGCCAGATAAAAAATCCGGAAGACTACGCGGTCGCCAGAAAGCGCTTGTTGAACGTCATCAAGCCAGAAGAAGAGACTGCTTTGAAAGCCGACCGTAACTATGGTGGCAAGCTGTACGTGCCGGCCCTGGGTTTGCCAACAGGCCTGGCGCATCAGCACTTTGGCCAGATCATCATCAGTTGCGAAAAAGCGGACCTCAAACCCAGCCCAACAGGTATTGCTATTTACGCCGACAAACAAAAAAGCTTTGAGCCCCTGCCCGTGCCCCGCGTACCACGCCAGGAAGTCATCGACGAGCTGTTTGACGCTGTGGTGCATGGCACGCCCGCACGCCACAGCGGCGTATGGGCACGAGCCACCACAGCGGCTTGCTTGGCAATACTTGAATCGACAAAGTCTGGCCAAGACTGTCGGCCCGCTTTTCAGGTCAGTTACCCTGCGGATATATGAGCCACGAAACCCAAAATATCGTTCACCACTGGCGGGAAGCTGTGCCCAATGACCGTATGGCGCACCTGATACGCGACACCGAAAGAGCCTTTCGTCGCGCCCTGCAAATACGCTTGGCAGTGCACAGCGTACCTTTTGGTCACTGGAGTTTTTTGCGTATTTTGTGGGCCTCAGACGGCCTGACACAAAAAGAACTCAGTGCTCGCGCCGGCGTGATGGAACCTACCACCTTCACCGCCATGAAAGCGATGGAGGCATTGGGCTACATTACCCGCAAGCAGTTACCGACGAACAAGAAAAATATGTACGTTTACTTGACGAACGAAGGCCGTGCCTTAAAAGAAAAACTGATGCCCATGGCAGAAGATGCCAACCATGTCAGTGTACGCGGCGTGTCACCACAGGAAGTAAAAACCGCCCGCAAAGTACTGCTTGCGATGATTGAGAATCTGGCACGTGATGAGCTGGTGCGCTCTGCCCCAGCAAAGCGCAAAATCTAAAAAGGCAACTCATATGCTACAAATTTAGTAGAGAACACGGCACTCGTGGTGCCCAAAGGCATAGTCATGCAGGCCATTCCGAAAAACGTGTCATTCCAGCGCGGGGCACTGCACTACAAGGCCAGCTACACCCGCAAGGCCAACACCCTGAATGTGCGCAGAGAGCTCTTGGTTCAAAGAGCGCAGCGCTTTTGCATGCCGTCAGATGAAAAATACTGGTTTGCTTTGACGGAAGTGATGAAGCAAGACTTGCGGGGGCAGATTTTTTTTACGTTTAGCTATTTGCGAGAGCTTTTACTTATAGAACATCAGCAGGCGCTGGCTTTCGCCCCGGCGTTCGCGGACCGCTCATGATCCCCAGTAGGTGACCTAGGTCTTCAAGTTCACGAAGTCTGCGCATAGCTTCAGCCCGTTCAGTTCGCGTTGTTCGGGTTTCGAAACCGTGAATGGTTTTAGCCTCGGCGCAACGCTGTCTGCCTTCTTTGGTCTTCGGGCCGGACCCTTTGCCTGAATGCATACGGCAAACATTCATGGCTCGAACCGCGGGTCCACGGCACTGTTGTTGTGATCGTTTCGACTTGGCTTGACATTGGTTGCATTGGATTCGCCCGCCAAGCGTGGTGATAGTTGACATATGTTTCCTCATTAGACATTTGGCAGCACTTACTACAGGGCTCTTGACGAGGCTGACTTTTCCATTGCGCGCAGGTCCCCATGCGCGGTCTGCGGTGCGTACAGTTTTTCTAGGGACTTTCGTAGGTTTTGTAGGTACCCCCCCAATCCACTTTGCAAGCATTTTCTGGCTTTTATCCAACATAAAGTAGTGGAGGGGGGTACCATCGAAACCTACAAAAGGTCGGCACTTGCGTTTGGGTTCAACGCGTATTTGACTGAAGGGCGTCCAGCACTGCGACATTCTGTTTCGATCAGCCAGGCGTATTCAACCAAAGCGTCAATTGCTGCTTGAGCTTGATCTTTAGTAGCCAGTCCTGCCCAACCTTTAAGCGTGAGGGTCCGACAAGTAAATCCATCGCGCAGATGGCCGTCAAGAAGACGCTGAGCCAATACCTGAACAGACGCGTGATCGTGACCAGAAACCGAAGCGTAAATCCGATCAGCGTGTTTTTCAAGTACAGCGCGAATGCCACTGCACGGTTCAGGCAATCTTCGCAGACCGGTCCGGCGTGACCATCAAGCAGGTGAAAAAGCAATGCTAAGGCTGGAATTAGGCTTCTGTACTTGGCAAAGTGACTCTGGCGGGCAGGGTCTAAACCGCCGGTGGCGAGCATCTTTTCGTTTTGAACAAACCACGAATTAAATGCTTGTTGCGCAGTTGGTGTGAAGTGCAGAAGCTGCGAACCATTGGGCAAACTGCGAGCTCCTTGAAGTAGCTGTTGCGTCAGATTGAGCAAAGCAATTATTGCTTTGTGGTAATCATTAATTGCCGTTTGATTTGGTGCTCTGTCCACCAGCTTGAAATTGCAAAGAGGGTCCGGCCACACAAGCAATTGAAAACGTTGCAACAGACCATCGTTCTTGGTGCTGCCCCGTTGTGAGAACTGGACATACGCTTTGACTCGGTCCGGCTGAAAGCCCCCAAACACACTTAGGCAATAGCGGTCCAAACTGATAGACCCGCGCCCGATCCGGTCAAAAGAATAGCCACCTGTTCCGCTCCACCCGGTGAGGTAAAAACCTCTTGCAGCCTCTTGCCCCGCAGTGTCTAAAGATTGAAGAAGACCAGACAGTTCGTCCGCCAGTGCAAGTACACCTCGTGGGTTATCAGCCAAGATGACGCCAAGCGCTTGGTATGTCGAATCATGGACAACATAGCGCTCACGCTTGGGCTCGACTGGCGGCGTCGGCTTGAAACTTGTACCTTTATGTTTGTTCCATGCAACCAATGCCTGTTCGTGTTGAACCACCGCGGTGCTGTGTGCTTGCATGTCGTTAGCGTATTTCTGCGAAGCTAGGCTCTCAAGATGTTGTAGCGGTTTATGGGCGTGCAGGAGCGACGGCGATTTTTTGCTGCCAGGGTCACCTACGATTCCGCCCCAAAGTGCAGGGTAAACCTCCCAGCTTTCATCGTTTGCGTAGGGAAAGATACCGATCTTGTTGCCAACAACCGCACCAGCCGCAGACAGCATCGCCATAGCCAGATAGTCAGCCGGGCATTGCAAACGGTCTGCTAAGTCAACAACTGCATCTCTAAGCGCATCAGGTAGATTGTTCTCGTCCAAAGCCGGAACGGGACGCAGTGCTGGTGGTAGCTTGTGGGGTTGTCCATGCTGAGTCGCTTCAACCGTTTCAGTAACAACACCCAGAAATACTTTCAACTCACTGATGTGAAACAGCGACCCATGTGAATGATGGCACTTGAAGCCGCCAGTGGGGTATTTCTGATTAGGTTCGAAATAAGCCGAACCGTTGTCGATTGCGTCAGTATGTCCATTCACCCATGGACAAGTGATGTCGTGCTTTCCAGAACCGAGTGCATTTTTGTAGAGCCCCTTTGCTTGAAGGGCCTCGATCACCGAAGCCGCATCATTACTTAACTGTTGTTGTACGGTCGGCCCATTAAGGTTTGGAGTTGCTGAATTATTTGAAGGTACAACCGGGTGTTGATGCAACCCGAAGGCTGAGTACAAATTTTCAACCGTGTACTTCAACTCTGGATGCCACTGCAAAAGGCGACATTTGGGCGAGGGGTCCCCGTATTTTGGGCGACCGTTAATCGCAAAGGGTAAACGCATCCAGCGTGCAGTGCCACCTGTGGCACCGCTGTCGCAGAGCCCAGCCGCTATCAACTTTTCTTTCAGTTTGTCAGCTACACCCAGATCAGTGATCGGCTCGATAAAGATGTATCCGTACTGACAGTTCCCTGGGCTTGTTTCGATGGCCCAAGAAGGAGGGCAGTTTACGAACTGATCAGCAGGAACCTTTGTACCGACATCATCAACCATGACCGCGTGCACAGACACTGCCAGCTCTTTCGTAGCGCGATAACGACCAGTGCCATCAGGTTGATACAGGCTGGGTAAGGCATACCAGTTCAACTCAGGCAAGTTAGTGTTGCAGGGCCATTTGGCTGGCAACCAACCGCCAAGGTCAGGGTCGCCAGTTTTTTTGCAAACAAGCGGATGAGCCGAAGTGAACGTGTTGCCAAAGATTGCAGTCAGGAACTCATCGTTTGACACCCGTCCATCTAACGGAGCAACCGCATCAATTTTCCCCGACAAAACTTTGGTCGCGGCAAGTTCATCCCAAGCTTCTTCGGGGTAGTACTCATCGAAGTCAAAATCGTCGTCGTCCAGCTCGGTGTTGAGGTCGAAATCTTGGCTCATTTGATTTCCCCAAAAAATTCATACGAGCAGTCTGCCGGCTTGCCCCCCTCGATCACGGCCTTGCCTGCATGGAACATACTGCCCGGATCAGTGAGTACCGTGATGTAGATGGCCATAGTGTGAAATTGTTCGCATTCGCGACGAATGTTCAGCAGCAGACTCGCATATTCAGATTGGATGCTTGTTTCAACTGTGTCTTTAACAATTTGACGTTGGCCTCGCTGGTCTGCTTGGTCATACTGAGCAAAGAATGCCGCACCCGATACCGTTGATCCACTTTGCTGCTTCGGCTCAGTGAAGTAGTTGCTACCGACCAAACGGAGTTGCTGATCCTTGTCATGCCCCATGACCAAGTAAATCGCGTTTCCAAGACCTGAGGGAGGGGGCGATATCCAAACTGCAACTTGTCCGTCATATGCCACCACCGGAAACATTGGTGCCAGTCGAGCCAGCCCCTTAAAGAACAGGTTCTCGCCATTGTTTTGGAAAATCCAGTGGTAAATTTCAAGTGGCGTGAAGTAAGGCCCCCACTCGAGAATTTCAGGTTGAATTTTTGTATCAGAAATGAGTTGAAACTCGTCTCTGAAAAGACTCCCTTTGGTTGAGTCAAGCCAAGGCGATTGTGTAGCCCATGTTGGAGGTGCGGTCGTGGATTTCATGCTGCACCACCTTTCAACGGTGCAGAGATTTCTACCAAATATTTCCGAATGTCCCCGATTCGCCAAGCAGTTATTCCAGCTGACACTTTGATTGGGGCGGGGAATTCACCGCTCCGGCACTTGCGCCAAATGGTTGTGGCCGAGTAGGGCAGGACCTTATAGTTGACCAAAGGTCGAATTTGAATCATTGCCACATCTGGCAAGTCGTCAAAGCGCATTGGTGGTGGTTTGAGTCGGTTCATGAGGGTGCTCCATGGCGTTGAAAGAACACCCTCAGTAAACCAGCTGCTGACCCCGCTCAAGACTACAAATATTTTTACTTGCGATCCCGCCAGTGAGCTTCTACATAGCGCCTCACGTCTCGAGCACCGAGCTTGGGCAAAAGATCATGCAGAAATTCTTCGAAGTCAGTCTTGATAGCGGAATTTGTTTTCCAAGAAACTGTGGCTGGATTTTTTGCGTATTTGCCCCAAAGAATAAAAAGCCGCGCAATGAGAAATTTAATTTCAGGTCGCTTGGGCTTGCCTGCTGAAACGTTGCCGGTGAAAAGTAACCGCACTTTCCGACGTTGCTTTTTTTGCTGCTTTATGACGTGTCCAACGAGCACGCTTTACACCCGCTCACCGGATTCCGGCTCAATTACGTATTTGCGCTGCATGACGTAGTACTCACGAATTGCTCGCCGAAATAACTTGCGAGCTTCTCTGCGATCCTTTGCAGGAAAGTAATCCTTGTGCTGCTTGAAATAACTGTCTGGCTTCAACATCACAATTTTTTCCGAAGCGGCGTCACCCTGGCTGATCTGCTAGCGCTTGTCTGATCTAGAAATTCAGCCCAGTCGTTCATCATCCGGCGTCTTTTCTCCAGCAAGTCCGTGCGCTGGTAAGCCTGCTGGACCGAGTCCCCCACTGTGTGACCTGAAGCTGCCTTGCGGATTTCGTCTGGGTAACTGGTTTGCTCTGCGCCCCAGTCGCGAAAAGTCGATCTAAACCCGTGGGGTACAGCTTCAACGTGTAGCTCACCCCTGTCACGCATCCCTCTCATCAACTGCGACAACGCCATGTCTGACAGGGCGCCACCGCGTGTACTTGGGAACAGCTTTGTTGTCCCCGCCATCGTCGGCAAACACAAGAGCAGCTTTATCGCCTGAGGGGCCAGTGGTACGCGATGCTCTTGCTTTGTCTTGGTGTGCTCCGCCGGGATGACCCAGAGCTTCTTGGTTAAGTCAATTTCAGATCGATCTGCCAATCTGACCGATCCCGACCGAACACCCGTCAAGACCAAAAACTCAAGAGCCTTTGAGCTCATACTGTCGTTTGCGCGTAGCCGGGCCATGAAGTCACCCATATCGCCGTATGGAATCGCGGGGTGGTGCTTGATGCCCGCCAGCTTCTTGGGCGACGGAAGCTGAGTGTCGAGGTGACCCGTCCACTGTGCTGGATTTGTTCCAGTCCTGTACTCATTGACTGTCGCGAAATCGAGAACGGTCTTGATCCGGCCTAGTAGTCGCTTTGCAGTCTCGGTCTTTGTATGCCACAACTTGCCGACGGTCTTGTCTGCGCTCTGTGTGTCTTGCAGCAGTACATCAAGAACGCTCCGCATGGTGATGTCAGATACAAGCTGCTTTCCGATAACTGGGTACGCGTAGGTTTCAAGCGTCGCTGCCCACTGTTTGCGGTGCTTGTCGTTACTGTAATCTTGGCTGTGTGCCTTCATGTATGCGTCAGCACATTCTTGGAACGTCTTGTTTTTGGCTGCCGCAGACAGCAGCGCACTCCGAGCGGATTTCTTCTTTTCCTTGGGGTTCACGCCCTGCCGGGCATCTGCGACCAGCCTCTTTGCTTGCTCACGAGCCTCTGCCAGTGAAACCTGCGGGTACGACCCAAGCCCGAACGGCTGGCGCTTATCCCCAACGCGAACGCGCAATACCCATGACCTTGTAATCTGAGCGCCCTCGCGCGCAGGCTCGCGGACTTGGAGTAGGAGACCTGCTACCCCGCCAACAGCGTGCCAGCCCGGAGTTTTGAGGCGATTGACTTCAACAGTGCTGAGGGATTTTGCAATTTTCGGCATACCTACCTACATACCCAAGAAGATGATGTGGGATGGTAGCAGGTGGCTCAGGCTGACACAACGATTCTTCTATCCTCATAGGTAAAAGTCGAATAAATGATGTTTCTTGATATTGCATGAAACAAGTCCCAGGCGGACTCCGTTTCCGCCAAAATAAGCCCTTTCGACTCGCTCAGCAGGGTTGCAAGGCGCTCAGAGCCCCGCACCACGCGGGGCTTTTTGCTTTGGGCTCCAATGGCAGATGGACGGACCAATTTGCAGTTAACGGACAGCCAATGAAAAAACTTCTTCTTGTGTGCGCTGTGTTGTGTACAGCCATGTCAACCATCGCCGCTGATATGACGCCTGCGGGGCCAGCTGCGCCCAGCTGGAAAAGCCAAACCAGGCAACTCATTGAGGCAAAGAACTTTGATCAAGCCATCAATGTTCTTTTGCAGGCCGATGAAAAGCAGTCTGCCGACTGGCACAACCTGATGGGTTACAGCCTGCGCAAAAAAACACCGCCTAATTTGATGGAGGCCGAAAAGCATTACCTGTCAGCGCTGGTCAAAGAACCTAAACACCGGGGTGCGCTTGAGTACTACGGTGAATTATTGCTTCTGAAAAATGATCTTGCGGGCGCTGAAACGATGCTCAGTCGATTGGACAAGGCATGCACTTTTGGCTGCGAGGAGTACCGCGATCTCAAAAAAAGTATCGCCCAATTCAAGTCCCGTAAATGAGTGTTGGCTGAAGCTTTTTTCTGGCGAAGATTCTTGTAAGAGCTGCGGTGACCTGAAGTTATCTACACGACATTCCCCAACGCCGACCATCATCTAAGTCCGGGTGTAACCGGGTCGTAGCAGGCCAGAAAAGTTGTGGGCAGCTGCGGCACTTGTTGCCTCAGGTGCTGACGGATGCGGGGGCCGGCTTGCCATGGCGCCGTGCTGCCACTCCACACAGCGCGCTCAGGTATGCGCATGCCCGTGGGCCCGGCCTGCAGCACGACAACAGCGGGGTTGAGCTGCGCAAAGGCCAGTTCTGCCAGCAGCCAGTCGCCTTGCTGCAGCAAACTGACAAGCTCGGCATTGCGCGAGTCGGGCGGGCTGTACTCCGCGATGAGGCTCAATACCTGTCCGGCAGCCGGGCTGGCATGGCTCAGTTGCTGCACCGCGCTGCAATCACGCCAGAGTTGGTTGTTGTGATCCGCTAACCAGCCGATCACGTCGTGCTTTTTCCCTTGCCAAACGCCAAAGTAGCGGCCGTCCTGCGCTTCAATATCCACGTGAGCGTTGATCACGCCAAGTGTGGTCAGCACAAGCAAAGTAGCGGCAACGTGGCGTTTCAAGTCCCGTCCGGCGTGTTGCGGGTTGTCACTTGAGGCGTTGGGGAAGTCGCCGGTTGAACATTTTTGCCACTTGGGCTGGGGCTTTCGGCCAAAGGCAGGTGGCACATTTTTTCGCCATCCCATTGCTGGCCACACCAGCAGAGGCCTTCGGCGTTAATGATGCAGGTGCCGCTTCCGCAGCAGCGAGAGTCTTCGGTCATAGGTAGTGGGGGAGGGTAAGCCAATGAGCTACAACCCAGGTAAATCTCTTAAGCGCTGTGGCCTTTGATGTAGGTCTCTAAAAAGCCGATTTGCTGACCCATCTGGCGAATGCTGTCTTTGACGACATCACCAATCGATATCACGCCGACGACCCGCCCCGCTTCTACGACGGGCAAGTGACGAAAATTGCGTGAGGCCATCAAGCCCGTGCATGCCTCAATGGGGTCCTGAAGCTTGACCGTGATCGGGTCGACCGTCATGACATCTTTGACCAGCACTTGCTTGGCATCCAGGCCAGGTAAGAGCACCTTGATGGCGCAGTCGCCCTGGGTGAGGATGCCCAGCAACTTGTCGTCTTTGATGACCAGGATCGCCCGCACTCTTTTATCGCGCATCAGTTGCAGGGCAACGACCACTTTTTCTTCAGGCCCGACGCTGATGGTGACGACAGGTTGCGGCTTTTGAGCTAAGCATGTTTTAACGGTGGTCATGGGGATGCCTGATGAAAATACTGTTGTTTATGAATTTTTTTGGATGCGCTTGGAATGAGCGCAGGCCTTGCCTGAATTTTAAAAATAGCCCTAAGTCAGTCTCGATTGCGCAAATTGCTGATCACCCAGCAGGCCACAGCAATCAGCAAAATAGAACCACTTTCGTATAAAAGTATAGACGGGTCTCCGTCCTTGCCCTGGAGGATGATGAGACGGCTCAAGGCCGTCATGGCAATGAACAAAGGAATGGTGATTGGAATCTTGTGACTGCTATAAAACGCGCCAAGCATGCCCAACACTTCGGCATAAATGAACATCAGCAGCAGATCTTTCAGCGCAACGCTGCGCTGCTCTATCAGCAACATGACTTCTTGCACCATGGCGCCGACCGTAAAAAGAGCGATAGTGACCAGAAAACACTTTTCAGTCACGTCAATAATGCGTTTGATCAACATCGAACTCTCCTGCCTATGTGGTTTGAATTCAATGTTACCAAACGCAAATATCGGCTTTCAATTGCCGGGTTCTTATGAACGCTTGTTTTGCCGAGACACAAGTAAAAACGCGCCTTGCGGCGCGTTTTTTAACTTTCTACAAACCCTCAAAAAACTTTTAGCCTCTGCGCTGCTTATCCCGCACCAAGGCCAGGCAATGTGAGCGGTTGCCGACGATTTTGTCGCAGGGGTAGGAGTTGCCCGTTGAAACGGCCTGGCAAAAGAACACGCCGTTTGTGGACGACATGCCGTCGCAGACTTTGATTTCTTTTTTGATTGAGGCCATGCAGATAACCTGCTGGTCTTTGTTCGCAAATTTCTCGCAGCCCCCGTCTTGGGCTTGACTCAGCGAAGGCGCGAGCAAAGTCAATACGAAAAATATGTTGAAAAATGAAAAACGCATAACTCAACCTTTTAAAGTTAAGTAATGCTATGAATCCGGGCTTTAAGGCGTTTTAATTGTTTGCAAACCGTAATGATTTGTTACAGCTTTGTAATCTAGTCAGTCGCCGCAGGGAAGGGTGCACTCGAATGTCACCCAACTTTCATCTTCGACATGCATTTTCAGAGTGCCGCCGTGAGCACTGACAATTTCCCGGCACAAACTCAAGCCCAGGCCAGAGCCAGAAACCTGGGTGAATTCCTGTTTGTCGGTTTCGCGGAACCTGTAAAAGCGCTCAAAAATACGATCGTCCAGGCCCGATGTTGACAAATGCGTGGTGTTGCTGAGGCTGAAGACGAGCTTGTTCTCGCTGATTCGCGCTTTGAATTGAACCTGACCCTGGGGCCGGTTGTACTTCACGGCATTGCCAAACAAATTGCTGGTGAGCTGCCAGATGAGTTCGTTGTCGCCCTCGAATGTGATGCCGCTGGGCATGTCCATTGAAAAAGTCAGGTCCTGATGCTGAGCTTTGAGGTCATCAACCATCTCACCGACCATGTCGTTGAGCTGAATGGGCTGAATCTCCAGACTCACCCGCCCGGCATCGGCTTGTGAAAGCACCAGCAACTTGTTTGAAATTGAAATGAGCCGCTCAACTTCTTCAGCCACCAGCGACAGCTGAATTTGCAACTCTGATCTGTCGGGAGCCTGGTTCACCAGCCGGTGCAGGTAGCCCCGGATGATGGTCAGGGGTGTGCGCAGTTCGTGGGCAGCATCGCTTGAAAACCGGGCTGCCAGCGCGTAGTTCCCCCTTAAACGGTCAATCAGTGCATTGAAGTAGCCAATGAAACCGGCAAATTCATGGTAATGGTTTTCAGGGGAGATGTGCGCGCTGGGGTTCTTGATATCAATGGTTGCAAAAGCTTGTTGCAGCGTTTGAACAGGTTTCAGCGCAGCTCTCGTCAACACAATCGTGACCAACACAATGAAGCCCAGCAGCATGGGCCAAAGGTTGCGCAAGATGCCGTCGCGAGTTTGCAAGATACCTTCGGCTGATCTGGTCAAAACATTTTTGTCAACGGCCACATAGAACTGGCCCTGCGGATGTGGCGTTCGCAGAATGCGCCAGTCCTGCGCATGGGCCTTGAGATCGGCCATTTCAAAGGGCTGAGCCGTGCTTTGGCCATCCAACGGTGTCCACACGGGGGCTGCGGCTGTCAGCTTCAGTGCCAAAGCTTGTGCAGCGTCTGTGCTTGCAGGATTTTTATCTGCCCAGACCAGCATTTCACCAGGCCGTAGATCGTCCAGAGATTTTTCCAGATAGCTTTTAATCTGCGCGGTATTGAGCGGGCCCGGGGCGGCCTGCAGTTCACGCGCCGCGTGGCGGGCCAGCACTTCGCTGAAGTGACCATGCAAGGGCTCAAACGCCGAGTTGGCCACCAGCAGCCTCGAGGCCCCGCTGAAGGCCACAACGCACAGCGCCACAGCCAAAAAAACATGTATTCGAAAAGAACGGCGCATGGTGTTTAAGGGTTGTTGAGCCGGTAGCCTACGCCCCGGATAGTCTCAATGGGAAAAACCTCAAGTGAATTCGGGTCGGCGTTGGACAGCTTTTTGCGCAGCCTCTGAATGCAGACGTCCACCACGTTGGTGCCGGGGTCGAAATCCACATTCCAGACTTGCTTGAGAATTTGCTGCCTGGAAAAAATCTGACCCGGCGACAGCAACAGGCACTCCAACAACACGTACTCTCGTTGAGTCAACACACTGCTGCGCATACCCCATTGGGCCACCCGGCTAAATCGATCGAGTGTGATGCCGCTTTGCGCAATGGTGCTGGCATCGCTGCCCGATTTTCTGGCGATCAGTATTTTGACGCGCACAAGCAGCTCCTCAATAAAGAAGGGCTTGACTAAAAAGTCGTCTGCACCGAGCTCAAATCCGCTCAGCCGGTCTGCCAGGTCGGTTTTGGCTGTCAACAGGATCACCGGCGTGCTCAGACCCTTGCGCCGTATTTCAGTCAAGATCTGAAACCCGTCCATCATGGGCAGGGCCACATCCAGCACAAGGGCATCGAAATTTTTGATCAGCGCGGTGTTCAGTCCTCTGAAACCATCAATTTCGTGATGAACCACGAAACCGGCAGATTCGAAGCTCGTGACAATGAAGTCAGCGATTCGTTGTTCATCTTCGATGAGCAGGATATTCATGCGGATATTTTGCATGGCATTGCCGCCGTGCGTGTTTTAGAAATTTTTTTCGACTCCGTCGCTAGGGTTCACCTGTCTACATCGTTAGCAGCTTTATGTTAACTTCAAAGACTTGTTTGACTCACGGCCGCTGCCTGCACCATGCCAACAATCCACGAAGTTTCGCGCGTTGCCGAAGAGGTTGTGCGCGCTGCCGGCGCCATGATCCGCACGGCTTTTCACGACCCGCAACGGCCGGCTTATTCGCTCAAAGGCCGTCAGGACTACCTGACCGTCACAGACGGCGCAGTCGAGGCTTATGTCAAACAAGCCATTGCCCGGCATTTTCCGCAAGACGCCGTGATGGGCGAGGAAACGGGCGGCGTCACTGAAGCGCCGCGGCTGTGGATTGTGGACCCGATTGATGGCACGGCCAACTTTGCCCGGCAAATTCCGCACTGTTGCATTTCGCTGGGCTTTCTGGAGAACGGGCGCGTGATGGTGGGCGCTGTGTATGACGCTCTGCATGACGAACTTTTCCTGGCTGAACGCGGTCATGGCGCCCGTCTTAATGGCGTGCCCATCCGTGTCAGCAGTGTGGCTTCCCTGACGGCGGCCACATTTGAAATCGGCTGGTCTAACCGGACTGCGCCCGAGCCTTACCTCAAACTTGTGACTTCCGGTGTTGAAGCCGGTTGCGCAGTTCGCCGGGCCGGTTCAGGCACGCTGGGCCTGGCCTATGTGGCTGCGGGCCGCACCGAAGCCTATGCAGAGTCACACATCAACTCCTGGGATGTCGCTGCCGGCCTGCTGCTGGTGGAAGAAGCGGGCGGTCGTGTGAATGATTTCTTCACGCCTGGCGCCATTGCCCATGGCAACGAGGTGCTGGCCAGCAACGCCTTGCTGGCAAAGGAAGTCAGTGCCCTGAGCGGCATAGCGCTAGCACCCTTGTAAAAGCGGTACTGGTATGGGACCGGCTACTTCAGTCTTGCAGCAAGACCACGGTGTCGGGGCTGAATCCCAAGCCCACAAGCTGACCGGTGCTGAGTTGCTCGGTGGTATTGCCGCTGGCCACCAGCACCTCGCCCAGCTCGGTTTGCACAGTGTGCTCAAAGTATTCGCCCAGGTAGCTGGACTTGGCCAGCGTCGCCTCCAGCAGCGGTGTCTGCACCCCGGCTGTTTGGGCATGCAGCGTAATGCGTCCGGGACGCACGGCCACGTGCCCAGCGCCGCGTCGCTGGGTTTGGCCTTCCAAGGTTAACTGCAGCTTGCCCAGTTGTACGCGTGTGCCTTGCGGCCCCGAATCCAGAATCTGGCAGGGCAGCACATTGGCCTCGCCAATGAAGTCCGCCACAAAGCAGGTGGTAGGGCGTTCATGCAGCTCGCGCGGGCTTCCGATTTGCGCCACCACAGCGTTGTTCATCACCACAATCGTGTCGGACACGGCCAGGGCTTCTTCCTGGTCGTGCGTGACATAAATGACTGTGAGCTGCAGGGATTGCTGCAATTCGCGGATTTCCTGGCGAACGCGCCGGCGCAGCTTGGCGTCCAGGTTGGAGAGCGGCTCGTCAAACAGCAAGACCATAGGTTCGAGCACCAAGGCCCTGGCCACGGCCACGCGCTGCTGTTGGCCGCCTGATAGCTCGTGCGGATACCGCTGACCGAGTGTTTCAAGACCCATGAGCTTCATCACTTCCCGGGTCTTAGCCTCCATCACATCGCGGGGAATGCGGCTGACTTCCAGGCCATAGCGTATGTTCTCGTTCACCCGCATGTGCGGAAACAGCGCGTAGGACTGAAACACCATAGAGACATCTCGCTCGGTGGCGGGCTGCCGGGTCACGTCTTTGTCACCGATCAGGATGCGCCCGGAGGTCGCAGTCTCCAGCCCGGCGATCATGCGCAAGGTGGTGGTTTTGCCGCAGCCCGAGGGGCCGAGCAGGGTGGTCAGGCAGCCGGCTTCAAACCGCAGCGAGACATTGTCCACAGCGGCAGGCCCTTTCGGGTTGTAGCGTTTGACAACCTGCTCCAACACCACAGAAGCCGAGTTTTTAAGAGAAAGTGGGTTCATGTTGATCCTGCAAAAGCGGCGCTGGACGTGCTGTCGCGCATGCCGCGGCGACCGAGTTGACGGCCGCTGGTGATGGCCTGGAACATCAGCACCGCCAGCAGCATGATGACGATCAACACCGTGGAGTAAGCAATGGCAATCCCGTATTCGTTGTTCTCAACGCGCCCGATGATGTAACTGGTGGCCATGTCGTGCTGCGCGCTGACCAGAAAGATCACTGCGCTGATGGCTGTCATGGTGCGCACAAAGCTGTAGACCAGTGCCGACAAGATGGCCGGCCGGATCAGGGGCAGGGTGATGCGCCTGAAGGTGGTGGCCGAAGAAGCCCGCAAAGTCAGCGAAGCTTCGTCCAGGCTCTTGTCAATCTGCGACAGCGAAGCAATGCCGGAGCGCACGCCCACCGGCATGTTGCGAAACACAAAGCAGATCACCAAAATAGCCGCAGTACCCGTTAATTCGATGGGCGGCACGTTGAAGGCAACGATGTAACTCACGCCGATGACCGTGCCTGGAATGGCAAAGCTCAGCAGGGTGCCAAACTCAAACATCTGCTTGCCCGCGAACTCCTGGCGTGTTAGCAGCCAGGCAGTGATCAGACCGATGGCCGCTGTCAGCGGCGCCGACACCACAGCGATGATCATCGTGGTGGCCAGGCTGCTCCAGGCAGAGCCTTTCCAGTGCAGACCAAAGTCGTTGAAAGCGATTTCAAAGCCCTTGATGTAATGCTTGAAGGTCAGCGACCAGTCCCGGCCCCACAGCTCGACAAAGCTGCCGTAGATGATCATGAAGTAAATGACCAGGGTAAA
>JBIKPY010000051.1:0-21320 GCA_044357185.1 Polaromonas sp.
ACGCACGAAGCCCTGGACCACGAACACGCCCACACTCACGACGACGGCCACCACCAGCACACCCATACCGACATGCCCGCGGGCCCGCACAGCCACTGGCACCAACACGCACCGCAACGCCATGTGCACCCGCATGTGCCGGATGTGCACCACCAGCACCGGCATAGTTAATTGGGGTCAGATCCCATTTACCCCAACGCCGCCCCAAAGATCACTTTTTGGCTTTGTACTCAGCCATACTTTTTTGCAGATCGCGCAGCTCTTCGCAGCCCGCAGAGCAAGCCATTTCAAGGCGTTTGAGCATGGTTTCGGCGCCAGCCAAATCTCTCTTTAATAAAAGTAACTCCCCGTAGTACTCCAAAGCGCCCAGGTGCAGCGGGTTTTTTTCCAGCGCTGCTTGGTAGTGCTGTTCAGCGCGCACCAACTGCGGCGGGCTTTTCAAGCGCAAGCTAAAGCCCATCAGGTTGTGCCAATCGGCCGATTGCTTTTCATCGGCTTGCGTCAGCACGCTGATGGCCAGGTCGTAGTTTTTCCCGTCAATGGCTTCGCGCGCCTTGGTCAGCCATTCGGGCGAGTGCAGCTCAATGGTGAGGTCCCGGGCCATGCTGGGCCATGACAAGGCGCACAAGGTGCAAAGCGTCAAGAGTAATTTCATGTTGCGTGGGCTTCAGAAAATAACAATTCATCGGAAAGCTGATGAGCTGCGATGTTGGCATTTTTGGTATGGCCCTTGGAAGGGCGGGAGAATTTTCGAATTTGCCTTGCTCTGATAATCCCCCCATGCAAAGCCCCACCCCGCCGACCCCAGCCGCTCCAGCGGGCGTGCCGGCGTCTGCGCCCATCGTGCTGGCCACGCTCAACGCCAAGTTCATTCACGCATCTCTCGGTTTGCGCTGTCTGCTGGCCAACATGGACCGGCATGGCGGCGCGGGCTTGCGGGCGCAAACGGCTTTGCGTGAGTTCGTCATCCAGCAAAGGCCCACTCAAATCGTTGAGGACTTGCTGGCGCTCAAGCCCCGCGTTATCGGCCTGGGCGTTTACATCTGGAACGTGGTCGAGACAACGCAGGTGCTGCGGCTGCTCAAGGCGCTGCGGCCTGACATCAAAGTGGTGCTGGGCGGGCCCGAGGTGAGCTTTGAAACCGATTCGCAAGAGATTTGCCAGCTGGCCGACCACGTGGTGACGGGCTGGGGCGATGTGAGCTTTCCCAAGCTGTGCCGCGCGCTGCTCGACGGCCCGCAGCCGCTGATGAAAGTGATCGCCGGTGAGCAGCCGCCTTTGGACGCGCTGGCTTACCCGTACAGCGAATACACCGACGACGACATTGCCAAGCGGCTCTTGTACGTAGAGGCTTCGCGTGGCTGCCCCTTCAAGTGCGAGTTTTGTCTGTCGTCGCTAGACAAGACGGCCTGGGCGTTTGACCTGGACGCCTTCATGGCCGAGATGGCCGCGCTGTATGCGCGTGGCGCGCGCAACTTCAAGTTTGTGGACCGCACCTTCAACTTGAAGGTCGAGTTTTCGGTGCGCATCCTGCAGTTTTTTTTAGACCGCATGCAGGTGAGCAATGGTGTGCCGGATTTGTTTGTGCACTTTGAGGTGGTGCCCGACAGCCTGCCGGACCGGTTGAAAGAATTGATCGTGCAGTTTCCGGCCGGCTCGCTGCAGTTTGAAGTGGGCGTGCAGAGTTTCAACCCCGAGGTGCAGCAGCGCATTTCGCGCAAGCAAGACAACACCAAGACCGCTGACAACCTGCGCTGGCTGGTGACGCAAAGCCAGGCGCATGTGCATGCCGATTTGATCTTTGGCCTGCCCGGCGAAACGCTGGACAGCTTTGCCCAAGGCTTTGACCGGCTCTACGCTTTGCGCCCGCACGAGATTCAGTTTGGCATTTTGAAGCGCTTGCGCGGCACGCCGATCACGCGCCACACGGTCGACTTTGCAATGGTCTACGACCCGCAAACGCCATACACAATTTTGCAAAACTCGACGATTGACTTTGCCACGCTGCAGCGCATCCAGCGCGTTGCCCGCTACTGGGACATGGTCGCCAACTCGGGGCGCTTCATGCGCGCGCGCACGCTGCTGCTCGAAGGCACTGAGGCTTTGCCGGTGGCTGCGTTTGATGCGTTTTTAAATTTCAGCGACTGGCTGTGGGCCACCACGGGTAAGACGCACGAGTTTGCTTACGAGAAACTGGTGGACTTGCTGTTTGCGTACCTGAGCGCCGAGCGCGGCTTGCCGAAGGCTTTGGTGCGCGATGCGCTGCTGGCCGACTACCAAGCCAGCGGCGCGCGCGGCAAGCCGGCTTGTTTGGCAGAGGCCTTGCAGGCGATAGCGCAGCCGCTCACGCCGGCCGGGCAGGCGCGGGCGCAGAGACAGGGGCGGCATGTGAGCCAGGGGCAGGGCGCGTAGCCTGAACGGCACATTTGCACCGCGTGTCAGAATTAGCCATGACTTCCCCTATGCCCCGCTTCTGGGCCGACCTCAAGACCACTGACTTTGCCCAGCTGGACGCGGCGCGCAGCATCGCCGTGCTGCCGCTGGCCGCCACGGAGCAGCATGGTCCGCACTTGCCGTTGAGCGTGGACACCGATCTGGTCAATGGCGTGGTGGCGCATGCGCTGGCGCATTTGCCGGCCGGCTTGCCGGTGTTTTTTTTGCCCACGCAAACCGTGGGCCGCAGCGTGGAGCACACGGCGTTTGCCGGCACGCTGACGCTGAGCGCGGCCACCTTGATTCAAGCCTGGGTAGACCTGGGCGAATGCGTGGCGCGCACCGGCATCCAAAAGCTGGTACTGCTCAATTCCCACGGCGGCAATGTCTCGACCATGGACATCGTCGGGCGCGAATTGCGTGCGCGTTGCGGCATGACAGTGGCCATGGTCAACACCTTTGCGCTGCCCTTGCCGGCTGCGGTGCAGGCGCTGTTTGGCGCGGATGAAGAGCGTTTTGGCGTGCACGGCGGCGAGGTTGAAACCTCCATGATGCTGGCCTTGCACCCCGAGCGGGTGGACATGCGACAGGCGCAAAACTTTGAGTCCACCAGCCGGCAGCGGGCGCGAGATTTTTCGATCATCGGCAATGGCCGCAGCGTCAAGCTGGCCTGGGCCGCACAAGACCTGAACCCTGCCGGGGCGGCCGGCAACGCGGCTGCGGCCACGGCAGACAAAGGCCGCGCCGTACTGGACGCCAGCGGCCGCGCACTCGCAGAGTTGCTGGCCGAGTTCGACAGCCTGCCGGCCTTTTAAGCCTGCGGGTCTTTGAAGCCTGGCGTTTTATTCGAGCGTAGCGCCGGTCAGTTTGATGACCTTGCCCCAGCGGTCGATCTCTTCAGCGATGTAGCTACGGAACTGATCGGGCGTGCTGCCCACCGGCAGCGCGGCCTGCGCCAGCAGCGTAGCGCGTACCTCTGGCAGCGCCAGAATTTTGGTGGTTTCGGCGTTCAGTCGCGCAATGATGGCCGGCGGCGTGCCGGCTGGTGCCATGAGGCCGCTCCAGGAGCTCACTTCAAAGCCGGCCAGCCCGGACTCGATCAGCGTGGGCACGTCAGGCAGTTGCGGCAGGCGCTGCGTGCCGGCCACGGCCAGTGCGCGCAGCTTGGGGTTTTTGGCTTGGGGAATGGCTGAGAGCGAGGTCACAAAACTCATGGACACCTCGCCCGAGAGCAACGCATTCATGGCCGGTGCAGTGCCTTTGTAGGGCACATGAATCATGTCCACGCCGGCGCGCATTTTGAGCAGCTCACCGCCCAGGTGTGGCGAGCCGCCGTTGCCTGAAGACGCAAACGACAGCGTGCCCGGTTTGGCTTTGCCCAGTGCAATCAGCTCGCTGACATTGCGTACCGGCAGCGTGGCATTGACCATCAGCACGCTGGGTGAAGCCACCAGCTGCGTGATGGGCGCAAAACTACGCAGGGTGTCGTAGTTCATCTTTTTGTAAAACGTCATGTTGGTGGCGTTGGCGATGGTGCCCAGCAGCAGCGTGTGGCCGTCAGGTTTGGCGCGGGCCACTTCTTCAGACGCAATGTTGGAGCTGGCGCCCGCCTTGTTTTCAACCACCACGGTTTGCCCCAGCACTTCCTGCAGCCGCGTGGCCACCAGGCGCGCAATGATGTCGGTGGGACCGCCCGGCGCGTAACCCACCAGCAGGCGGATGGGCTGCGTCGGATAGGCCGGCGCAGCGGCGGGCGACTGCGCCAGCGCAGGTGCAGCGGCCACCGCGGCCAGCAGCGCTGCCATGGCGTGGCGGCGGGTGAACGATGCGGGAGTCGGGTTGAAATAGGTCATGGTATTTGTCTCCAAAAGGGCAGGGTGTTGTAACTTAATGCGGCGGCGAGCTCAGTTGCACCAGCCCCCGCTCGGTTTGCAAGGTAGCGCGAATACCCGGTGTGCCGTTTTGCACCTGCATGCCGGCCAGGCCGATGGCCTCGCAGGCATTTTCAAGTAATTCGGGTGTGGGGTTTGTCATCAGCAAGCCTTGCAGTTGCAGGCCTGAGTAGGGCAGGGTCTGGGTCGGGTGGGGCGGCTCGACTTCACCCGGCTCGCCCCATTGAATCAGCGTGGGCAGCGCGCCGCCCAGCAGACGCTGGCCGTCGTCGCGCACGGTGATGCGCCATTGCAGCAGGCCTTCCGGGGTGGGCCGGGAGGCCTGCAGTACCTCGCCGCAGTCCAGCCCCAGCGCGCCAAGGGCTTGCACGGCCGGCTGCACATCCGGGCAACGCGCCACAAAGTGAATCAACTGCGGGCCATCCCGTGCCACCTGCGCGAGCAGCACCGGGTCGTCGATGTCAAACCAGCGTTTGAGGCCGGGTGCGCGTTGGCTCTCGGCCTCCGGATCCAGCGCGATGATCTCCAGGTAAGTGTCGGGATAGGCAAAGCTGGAGATATTGACCAGCCGGTTGTGCGTGCCCATCAGCGGGTGCTGCCCGCCCGGTGAAGGCGTGACGCCGAGCAGGCGGGTACACCAGCGTGAGCCTTCGTCCAGCGTCGCGGCCAGTACCACCAGGTGATCAACCGTTGTACGCAATATCTGCTGGTTCATAGCAACACCTCCCCTTTGACGCATGTTACAGAATCACCGCCCACCCAGACTTGACCGTCAGCGTCGCGCCGCACATGCACCTGGCCGGCGCGGCCGATGTTCAGGCCTTGCGAGGCAATGTACTGGTCGGGCAGCAGACCGTCGCCAATCAGCCACTGCGCCAGGCTGGCGTTCAGGCTGCCGGTGACAGGGTCTTCGTTGATGCCGGTGGCCGCGGCAAAGGCGCGCACCTCCAGGCGGGGCGCGGCGCTGCCAGCAGAACGCGCACCAAAGGCGGCGGCTTCGCGGTTGGCGCGGCGTATCAGGGGTGAGTCGATTGCCTCCTCGGCGGCCGGGTACATAGCGGCCACACCGACCTTGACACCGAGCCGTGCCAGCTGCGCGTGGTCGGGCGTGAGTTGCAGCACGGTAGACGGCGAGTCCAGCAGCAGGCTGAACCAAACAGGGCCGTTGTCCAGTGATTGCGCGGCCAGCACCTGCGCCGGTGTGATGCCCAGCGCGGTCGTCACTTCGGCCAGCGCGGCCGCAGCCGGTGTGTTGCGTTGCATAGAGGGCGCCGCAAAAGCCAGCCGGCCCGCAGCGCCCAAAGCACCAGAGGCGCCAGCGCCGGCCTCGCGGGCAATCTGCACCAGCCCTTTGGCGCATTGCTGAACCACGCGCCCCGCGGTCTGCGGCTGCCCGCCCGCTTCCAGCCAGGCGTGGCAGCTGCCCAGGGTGGGATGGCCGGCAAAAGGCAGCTCGCCGCCGGGCGTGAAAATGCGCACCCGGTAGTCGGCTGTGGCCTCGGTGGGCGGCAGCAAAAAAGTGGTTTCCGACAAGTTGGTCCAACATGCAAACCGCTGCATGTCGGCGTCGCTCAGGCCTTCGCCGTCCAGCACCACGGCCAGCGCGTTGCCCAGATAGGCTTGCGAAGTGAACACATCAACTTGTTTGAATGCTCGGTTGCGCATACGGTTCAACCTGGGTTTGACGGTAGGTGGGGTGCCGGATGCACCGCCATTTTTTTACTTAAAAACACCGTGCAGATCACCGCCAGCGCAAAGCCGATGGTCAGCGCGTCCAGCTTTTCCCCCAGTATCGGCACGGCAAACAGCATGGTGATGAAGGGCTGCAAAAGCTGGACCTGGCTCACGCGCACTGTGCCCCCCAGAACCAGCCCGCGGTACCAGGCAAAAAAGCCCAGCCACATAGAAAACACACCCAAATAAACCAGCGCCCACCAGGCGCTAGCGGGCACGGCCTGGGCCGGCCACAACAGCCAGGTGGCTGGCAGGCTGAGCGGCAGGGCCAGCAACAGCGCCCAGCTGATCACATGCTCTGGCCGCATGGTGTGAGACAAGCGCCCGCCAAAGGCATAACCCATGGCAGCGCACAAGGCGGCGGCTAGCAAGAGCAAGTCAGCCGGCTCGAAGTGCAAGTGCGTTCCCGCGCCGGCGCGTATCAGTGCATATGTCACCACCAGTGCGCTGCCCAGGCCGGCACACCACCAGAAACCGGCGGCCGGACGCTGGCGTTGCAGCAGCGCGCCGGCAGCCGCTGTGAGCAGCGGCATCAGGCCCAAAATTACACCCGCATGGGCGGCCTCGACATAACGCAGCGCCACTGAAGTCAGCAGTGGAAAACCCAGCACCACGCCCAGCGCCACCAGGCCCAGCGGCCGCCACTCGTGGCGCTGTGGCCAGGGCGCGCGCGTGGCCAGCAGGTACAGCGCGGCCAGGCTGGCGGCCAGCGCCGCCCGGGCCAATGCCACAAAGATGCTGGACATGTGCGGCGCCTCGGGCGTGCCCACTGCCAGCCGCGTCAGCGGCAAGGTAGCGGCAAAAATAACGATGCCGGCCAGTCCCAGCCAGAGCCCCCGGTTCAGCGCGTTGGCGTCTTTCATCGCAGCAGCATCCAGCTGACCGTCAGCACCAGCACCAAAGCCATGATGCGGTTGAACCAGCGCAGCCTTGTGCAGCTGCCGTCAGGGCCGGCCAGCCAGTGGCGCAGCAGTGAGCCGGCCAGCGCATACGTGAGGTTGCTGGTAAATGCGTAGGCCAGCATCACGGGCATCACCACCGCCAGCCGCGCAGCGGCGTCGGCATGGCCGGCCACCCAGCCGCTGACGATGGCCAGCGCCAGCATCCAGGCTTTGATGTTGACAAATTGCAGGGCCACCCCCTGCCAGAAGCCGACCACCATGGCGCTGTCGGCCTGGCCCATGGTCTTGGTTTGCGCCAGCCGGTAGGCCAGCCACAGCAGGTAGGCCGCGCCGATCAGCTTGATGCCCCAGCCCAGCCAGGGCAGTGCCAACACCAAAGCGCCCACCCCCAGTGAGCACAGCGTCAGCAGCAAGCCCCAGCCGACAGGCACGGCGCACACAAAAGGCATGGCCCGCGCCAGCCCGAGGTTGGCCGCCATGGCAGTCGACAAGGTGGTGTTGGGGCCGGGGGAAAAACTCATGGCCGTGGCCAGCAGCAGCAAAGCGCTGAATTCGGAGGCATTCATGTGACCGACTTTAATGGCTCAAGCCCCCCAGCCGGAGCCGGCAGCCAAATAAAATAGCGGCTTGCATCCCCATTTAGGGGGCTTGCGGGCCATCAGGCCCTTGAAAAACCCTCGCACCATCCCCAACTCGCTCTCCATGAAAAAACAAACTCTTGCATTTCAAGCCGAAGTCGCCCAGCTCCTGCAACTGGTCACCCATTCGCTGTATTCCAACCCCGACATCTTTTTGCGCGAGCTCATTTCCAACGCCTCTGACGCCTGCGACAAGCTGCGTTTTGAGGCCCTGAACGACGCCGGCCTGTACGAAAGCGCCCCGGAGCTCAAGGTCCGCGTCAGCTTTGACAAGGCCGGTAAAACCCTGACCATCAACGACAACGGGATCGGTTTGTCGCAGCAGGAAGCCATTGACAACCTGGGCACCATCGCCAAAAGCGGCACGCGCGAGTTTGTCGCCAAGCTCTCGGGTGACCAGAAAAGTGACTCGCAGTTGATCGGGCAGTTTGGCGTGGGCTTTTACGCCGGCTTCATCGTGGCCGACCGTATCACCGTGGAAAGCCGGCGCGCCGGCCTGCCTTCGGCCGAGGGCGTGCGCTGGGCCAGCGCCGGCACCGGTGAGTTCGATGTAGACCAGATCGAGCGCGCCGAGCGCGGCACCAGCGTGATCCTGCACCTCAAAGACGACGCTCTTGATTACCTCAACGCCTGGAAGCTCAAGGGCATCATCAGCAAATACTCAGACCATATTTCACTGCCCATCGAGATGGAAAAGGAAGAGTGGAAAGAAGGCGAGAACGACCAGCCCGGCGAGATGGCGAAAACCGGTGAATGGGAAACCGTCAACCAGGCCGCTGCCTTGTGGAGCCGCGCCAAAAAAGACATCACGCAAGAGCAGTACGACGAGTTCTACAAGCAGATCAGCTACGACCACCAGGCGCCGCTGGCCCACACGCACAACCGCGTGGAAGGCGGCACCGAGTTCACCCAGCTCTTGTTTCTGCCGGCCAAAGCGCCCATGGACTTGTTCAACCGCGACAAGGCCGCCGGCGTCAAGCTGTATGTGCGCCGCGTCTTCATCATGGACGACGCCGAAGCCCTGATGCCGACCTACCTGCGCTTTGTCAAAGGCGTGGTTGATTCGTCTGATTTGCCGCTGAATGTCTCGCGCGAGTTGCTGCAGGAAAGCCGTGCCGTCAAAGCCATCCGCGAAGGCAACACGCGCCGGGTGCTGTCCATGATCGAAGACCTGGCCGCCAACGAGGCCGACAAATTCAGCGCTTTTTACGCCGAGTTTGGCGCCGTGCTCAAAGAAGGCCTGGGTGAAGACGCTGCCAACCTGGCCCGTCTGGCCAAGCTGCTGCGCTTTGCCAGCTCGAGCACCGACACCGTCAGCGTGAGCTTGAGTGACTACAAGGCGCGCATGAAAGAAGGCCAGGCAGCCATTTACTACATCACCGCCGACACGCCGGCCGCTGCCCGCAACAGCCCGCAGCTGGAGATCTTCCGCAAAAAAGGCATTGAAGTGCTGCTGATGACCGACCGCGTGGACGAGTGGGCGCTGAGCTTTTTGCGCGAGTTCGACGGCACGCCGCTGCAGTCTGTCGCCAAGGGCGCTGTGGACCTGGGCACACTGCAAGACGAGGACGAAAAGAAAGCCGCTGAAGAAGCGCAGACCCAGTTCAAGCCGGTGCTGGACCGCCTCAAAGAAGCGCTGAAAGACAAAGCCAAAGATGTGCGCGCGACCACGCGCCTGGTGGATTCAGCCGCCTGCCTGGTGGTGCAGGACGGCGACATGTCCACGCAGCTGGCGCGCATGCTCAAGCAAGCCGGCCAGCCGGTGCCTGAAGTCAAGCCGATTCTGGAAGTCAATGCCCAGCATCCGCTGGTCAAAAAACTCGAGGCCAGCGAGGGTAGCCCCTTCGACGACCTGGCCCACATTCTGTTTGACCAGGCCTTGCTGGCCGAAGGCGGCCTGCCCGAAGACCCGGCCGCTTATGTGCGCCGCGTCAACGCGCTGCTGGTGTAAATCGGGCCATACTGCAGCCTGTTCATTCAGGAGCTGGCATGCAGACATTGGCGGTGGGTTGTGGCGCAGGGTTTTCGGGGGACCGCGTGGACGCGGGCCTGCCGGTCGTGCGCACCCTGATCGCGCGCGGCGGCCCGGCGGCCATGATTTACGAGAACCTGGCCGAGCGCACGCTGGCCAATCAGCACCTGAGCAAACGCAGCAACCCGCAATTGGGCTACGAGCCTTTGCTCGAACTGCAACTGCGCCCGGTGCTGGCCGATTGCCTGGCGTACGGCATCACCATCGTCGGCAACTTCGGCGCGGCCAACCCGGAGGGCGCCGCTCGGCTGATTCAGCGCCTGGCGCAAGAGCTCGGGCTTGCGCCCCCGCGCATTGCCGTGGTGCGCGGCGATGACCTGTCTGACGAGCGGGGCCGCGCCATCGTGCAGGCGCAGCTGGGCGGCGGCTTTGACGCCGCGCGCTTTGTCTGCGCCAATGTCTACCAGGGCGCTTTCGAAATTGCCGATGCGATACGGGCGGGCGCGCAGATTGTGGTCACCGGCCGGGTGGCCGACCCTTCACTCACGCTGGGTCCGGCGATAGCGCATTTCGGCTGGGGCCGCGAGCAATGGGACGCGCTGGCCGGCGGCACCATGGCCGGCCATTTGCTGGAATGCGGCGCGCAGGTCAGCGGTGGTTACTTTGCCGACCCGGGCATGAAAGACGTGCCGGGGCTGGACAACGTGGGCTTTCCGATTGCCGAGATCGAGGCCGACGGCAGCTGCGTGATCAGCAAGGCCGACGGCACCGGCGGGCTGGTGGACGAGCGCACGGTCAAAGAACAGCTGCTCTATGAAGTGCATGACCCGGCCGCTTACATCACGCCCGATGTGGTGGCCGACATCAGCGCCGCCAGCGTGACGGCCGTGGGCCCTGACCGGGTGCGCCTGTCGGGCGTGCGCGGCCACCCGCGTACTGCCACGCTCAAGGCCAATGTGTTTTTTGACGGCGGCTGGTTGGGCGAGGGCGAGATTTCTTACGCCGGCCCCAACGCCGAAGCCCGCGCGCGCCTGGCTATGAATGTGTTGCAAAAGCGCATGGGCGCGCTGCTGGCGCTGCGCTTTGATTTGATTGGCGTCAGCAGCATTCTGGGTGACGACGCCAACCGCCAGTTAACGAAAACGCCGTCAGGGCAGGCCCAAGATGTGCGCCTGCGCGTGGCCGGCCGGCATGAAGATGTGGCCGTGGTGGACCGCCTGCTGCGTGAGCTGACCGCCTTGTGGACCGGCGGCCCGGCTGGCGGCGGCGGTGTGCGCGTGGCCAAACGCCAGCGCTTATCGATGCAGTTCTGCCTGATCGCACGCGAGCTGGTGCCGGCTTGCTTTGACTTGGCCGCGGAGACACACTGACATGGCCGCACAAACACTTTACGAATTGGCCCACGCCCGCACCGGCGACAAGGGGAATAAGGTCAACATCAGCCTGATCGCCTACCGCGCGCAAGACTATGACTTGCTGGTGGCGCAAGTCACGCCCGAGCGTGTGGCAGCGCACTTTGCGCACCGCCAGCCCGGCCTGGTCACGCGCTACCTCTTGCCCGGCCTGGGCGCCATGAACTTTGTGCTCGAAGACGTGCTGGACGGCGGTGTTAACGACTCGCTGAACCTGGACATGCACGGCAAGGGCTTGTCATTTCATTTGTTGACCCTGAGCGTTGACGTCTAAAAAAACCTAAGGAAATTCCATGAGCAAGAACCGCAAAGTCATCATCACCTGCGCCGTCACCGGCTCTATCCACACGCCGTCCATGTCGCCCTACCTGCCGGTCAGCGCACAGCAGATTGCTGACGCTGCCGTGGGCGCGGCACAGGCCGGTGCGGCCATCGTGCATTTGCATGCGCGCAAGCCCGATGACGGCCGGCCGGACCAGTCGCCCGATGCTTTTCGCGCCTTTGTGGGCGACATCAAGCAGCGCAGTGACGCGGTCATCAATATCACCACCGGCGGCTCGCCGACCATGACGGTGGTCGAGCGCATGCAGCCGGCCTTGCAGTTGCAGCCCGAGGTGGCATCGCTCAACATGGGCTCGATGAACTTCGGTTTGTTTCCCATGCTCGGGCGCTACAAAGATTTCAAGCAGCCCTGGGAGCAGGCTTTTCTGGAAGGCACGCGCGACCTGGTTTTCAAGAACACCTTTGCCGACATCGAGTTCATGCTCAAGGAGGGCAGCGCCAACGGAACGCGCTTTGAATTCGAGTGCTATGACACAGCGCACCTGTACAACCTGGCCCATTTTCTGGACCGCAAGCTGGCCACGCCGCCGCTGTTTGTGCAGACGGTGTTCGGCATTCTGGGCGGCATTGGCACGCACCCGGATGATGTGTCCCACCTCAAGCGCACGGCCGATCGTTTGTTTGGCGAAGACTACGTGTGGTCGGTGCTGGGTGCCGGCCGCGCGCAAATGCCGATTGCCAGCATGGCTGCAGCGCAGGGCGGCAATGTGCGTGTGGGCCTGGAAGATTCGCTGTGGGACGGACCGGGCCAGTTGGCGCAAAGCAATGCCGACCAGGTGCGCCGGGTGCGCGGCATTCTGGACGGGCTGGGGCTGAGCGTGGCCACGGCCGACGAGGCACGCCAGTTGCTCAAGCTCAAGGGCCGCAGCAACGTCAAGTTCTAACGGCGCCGGTTTGAACGCGTCGCTTTGCTGTCAATCGTTCAGACTTCAAAGCCGCCGGCGGCGCGCTGTGCAGACGCCTCAGGCCCGGCCAGCAGTGCGATAAATTGCGCGGCATTTTCAGGCGATTGCGCCAGCGTGCCAATCGCTGCGGTGTAGACCGTCGCCAGTTCAAACTCTTTGGGCAGGTCGGCGATCAGCTCGACGCCGTCAATGTACAAAATTTCGGTGTTCTGCGTGCAGCCGATCAGGCCAGCTTCATTTGATGCAGCCAGTGCTTTCATGGCTGCTGCGCCGTTGGGGAACGGCCGCAGCGTGTTCGCCACCGCCTGCTCCAAGCCCAGCGCCTTGAGCACTTTCATGAAGTGAATGCCTGCCGTTGAATTGACCGGGTCGGCAGTGTAAATGCCCGTGGCCGCCAGCAAAGCCGCCTTGAGTTGGTCCGGCGTGCCGACGGCCGGACGGGTGTGGCCGCTTTTCACGGCCACGCCGGTTTTCACCACGCCCAAGGGCCGGGCCGAGCCGGCCCGCAAATGCCCGCCCGATGTCAGCTGGGTGATCAGCGCATCGGTGAGGATCATCACATCACAGGGTGCGCCGGCCAGCAGCTTGTCTTTCATGACGCCTACAGCGCCAAAGGTCGGCGCAACGGCCTGGCCGTGCAGCTGTAAAAAACGCGCTTGCATGCCGGTGGCCAGCGCTTGCGCAGCGCCGGCACTCAAAAGGTGAAGTGGGTTCATGAGCTAGCGTTTCAGTCCAGCTTGATGTTGGCCTTCTTGATCACGCCGGCCCATTTGGTGATGTCGTCACGCATGTACTTGTCAAACACTGTCGGGTTCATGACCATGGGGGCAGCGCCTTGCTTGGTCCAGGTGGCTTTCACATCGGCCTGGCTGGCGATTTTGGAGACGGCTTCGTTGAGCTTGTCGACCACGGCCTTGGGTGTGCCGGTGGGGGCCATCAGGCCCAGCCAGATGGTGGCTTCGTAACCGGTCACGCCGGCTTCGGTTAGTGTGGGCACTTCGGGCATGACGTCTGAGCGCTTGAGGCCGGTGGTGGCCAGTGCCTTGACTTTGCCGGCGCGCACTTGCTCGGTCATGGTGGTGACGGCGTCAAACATCAGATCGACCTGGCCGCCGATCACGTCAGTGCGGGCGCCCGAGCTGCCTTTGTAGGGCACGTGAACGGCATTGATGTCGGCCATGCTCTTGAGCAATTCGCCGGCCATGTGATAAGGCGTGCCGGGGCCGGACGATGCGTAGTTCAGCTTGCCGGGGTTGGCCTTGGCGAAGGTGAGCAGGTCTTTGAGGTTGTTGGCTGCCACCTTGGGGTTGGCGACCAGCACCAGGTCGGAGTAATTAATCGGCGCCACGGCCACAAAGTCGCGCATCAGCACAAAAGGCTTGACCGGGATCAGCGTCTCGTTGACGGTGTGCGTGTTGGACATCAACAGCAGCGTGTAGCCGTCAGCCGGTGATTTGGCGGCCAAGTCGGTGCCAATCACCGAGCCTGCGCCTGGTTTGTTGTCCACCACAAAAGACTGGCCCAGCGAATCCGACAGGCGCTGCGCGATGAAGCGGGCGTAGACGTCAGCAGGTCCGCCGACGGCAAAGGGCACCACGATCTTGACGGCGCGGCTGGGGTAAGCCTGGGCCGAAGCAGGTGCGTGGGCCAGCACGCTGGCGAGGCCGATGGCCGTGAGGGCGTTGCGGATGAATTGTTGACGGCGCATAGATGTCTCCTGGAGTTTTTAAAAAGGGGTGGGCTGAGGCTTATTCGACTTTGCCGATTTTCTTCACGACGTCGACCATGCGCTTGGCATCGGCTTGAACGTATTTTTCAAAATCAGGGCTGTCCTGGAACTGTACCGGGCTGCCTGCGCCCAATATAACTTCCCGGACCTTGGCGTCCTGGGCAGCCGCGCGGGCGGCGGCGCGTATGCGCTGGGCCACCGGCTCAGGCGTGGCCGAAGGTATGAACAGACCGGACCACTGCGCGTATTCGGCATTGAAGCCGGCGTCTTTCAGGCTGGTCACCTCGGGCATGGAGGCGAGCTTGCCGTTGCCCCAGTGGCCGAGCACGCGCAGCTTGCCGGCTTTGACATGCTGCAGCACGGTGGCCGGGCCGGTGGAGACGGCGTCGATCTGCCCGCCCAGCAGGGCGACCACGGCCGGGCCGGCGCCGGTGAAGGGAATGTGTGTGAGTTTGCTGCCGCTGACCTGGGCCAGGATTTCCATCGGCACATGCATGGTGCCGTAGTTGCCCGACGAGCCGTAGTTGATGGCGCCCGGACGTTTTTTGGCATCGTCTACAAATTCCTGCACGCTCTTCCAGGGCGATTCAGCGCGCACGGCCAGCACGGTCGGGTCGGCGGTGTAACGGGCCACGGGACGCAAGTCGTTCAGGCCAAACATGGGCGTGCGGCCCAGCACCACATCGGCTTCCGGCAGCACGGTCAGCGAGGACAAGGCCATCACCATGGTGTAGCCGTCCGGTTTGGACTTGGCCGCCAGGCTCATGCCGATACCGCCGCCGGCACCGGCTTTGTTTTCAATCACCACGGGCTGACCCAGCTCGCGCGACATGGCTTCAGCCACCGGACGCGCCACCAAGTCGGCCAGGCCGCCGGGCGGGAAGGGCACGATCATGGTGATGGAGCGGGTGGGCCAGCTGCCTTGCGCGATGGCGCTGAAAGCACTGGACAGCAGCAGCGCTGCCAACAGGGTGTAACGACGATTCATGGCTTGTCTCCTGAAGTTGTGGGGGGCTGTCGCAGGCCGGTGATTAACCGTTTGGGGCTGTCTTGACGGGATGAAGGGCATGCTACCATCCGCCTGATTTTTTGGCCTCCGCGCTATCCCTAGCGCCGCCTGCTCTGCCTTACCGGCACATACCTTCACACTTTCAAAGAAACCGCATGAAAATCGCCGCCTTTCTACACCAAGGCCAGCCTGGCGTTGGCATCGTGTCCGCTGACCTGGCTTCGGTTCAACCTTTTGAGCTGAGCGCGGCCGAGCGCATTTTGGGCGCCTTGCCCGTCATCGAGCGCCTGGCCGACGGCCGGGGCCTGCCCGCGCTGTTGCCGGCCATTGCCATGCGTGCGTTGAGCCTGACCGCGCCGCTGCCCAAGCCGCGCCGCAACATCTTTTGCGTCGGTAAAAACTACTTCGAGCACGCGCGTGAATTCGCCGGCAGCGGCTTTGACAGCAGCGCCAAATCAGGCGGCGACATTCCGGCCTTTCCGATTTATTTCAGCAAGGTGCCCGAGTCGGTCATCGGCCCGGATGCCGCGGTTGAAATGCCCGCCGCCTCCAGCGCGATTGACTACGAGGCCGAGCTGACCGTGGTGATCGGCAAGGGCGGCAAAGGTATCAGCAAGGCCGATGCGCTCAAGCATGTGTGGGGCTACACCATCATCAATGACGTCACCGCGCGCGACTGGCAAGGCCGTCACTCGCAGTGGCTGCTGGGCAAGTCTTTTGACACCTTTTGCCCCATGGGCCCTTGGCTGGTCAGCGCCGACGAGCTCGATGGCACCAACACCCGTGTGCGTTGCTATGTCAATGACGAACTGCGCCAGGATGCGGCCACCACCGATCTGATTTTTGACATTCCGACGCTGATCGAAACCCTGTCGGCCGGCATCACGATTTACCCGGGCGACCTGATTGCCACCGGCACGCCCGTGGGTGTGGGCATTGGTTTTAAGCCGCCCAAGTACCTGAAGTCGGGCGACATGTTGCGTGTGGAGATTGACGGCATAGGCGCGCTGAGCAACCCGGTGCGCTGAACCCTGCTCAGAGACCTTAAACCACCAGCGGCTTGGCCTGCATGGCTTCGGTCTGCTCGACCAGCATGTCCACCTGGCCTTTCCAGTAGTCGCTGGAGCCGAACCACGGAAAGTTGATCGGAAAGATCGGGTCGCTCCAGCGCTGTGCCAGCCAGGCGCTGTAGTGAACCAAGCGTAGCGTGCGCAGCGGCTCAATCAGGGCCAGCTCGCGGCGGTCAAATTCGCGGAACTCTTCGTAGCCGTCCACCAGCGCGCCCAGCTGGCGTGTGCACTGCGCGCGCTCGCCCGAGAGCAGCATCCACAGGTCTTGCACCGCCGGGCCGCTGCGCGCGTCATCCAAGTCCACAAAGTGCGGTCCGGCACCCGGCGTGCCTTCAGGCGTCCACAAAATATTGCCGGGATGGCAGTCGCCGTGCAGGCGCAGCGTGGCCACCGGGCCGGCAGCTTGCATCACGCCCTCGGCCACTTGCATGGCTTCGTCAAAGGCGCTGCGCCAACGTGAGGCCATGTCCAGCGGCAGGTAGTCGCCGGCCAGCAGCAGGTCGCGGCTGGCGTAGCCAAAACTTTGGATGTCCAGCGCCGGCCGCTGCACAAAGGGCGCGGCCGCGCCCACGGTGTGGATGCGCGCCAGAAAGCGGCCAATCCATTCAAGCACCGACAGCTCATCGAGCTCGGGCCGGCGCCCGCCGCGGCGCGGCGACACGCTGAAGGCAAAACCGGCGAAGTGGTGCAGCGTCTGGCCTTGCAAGCTCAAAGGGCCAACCACCGGAATCTCAGCGCCCATCAACTCACCGGCCAAAGCGTGCTCTTCCAGAATCTGCGCATCGCTCCAGCGGCCGGGCCGGTAAAACTTGGCGACCACGGTGTCGCCGGCAGCCTCGGCCAGGCTGTCCCCGGGTGCAGGGCTTTCCAGCGAAATTTGGTAAACGCGGTTTTCGTAGCTGGAGAGCGCCGTCAGCCGGCCATCGCCCCACAGGCCCACACTGGCCAGCGCGTCCAGCACCACGTCGGGCGTGAGCAGTTCGTAGGGATGCGCAGCCGCGTCTGCCTGGCCCGTGCGCCTGTCGGTGTTGTGTACATCGGGCTGGCTGTCATCTTCGTCGTCGGTCGGGTCATCAAAGCGTTCATTCATGCCCCGATTGTGGCGCTGCAGCCAAACCCCGGCGTTAGACTCAGCAACGCATGCCCAAACCCCTCAAGCTCAAACCCGCTCCGGCGCCCCAGGTGATTGAAGAGCTGCGCCCCGGCCAGTCGATTGACTTGCTCAAGGAGCTGCATATCCTCACGCGCGAGGGCAAGCTCAACCAGGACACGCGGCGCAAGCTCAAGCAGGTCTACCACCTGTATCAGTTCATCGAGCCGTTGCTGAACGACGCCTTTGCCCGCAAGCCCGCGCCCAGCCTGGCAGACCATGGCGCCGGCAAGTCGTATCTGGGTTTCATTTTGTATGACTTGTTTTTCAATGTTGCGCACCGAGGCGAGAAAACCACCGGTCACATTTACGGCATCGAGACCCGCGCCGAGCTGGTCGCTAAGTCCCGCGAGTTGGCGCAGCGCCTGGGCTTTGCGCGCATGTCTTTTTTGAACCTGTCGGTGCAAGAAGCTACGGCCTCTGCCAAATTGCCGCCGGTGGTGGACATCATCACCGCCTTGCACGCTTGCGACACGGCTACCGACGACGCGATTGCTTTCGGTCTGGCGCGTCAGGCCAGGCACATGGTGCTGGTGCCCTGCTGTCAGGCTGAAGTGGCCGGCGTGCTGAAAAAAAGCAAGGCACTGTCACTGGCCCGCACGCCGCTGGCCGAACTCTGGCGCCACCCGCTGCACACGCGCGAATTCGGCAGCCAGATCACCAACGTGCTGCGCTGCCTGCAACTTGAAGCGCACGGCTACGAAGTCACTGTCACCGAGCTGGTGGGCTGGGAACACTCGATGAAAAACGAACTCATCATCGCCAGCCGGCCCGCGCAGCCGCGCCCGGCGGTTAGCGCCGCAGCCCGCGAACGGCTGACGCAGGTGCTCGCCGAACTGGGCCTGGGCGAGTTGTCGGCGCGCTTTGGCGTGGCCTGAAGGCGATGGATGCCTGCCCCCCGCAGGTATCAAAGTCCTCTGTTCTATACTTTTTTACGAGCGTAATGCATCTTTTATTGATTTAAATGGTTGCCACGGCCCTTGCGTAATTACCCTCTTTTGGAGACAGCCATGACAGCCGACACCGTGCAGACCCTTTCCCCTCGCGACTGGGCCTGTCACCCCGCCCACATTGACCCGGGCTACAAGTCCACCGGCTTGCGCGGCCCCAAGCATGCGCTGCTGCCCATGAAGCACGCGCTGGCCGAGCGCAATGCGCCGGTTTACAGCGCCGTCCAGTTGGGCGAGTTCGACAACGACATGACCCAAAACGCCGTGATGAACGGCGAGCCGCTGGGCGAGCGCATCATCGTCACCGGCCGCGTGATGGACGAAGACGGACGCCCCGTCAAAAACACCTTGGTCGAAGTCTGGCAAGCCAACGCCGCCGGCCGCTATGTGCACAAAGTGGACCAGCATGACGCGCCGCTGGACCCGAACTTTCTGGGTGCTGGCCGCTGCCTCACCGACAACGAAGGCCGCTACACCTTCAAATCCATCAAGCCCGGCGCCTACCCTTGGGGTAACCATCCCAACGCCTGGCGGCCCAACCACATTCACTTCTCGCTGTTTGGCGATTACTTCGCCAGCCGCCTGATCACGCAGATGTATTTCCCCGGCGACCCGCTCTTGCCCTACGACCCCATGTACATGGGCGCGCCCGAGCACCTGCGCGAAACCATGGTTTCCAAATTCAGCCTTGACGTGACCCAGCCCGACTACGCGCTGGGCTATGTGTTCGACATCGTGCTGCGCGGCGCCAAAGCCACGCGTTTTGAATAAAGCCCGGGCCATGACGCAACACCAGCAAACCCCTTCACAAACCGTCGGCCCTTACTTCGCCTACGGCCTGGCGCCCACGCAATACGGCTACGACTTCAAGAGCCTGTTCACTCCCGTGCTGGCCCAGCCGCATGCCGAAGGCGAGCACATCCGCATCACAGGCCGCGTGTTGGACGGCGCCGGCAAGCCGGTGAACGACGCGCTGATTGAGATCAACCAGCCCGACGCCAGCGGCCAATTAATTACCAGCGTGGAAGAGTCCGAGCGCAAAGGCTTCGCCGGCTTTGGCCGCTGCGGCACCGGCACCCTGGCCGGCAATTACTTCAGTTTCGACACAGTCAAGCCGGGCGCACGTGGCGATGGCCAGGCGCCTTTCATCGACGTCTGCGTGACCATGCGCGGCCTGCTGGTACACACCTTCACGCGCATTTACTTTTCAGACGAAGCAGCCGCTAATGCCAAAGACCAAGTGTTGGGCAGCGTGCCAGTCGAGCGCCGCGCCACCTTGGTGGCGGCGCGCGAAAACACCAATGCCGGGCCGGTCTACCGTTTTGACATTCACATGCAAGACAGCGCAGCGGGCAAAGAGACGGTGTTTTTCGATCTTTGATATCTGAGCGGGGCTGACATGAAACCATTTTTCAGCCGCCTTCTATTCATCGCCCTCAGCCTGCTGATTAGCATCACAACTCACGCCCAAGTCACACCACAGGACTGCAGGCCAGAGCAAAAGGGCGATGCCGCACTGGTTGAACTCAGGCCGCAGACCTTCACGGTGCGCGGCAAGTTGGCGGGCTTTGACCCGTGCCACGCCAGCGTGAAGTTCAGGCGGCCGGCGGGGGCGGCGCCCGCACCGCTCATGATCAGCGTCCACGGTGGCGGCGGCATCAATGATGTGCGGGCCTCAGACCAGGCCTTTCATGGCAAAGGCATGGCGACCCTGGTGTTTGACGCTTATGAGATGCAGGGTTTCACGGGCCGCACTTCCGGCTTTTGGGCGCTGCAGGTCAGCAACGAGGCGCGTCAGCGCATGCTGCTGTCCACCGCCTGGGCGGCTTACCAATGGGCCATCACCCGGACGGACATTGACACGCGGCGTATTTATTTCTTTGGCGTTTCCAATGGTGCCGCTGTGGTGGCCAACCTGGCCGCGATGGTGGACCCAGCGCATGTGCGCGGCATCATTGCCGAGGGCATCACGCCGATTGGTCTGGGCCTGCCCGACAAGACCCTCGTGCCGTTGATGCTGGCCTTTGGCCGGCTGGACAACTTTGGCGCGGCGCAAGACGATATGTGGCGCTGGCGGCTGACAGCGCCTTGCCGCCTGAACATCACATTTGAGTTAAGCCCGCCCGGCACCAGCCAGCGCTGCAGCGGCCAGAGCCAGCCGCAGGCTTTGATTCCAACGCCGCTGGAGTGGGTGGACAGCGTCAAGGCCGTCAGCGCGCCGATTGAAGTGGTCTACTTTGAGGACATGGCGCACAACGCCTATTACGGGCCCTTGACGATCCGCAAAAACACCTGGGGCAACGGGCAGACGCTGAACGCTTCCCTGGGGGCGAAGCCGGAAGCGCGAGAGGCTTTCATGGCGGCCATGATGGCGTTCATTGAAAAGAACGCCAAGCCTTAATTAGGTCAAAATTTGAAGGTCAGGCAAGACCTGCTCGCCATCGAACGCCTAGGAGCTAACTCATGAACATCAATCACTACACCTACCGGGTCACTTGGTCCGCTGAAGACAATGAACACATTGGTTTGTGTGCTGAATTTCCTTCCTTGTCCTGGCTCGCCCCCAACCCTGAAAAAGCCCTTGCCGGCATTCGTCGTGTCGTGGCGGAGGTGGTCGAAGACATGAAGGCTTCCGGTGAAGCGGTACCGGATGCCTTGGCTGAAAAAACTTACAGCGGGCGCTTTGTGGTTCGCATTCCGCCATTGGTGCACCGCAGCTTGGCTACCGAGGCGGCTGAGCAGGGCGTCAGCATCAACCGATTGGTCTCTGCGAAGTTGGCCGCCACACCTTAGGCTGCCCCCATCCCTGGCTTTACCCAGAAGCGAAAGAAGCCAAGAAGAGGCTTAGCCTTTAAATCGCTTGCGCGTCAGCGCCAGCGCCACCCAAAAGCCGCCCACCGCGTACATCAGCAGCACGGCCAGGTGCCGCAGGCCGTGCTCGGGCCATTGGTCCATGAAGAGCGGGCGAATCAGCTCGACGGCCGCTGTCAGTGGCAAAAATTCTGAGATCACTTGCATGAAGCCGGGCAGTTGATCGCGCGGAAAAAAAACACCGCTCAAAAACATGGTGGGCGTGAGAAACAGCGTGAAGTAGTAGGTGAAAAAATCGTAGCCCTTGGCCAGCGCGTTAAAAATCAGCGCAATGCTGGAGAACACGATGCCGATCAGGCCCAGCAGCGGCC
>JBIKPY010000009.1:0-57446 GCA_044357185.1 Polaromonas sp.
CTGATATGGACAAGCCTACCGTTCTGTCCTTTCGAGACCTCAGTATTGGCTTTGTGAGCCGGGCGGGTCAGCTGTTACCTGTGCTGAGAAACATCGACCTCCAGATTCAGCGTGGCGAAACTGTGGGCTTGGTGGGTGAGAGCGGCTCAGGCAAGAGCACGCTAGCACTTGCCGCTATGGGCTATTTAAAAGCTGGCCTGCAGGTGACCGGCGGCAGTGTTCATTTTGGAACGCACGACATGTTTGGTTTGTCGCGTTCTGCCTTGGAGTTTGTCCGCGGTGGCAAGGTAGCGCTTGTGCCACAAAACGCTGGCCAGTCGCTCACGCCGACCCTGCGCGTTGGAAGCCAGATCTTGGAGGCGGTAGCACTGCACAGTGACTTGCCGCCAGCCGAACATGAGCACCGCGTGATGGCTTTATTGCGCCAGGTGCGAATGCCCGATCCGCAAGCCATGGCATCGCGCTACCCGCATGAACTATCAGGTGGCCAGCAGCAACGTGTCGCGATCGCCATGGCGCTGGCGGGTGAGCCCGACGTGCTCTTGCTGGATGAACCGACCACTGGGCTGGATGTCACCACCCAGGCTCACATTCTGGCCTTATTGCGCGATATCAACCGCGAGACCCAAACGGCCATGGTCTACGTCAGCCATGATCTAGGTGCCATCGCAAGGGTGTGTGACCGTGTTGTCGTACTTTATGCCGGCGAGATGGTGCTTGCGGGCTCGGCGCGACAGGTGCTACTGAGCCCAGCGCATCCCTATGCCAGAGGCCTTCTAAACTCAATACCCAGGCTGTCCCAAAGCAGCCTGCCTGAAGCTTTGCCAGGGCGCCAGCCCTTGCCCGGTGATGTGGGCGATGGTTGCTCTTTCGTTGAGCGTTGTGCCTTGGCCCAACCGAGCTGCCGCAGTGGTCGTCCGGCCCTGCAGTTTCTGCCGGACGGTGCGGTCACACGTTGCCTTTTTCATGACCGGTCTGGCGAAATGGCCTTGACACGGCCTGCCCTGACCACTGCTCTTCGAGTGGGAGCAGGCGCTACCGATGCCCTGAGCCTCCATCAAGTGGCCATCAGCTATGCGCAGGCCACTGTGATGCAGCAACTTCTTGGGCGTCGACCCGATGTGCCTCATACCGTGGCGGACATCACATTCAGCGTGGGTGCTGGCCAAACCATGGGATTGGTGGGCGAGTCAGGCAGTGGTAAGTCCAGTATTCTGAAAGCTCTTGCGGGCCTGAACCCCCCGATTGCTGGCCGCATGAGCATGGGCGCAGACCAGTCCTTGGCACCCCATGTTGACCAGCGTCCTCCCGACCACTTGCGTCGGGTCCAAATGATCTTCCAGAATCCGGACGACAGCCTGAACCCGCGACATACTGTGGCGCAGATACTGGCGCAGCCTTTACGTCTGTATTTCGGTCTCACTGGAGAAGCCTTGTACCAGCGCAGTATCCAATTGCTTGAGCGCGTACGTATGGGCGCCCACTACTTGGACCGCCTGCCCAGCCAGATGTCTGGCGGAGAAAAACAGCGTGTGGCGATTGCACGGGCTTTCGCCGCTGAGCCCGACATTGTGTTGTGCGATGAGGTAACTTCGGCGCTGGACGTCTCGGTGCAGGCTGCGGTTTTGGATCTGCTTAATGATCTCAAGCGCGATAAAGGTACGACCTATTTGTTCGTATCGCACGACTTGGCTGTGGTTCGCGCCTTGGCCGACAGTGTTGCTGTGCTCTACCAGGGGCGCCTTTGCGAGATTGGCCCTGCCGCCGAGGTTTATGCCGCGCCGTTTCACCCCTATACCGAGGTTTTGCTGGGTGCAGTGCTCGAACCGGTGCCTGACATGAGCCCGATTCTGCTGGCTGAGGATATTGTGGAACTGGCGCCGCCTGCTCAAGGCTGTGCGTTCCAGCGACGTTGTCCCAAAAAAGTGGGTGCGATTTGCGAGACCACCGCCCCCCCATGGCAGTTATCAGCCAGTGGACACGGCATTTGTTGTCATATTGCGCGTGATCAATTGATACCTGCAACACGTGACGCGGGCCAACATGATTGATGTGAATTCACACCATGATCCACGTCTCAACGCTGCTGGTCTGATCCGATTTGGGACTGCTGTGATGTCGGCCCTGGGCTGTCAGCCACTGATTGCTGCAGAAATTGCCGAACATCTTGTGGACGCCGACCTCTGCGGCGTTTATTCGCATGGTATCTTCCGGCTCGACTGGTACGCTGAACGAGCAGCCGCGGGCAGGTACCAGCCCTCGGCCGTTCCTCAACTGGTCATAGCCGAAGGGGGGGGCGACATGGTCGATGGCGGAAACGGTCTGGGAATGCCGGCATTTCGCATGGCGACCGACCATCTGCTTGCTCGGGTGAGTAGCAATGGCATTGCTGCCGTAGGTGTTGCCAATGTGGATCACACGGGCCGCATAGGCGCTTTCGCCCAGCGCGGGGCCGAAGCCGGCTGCCTGACCATCATGTTTGGTGGCGGCTCGCGCAAGGATTGGCCTCAGGTGGCACCTTACGGTGGTGCGCGGGGCTTTCTGCCGACCAATCCGTTTGCCTTTGCCATTCCGGCCGGCGATCGCGGCCCGGTGGTGATCGATTTCGCTACCGGCATGGCTGCTGGTGGCAAGATCTATGCGGCCAAGATGTCCGGCCGCCCTCTGGCTGAGGGCCTCTGCATCGATGCCCAAGGCCGACCCACCACCGACCCAGATGACTATTTCAACGGCGGTGCAATTTTGCCCATGGCCGGCCCCAAGGGATACGGCATGGCGCTCATAGCAGAGTTGCTTGGCGAGGCCATCCTTGGGCAGGCCATGGATGGCATGAATTGGATCTGTATCGCTATTGATCTGTCACGGTTTCGGGGGCCCTCCGCTTACCGTGCCGCGGCAGAATCTTGTTTGGCTGAATTGCGCGCTTGCCCTCCTGCACCGGGTTTTGACAGCGTGCAAGTGCCGGGCGAACGGGAGGCGGCATGTCGACAGGAGCGTCTGAGAAACGGCATTCCTATCCCGCCCAATACCCTGACCGCGCTGCGAGCCTTGGGTATTCGCTTGGGCGTTGATGTGCAAGACCTTGTGGTCGCATGACGGGTGCCATCGGCGCGGGTCGACGACATCCGGTCTCAGTAAATGCAGTTTCCGGCCCTTGTATGATGCCAAGCATGAGCGGTACTTGATCTAATTGACAGGCTTACCTTGACGACGCCCTTGGATCAGACCTCTAGGCGTGTGCAATATCGGCCGGGCTTACGTGCCTTCGCCGTTGTAGGCGCCACCGATTCCTTGGTGCGCGGGGTCGCTTTGTCGATCTACCCGCTGCTCATGTTCCGCGCTTGGGGCGATGCGCTTATTGTTTCTCAAATGTATTTTGCAGTCGGCGTGCTGTCGCTGCTAACCGGCTTGACGGTGCCGCTGGTGATGCGCTACCTGGCGCGCCGATGGCTCTATAGCGCGGGGGCGATGCTCTTTGTTCTATCGGCTGCAATCGGTATGGTCGGAGGTAAATTAATCACGGTCGCACTGCTGTGCCATGGGATAGCAACTGCTACGGTTTTCGTTTGTTTCAACGCCTATGTGTTGGACAACGTTGCCAAGTCAGAATTAAGTCGATTCGAGTCGCTGCGAATAATTTACGGCGGCATGGGCTGGACGCTGGGTCCAGCCTTGGGGGTGTGGCTGCTGGGGTATTGGCACGGCGCACCCTTTCTGATTGTGGGCATGGCAGCCGCTACCATGTTGGCCGCATTCTGGTGGCTGCGCGTAGCCACTTCCCACACCTCCAGCCAAACTGAAAGAGTTGGCGGTAAGCCGTTGGCTTACCTGAGTCGGTTTTTACACCAGCCCAGATTGTTGGCGGGCTGGCTATTTGCTGTGCTGCGCTCCTGCGGTTGGTGGTTCTACACAGTCTATGTGGGAATTTATGCTTTGCAGAACGGTCTGGGAGAGCATGTCGGCGGCATTGCAAGTTCTTTGGCAAATGCAGGCTTGTTCATGGCGCCGCTGATGCTGCGCTGGATGCAACACCACTCAGTGCGCCATGCGGTGCGTACCGGCTTTGCTGCCAGCGGTACGCTGTTCATCTTGGCGGCTTTGCTGTCACCGTTTCCGCTTGCCATGGTGGCGGTATTGGTGGCTGCCTCGTTTTTTCTGGTACTGCTCGATGTCTGTGCCGGCCTGCCGTTCCTGATGTCGGTAAAGCCCTCCCAGCGCACAGAGATGTCCGCTGTATATTCAAGCTTTCGTGACGTCTCGGGCATCCTGGCGCCCGCCGTGGCCTGGCTGGTACTGCAATTTACGCCAGTGGCGGGCGTCTTTGCGGCAGGAGGCGCGATGTTGTTGCTGGCCTGGGTTATTGCTGGATCGATTCACCCGCATTTGGGTCGGACTGGCGGTCAACATCAAACACCACGTTAAATGTGTACGTCAGATGTTCAAAAATAAGGTGACTTAAATGATCGATTTGTCTAAGACCCCAGACGATCTTCCTGTACCCTTGGATGATGGGGCTGCAAAGCACCTTCTTGGGCTGACTCTACCTAGCCTATCCCTCTTAGCCACAAACGGAAAACAGATTGATGTTGGTTCGTTTAAGGACTTCTTGGTGATCTACTGTTATCCAATGACCGGTCAGCCCAATGTGGCCCTGCCTGATGGATGGGATCAGATTCCCGGGGCTAGAGGTTGTACTCCACAAACTTGTTCTTTTAGAGATCACTACCAAGAACTCAAAGCGTTGAAAGCCGAAGTACTTGGCTTGAGCGTTCAGACCACGGACTATCAAAAGGAAATGGCGCAAAGACTCCATCTACCGTTCCAAGTCGTGAGCGATGTTGACTTCAAACTCCAAAAAGCACTCAATCTTCCAACCTTCGTAGCTGCTGGAATGACTTTATTGAAAAGACTCACCATCATCTCTAAGGCTGGAAAAATTGTTGCGGTTCACTATCCGATCTTCCCTAGCGACAGTGATCCATCTTGGGTTATTGATTTTTTGAAGAACCATCCGTAAGTTCGGTTGTTAGGCCCGAGGATTTAAAAATAGGTCCCGGCCAGCTGAAGTACCTCACCGCCTGTGCCGATCTTGAAGCGCGCGATGCCGGCGCTGCGGGCCGTGTTGATGCCACCCAAGTCCAAAACCTGTATGCCGCGCTGCTGCAAAGCCGATATGGCCTGCCAGAGCAGCAGGTTATGGGCATTGAGTTGCCGGCCTTGTTCATTGGACCAGCCGACCTGGTAGGTGGCTGCCTGACCGTGCTGTAAAAACATCATGGCGGCCACACGCTCGCGGCCCAGGTCTGCCCGCAGGGTGAGTACGGTTTTGTCGGGCTGTTTGCGCGACTGAATGTAGGCGTCGAAAAAGGGCAAAGGCAAACCCGCAAAGCCACGTTGCTGGCGCTGCGCTTCTTCCTGGTCGAGCAGCCAGCGGTATTGGCCGGGGTTGCTGCCCATGCGCTGCACTTTGAGTTCGCTGGCCTCCGCTGCCACCAGGCGGTTTCGCCATTTGGCGTCCAGTCCGGCCCGCAGGTCCTGGGGGCTTTGCTTTAAATCGAGCATCACAGTGGCATAGCTGGTCATAACGCGCCGCCAGGGGGACAAGCCCAGGCTGTCACTGCGTAATTCCTCGGGGGTGATCAGCACCAGCCGCAAGCCTTTGAGCGGCAAACTCTTGCGAATGCTCTTGTAAACATGGGCTTTATCTTGGGCGCTCATGGCTTTCAACCATACCGGCCCTCTGGAGCACAGCGCCATACTGAGCACTGAGCCCCAGCGGCGCAGTATGAATTGCGCCAGCGCCACAGGTGTGCCTTCGTCTTCAACCATGGCACGCAGAACTGTCACGCCGATCATTTGCATGCTCGCGCCGTAGGCCCAGTCTTGCTGCAGGGGCGCACGGGCTTGAGAATGCGCAGCATCCCAGGTGGCGCTGTTCAGACCTTCCCAGTGCACTTTCATCTTGCTTGGCTCACTTTCATGCTGTGACTGCAGATCACTAGAATCCGGGAACGATGATGAAAAAGTTAAAAGCCCTGTTTCAAGGCCGTAAAAATGACGCAGTGATGGGTTACCGCATTGCCGAGCCACGCCCGACACTGCTGGCCGCCTGCTGGGCGATGATTTACCTGGGTTTGCCGGTGCTGCTGCTGGGCATGCTGCTGGATTTGTTGCTGCAACTGATCACAGGTTACTGCAGCGGCTTCTGGTGTTTTATTTAGCCCGCGCTTTCAAGCGCGGGCCAGCCGCTCACTCCACCTTGGCTTTACCCAGCAAATCACGCTGGTAAGTGCCGCGTTTGTCTTGTTTCATCTGGTCAGCAATTTGCGGCTTGACCTCGTCAAATGTGGGCAGCTTGATGTCGCGTACATCGTCCACGCGGATGATGTGAAAACCAAACTGGGTTTTAACGGCTTTGTCGGTTAACTGACCTTTTTTAAGTGCCTGCAGTGCGGCACTGAACTCCGGCACATAGCTGCTCGGGTTGGCCCAGTCGAGGTCGCCACCTTTTGAGCCTGAGCCGGTGTCCTTGGAACGTTTTTTGGCGATGTCCTCAAACTTAGCGCCTTTTTTCAAGCTGGCAATGATGGCCGTCGCATCGGCTTCTTTGTCCACCAGGATGTGGCGCGCCTTGATCTCTTTACCGCCATTGGCAGCGGCAAACTTGTCGTACTCTGCTTTGAGCAGCTCGTCGGTGATGGCGTTTTTCTTTTCAAACTCCTTGATCAGCTGGTTGGCCAGCACGGTCTGGCGGGCCAGCTCCATTTGCGCCTTGAACTCGTCTGACGAAGACAGGCCCAGCTTATCGGCCTCTTGGGTGAACACTTCCAGTGCGATCAGATGCTGGCGCATCTGTTCCTGAACTTCAGGGGTGATGGGGCGGCCGGTGCTTTGGAACTGCAGCGACAAGCTGTCCATGCGGGCTTTAGGAACAGCTTTGCCGTTGACGATGGCGATGTTCTGAGCCAGCGCTGCAGTTGTGCCGAGGCTGAGCAGACTGAACAAAGCGGAGGCGATGAGAACTTGTTTTTTCATGAGAAATCCTTGGAATCGAAAAGGTGAAATAAGTCGAATTGATGAATGATTGTCGAATCTGCAGCTTGCCTGCCCGGCCGTGCCGCCAAAGTCTCAGGGCGAGTCAATGATCTCGATGGCCAGCGCATGCAGCCCCTGGTCAATAAAATTTTGCAGTGCATCATACACAAGGCGGTGGCGTGCAACGCGGCTCTTGCCATCAAACAGCGCAGAAGCCACACGCACGCGAAAGTGCGTGCCGGCACCCTCTGCATTGGCGCCCGCATGGCCGGCGTGCGCAGCACTTTCGTCAATCACCTGCAGGGCCGTCGGTTTGAGCACGGTTTGCAGTCGCGCTTCAATGGCCGCGACAGTCGGCAAAGTCGGCAATGCACTCACGCTGCACCGTCTTTGTCGGTCATGTACTTGTTGAGGTAGATGGCTTGCACAGCGACGAAGGCGAACATCAAGCCCAAGCCGCCGAAAAGTTTGAAATTCACCCAGGTGCTGGTTGAAAAGCTGTAAGCCACCCAGAGGTTGATAAAGCCCATGGCGGTGAAAAACGCAACCCAGCTCAGGTTCACCCGCTGCCAAACGGCCTCAGGCAAGCGGATTTGCGCGCCCATCAGGCTTCGAATGCCGTTTTTCTTGAAGACCAGCTGACCGATCAGCAAAGCGCCGCCCATCACCCAATAGAGCACGGTGGGCTTCCACTTGATGAAGCTTTCGCTGTGAAAGTAAATGGTTGCGCCGCCAAGCAAGGTGACCAGGCCCAGGCTGACCCAAAGCATTTTGTCGACTTGGCGCCCGCTGCCTTTGAGCCAAACGATCTGCGCCATCGTAGCCAGAATCACCACCACGGTCGCCAGCAGCACCGGGGCTTCTGACGGCCCGACCACGCCGCCCGCCACCATGAAACCCAGCCATTCGGTGCCCATGGCGGCAGCCCACTCGCGCTCGCCTTCGGCGTACTTGAACATGCCGAAGAAAAGGGCAATCGGTAAGAAGTCAAACAGAATTTTCATGGTTTAGATTATGAAGCGGGATACGGTGACGCACTCACTTGGGCTTAAAACCCAGAGACGCCGAGTTCATACAGTAACGCAGGCCTGTCGGTGCCGGACCGTCTTCGAACACATGACCCAAATGCGCGCCGCAGTCGGGGCAGTGCACTTCGACGCGTTGGCTGAACAGGGATCTGTCCACCTTGGTTTCGACAGCGCTGCTGTCCAGTGGCGCAAAGTAACTCGGCCAGCCTGAGCCGGATTCGTATTTGGTGCCGGCATCAAACAGTGGTTTGTCACAGCAGATGCAGGTATAGATGCCGTCAGCTTTGTTGCTTTCATACTTGCCGGTGAACGCGCGCTCTGTGGCTTCGTGGCGTGTAACTTCAAAGGCCTTGGCTTCAGCGCCTTTTTCGGCAAGCAGGGCAGCCCATTCGGCATCGGTTTTTTGGATTTTGTAGGTCATGGTGCTTTCTTCATTGCTTAAATGTGTTCAAGAGCTGCAACTGATCTCCAAAGAGGCAGCCCAATCGGGCGCAAAGTCGGCCAGATCTTCATGTGCCGGGTGCTCTTCAAATGGGGACTGTAAAACCAGCAGGAGCTGGTTAACCACCGAATAGTCGCGGTTTTTGGCAGCGCGTATCGCTTGCTCGCCCAGGTGGTTTCGCAAAACGAACTTGGGGTTGCTAGCGAGCATCAGGCGGGTGCTTGCTGCGCTGTCCTGCTGCTGCCGCCTCGCTGCGTAGCCGCTGGCCCAGTCGTCAAAGGCGGGGCGGTCCACAAACAGGTCGCGCACCGAGGCCAGGCCTTCGGGGCTGTTAAAGCGGCACAAGCGGCGCCAGAAAATCGTGTGGTCGATCTGCTGGACTGCCAGCAGTTTGAGCGTGCTTTCAATCAAGGCTTTGTCGTCATGTTGCCCGGCGTCATCAAGGAGACCGAGCTTGGCGCGCAGGCGCTTTTGCAGCGCCGCAGGAAAGACCGTCTTGTAAGACTCCAGTGCGGCCAGGGCGTCTTCTTGTTGCGGTATCAGCGGCAGCAGCGCCTGTCCCAGACAAAACAGGTTCCAGTAAGCGATGTTGGGCTGCCGGTTGTAGGCGTAGCGGCCTTGGCTGTCGGAGTGGTTGCAGATGTGGTCGGGCTTGAATGCATCCAGAAACTGGAAGGGCCCGTAGTCAATGGTCAGCCCCAGGATGCTCATGTTGTCGGTGTTCATGACGCCGTGGCAAAAGCCCACCGACTGCCAGGCTGCCATGAGTTCTGCCGTTCGCTCGCTGACCGCTTGCAAAAAAGCGGCGTAGGGCTGCGCGGCATCGCGGCAGGCCGGGTAAAAGTGCTCAATCACAAAGTCGGCCAGGATTTTGAGCTGCGCGTTCTGGTCGGTATGGCTGAAATGCTCAAAGTGGCCAAAGCGGATGAAGCTCGGTGCGCTGCGGGTGACCACGGCGGCGGTTTCTATGTCTTCGCGAAGCACCTTGTCATCAGAGCCGCTCAGGCACAGCGCCCGGGTGCTTGGTATGCCCAGCCCGTGCATGGCTTCGGAGCACAAATACTCGCGGATAGAACTGCGCAGCACCGCCCGCCCGTCACCCATGCGGGAGTAGGGCGTGAGCCCGGCGCCCTTGAGTTGCAGCTCTACGCCGCCCTGCGGGGTTTGCAACTCACCCAGCAGGGTGGCCCGGCCGTCACCGAGCTGGCCTGCCCATTGGCCGAACTGGTGGCCGCTGTAGACGCTGGCGATAGGCTGGGCACCGGCCAGGAGCTGGTTGCCGGTCAAGGCTTGCAAGGCTTGCACTGAGGCCAACCAGGACTGGTCCAAGCCCAGTTCCCGAGCCAGTGCCGCGTTGCGGCTGATCCAGTAAGGCTCTTTGAGCGGGTGCAGGTCTTGCGCTGTGGCAAAAACCGGCCCCAAGCTGGCAAAACGGTTATTCCAGCGCAGAGCTGCAAGGGCGGGCGCACTGCTCTGGTCGGTGGCGGTCAAAATCATGCATGTATTGTCTATGACAGCTTCAAGCCCTGTGCAAACTCGGGCATTCCCGTATGGCTGGCGCGGCTGACTGCGGCATGATGCGGCTTAACTTGAAATGGAGACACGACATGCTGGGCTTAATGCAGGACCAACCGCTGCTGATTTCGAACCTGATTGATTTCGCAGAACGCCATCACGCGGACGTTGAAATTGTCTCGCGCCGTGTGGAGGGCGATATTCACCGTTACACCTACAAAGACGCTGCCGGCCGCGCGCGCCAGGTGGCCAATGCCCTGGACGCCATGGGCCTGCAGTTCAGCGACCGGGTCGCCACATTGGCCTGGAACGGCTACCGGCACTTTGAGCTGTACTACGGCGTCAGCGGCTCGGGACGGGTTCTGCACACCATCAACCCGCGCCTGCACCCCGATCTGATTGCCTGGATTGCCAATCACGCCGAAGACCAGGTGTTGTGCTTTGACATGAGCTTTTTGCCGCTGGTGCAGGCTGTCCACAGCAAGTGCAGCACCATCCGGCACTACGTGGCCCTGTGCGACGCCGACAAGCTGCCGGCCGACACCGGCATCCCTGGCTTGACCAGCTACGAGGCCTGGATAGGCGGGCAAGCCAACACCTACCGCTGGCCTGTCTTTGATGAAAATTCAGCGTCGAGCATGTGCTACACCAGCGGCACCACCGGCAACCCCAAAGCGGCCCTGTACAGCCACCGATCCACCACGCTGCACGCCTATGCCGCAGCCTTGCCCGACGTGATGAGCCTGTCGGCGCGTGATGCAGTTTTGCCCGTGGTGCCCATGTTTCATGTCAACGCCTGGGGCATTCCATACTCCGCTTCGCTCACCGGCACCAAGCTGGTGTTTCCCGGCCCGGCGCTGGACGGCAAGTCGATTTACGAGCTGATCGAGTCCGAGAAGGTCACCTATGCCGCCGGCGTGCCCACCGTCTGGCAAATGCTGCTGGGTCACATGAAGCCGGCCGGGCTGAAGTTTTCAACGCTCAAGCGCACGGTGATTGGCGGCTCGGCCTGCCCGCCCGCCATGATCGCCGCCTTCAATGACGACTACGGTGTCGAAGTACTTCACGCCTGGGGCATGACGGAGATGAGCCCGCTAGGTACTTTGTGCACACTCAAAAACAAGCACCAGGATTTGCCCGAAGCCGGCAAGATGAAGATCCGCCTGAAGCAAGGGCGTTCGATTTTTGGCGTGGACATGAAGATTGTCGATCCCGACGGCAATGACTTGCCCTGGGACGGCAAAACCTTTGGCGACCTGCATGTCAAGGGGCCGTGGGTGGTGCGGGCGTACTTCAAAGGCGAGGGCGGAGACCCGCTCATCAATGGCTGGTTCCCCACGGGCGACGTGGCCACCATCGATCCTGATGGTTATATGCAGATCACCGACCGCAGCAAGGACGTGATTAAGTCGGGGGGTGAATGGATCAGCTCGATCGATGTGGAGAACATCGCCGTGGCCCACCCGGCCGTGGCCATGGCCGCCTGCATCGGCGTGGCGCATCCCAAATGGGACGAGCGCCCCATCATTGCGGTGGTCAAAAAACCGGGTGCCGAGCTCAGCCGCGAAGAACTGCTCAAGTTCTACGAAGGCAAGACCGCAAAATGGCAGATTCCTGACGATGTGGTGTTTGTGGATGCCATTCCAATTGGCGCGACCGGCAAAATGCTCAAAACCCGCTTGCGCGAACAGCTCAAGGACTACAAACTGCCTTAAGTTGCCGCCGCGGCTGCGCAGTCCTTGCAGTGGCCGTACAGCGTGAGGTCATGGTTTTCGACTGTGAAGCCTTTGGGGGCCAGCCTCGACATGTCTCCCGGGCAGGCGTGCACGTCAAAAACCCGTTGGCACTGCGTGCACTGAAAGTGGTGATGGTGCTTGTGCCCGGCGATTTCAAATCGCGGGTTGTCTCCCGGCAGGCGCACCTCTTGCAGTACTTCTTCTTCCACCAGCGATTTGATGTTCCGGTAGACGGTCGCAATGCCCATGCCTGGAACCTCAGTTTGAGCTGCGTTCAACACTTCCTGCGCTAGCAGGGGTCGGTTTGCCACTGCGATGGCGTCTCGGATGGCTGTTCGCTGTCGTGTGTTTCTTTCCATTCTTTGAGCTTAACTGAGTTGTAGCTTATTGCTTTTAATTGATAATGCCATATCATTATCATCTTAATCCAAGCAATCCGAATCTAAAAAGGACGCAAGAGCATGAGCACCCATGAACACAAAATCACCAAGAGCGCCATGCTTGTACTGGTCATGGCCGCCAGCGGCGCAAGCCACGCGAACGGAGAGCATGGCTGGGAGTTTGGCGCCGTGCTGGACGCGGGCATGAGCTCAAAACCGCTGGCCGTGGGCACGCGTGACAAAGGCTTGCAATTGGGCCACAGCGACTTGTCCGTGTCGGGACCACTTGGCAAGAACTTCCAGGCACAGCTGACCGCCACATTCGCGACAGAGGGAGGAGAAATGCAAAAAACGATCGAAGAAGCCTGGCTGGAAACCAAGGCCTTGCCCTATGGCCTGCAAGCGCGGGGTGGACGTTTTGCGTCACAAATCGGCTACCTGAACCAGCAGCATCCGCATGCAGACGATTTTGTAGAGCGCCCGTTGCTCTACCGCGCGTTTTTTGGCGGTCATTGGAACGATGACGGCCTGCGCCTGAACTGGACTGCACCGACTGACATGTACCTGATGCTGGGCATGGAAGGATTTCGGGGTAAACGCTATGTCGGTGAGGTGGTCAATACCCCGGGCACGGTGGGTATGACAAGCTGGGTGGCCAAGTTGGGCGATGACCTGAGCCGCTCGCAAAGCTGGCAACTGGGTTTGTCGCACATTCGCAATGACCGCGAAGCACTGGTGGAAGAGCATGTGGCTGGCGAGGCGCACGCGCATGCGCATGGCGCCCAGTTCACCGGCGGCAAGACCTGGATGATGGACGCCACCTGGAAATGGGCACCGAATGGCAACAACCGCGACCAGCAGGTTAGGCTGACTTTTGAGACCGCCCGCATCTATGCCCACAACACCAATGCATCTGGTGACATGCACCGCGCCCACGCACTGGCGCTGGCTTGGCTTCTGAACCCGAACTGGGAACTGGGTGCGCGAACCGACTGGCTGCGCGTGAATGCACCGGACGATGAATCCCGTTTGCGCGAGCACGCCCTGATGCTGGCCTGGAAGCCTTCACACATGCAGACGCTTCGCCTGCAATACACCACCCAGCGCGGCGCCACCGGTGACGCATTCCTGGACGCCAGCAAACGTTCTGTCCAGCTGCAGTACGTGCTGGCCTTTGGAGCCCACGGTGCGCACTCTTTTTAAATGGCGTGGCCAGGTAGCCGGCCTGCGGGTGGTGTCTGTCACTTTGATAGGGATGTGGATGGCCGGCCCGGCGGCGGCCTACACCGTGTTTGCCTGTGAACCTGAATGGGCCGCGCTGACGCGCGTGATGTTGCCCCACGCCCGCGTGCATGTGGCAACGCATTCATTGCAAGACCCGCACCACATCGAGGCCAGGCCGGCACTGATCGCCCAGTTGCGACAGGCCGATCTGGCGGTGTGCACCGGAGCTTCACTCGAGGCCGGCTGGTTGCCCAAGCTTTTGCAGCGGTCCGGCAATGCCAAAGTACAGGATGTGCTGTTTGCCTCTGACCATGTAAACATGATCGACCCGCAGCCGGGCGCCATCGGTTCGCCCTGGGCGGGTGATGTGCATGCAGAAGGCAATCCGCATGTGCATCTGGATCCTCGCAACTTGTTGCTGGTGGCCAATGCACTGGCCGCCCGTTTGCAAGTGCAGATTCCCGCGCAGAAAGCGGCCATCGAGCAACGCCTTGCCGCCTTTGAAATGCGCTGGAAAAGCCATCTGACCCAGTGGCAGCAGCGCGCCATGCCCCTGCGCGGACGCCAGGTGGCGGCGCAGCACACCACCTTTGGTTACCTGTGGGACTGGCTGGGCATCCAACAGACAGCCGACCTGGAACCCAAGCACGGTATGTCGCCCACGCCCGGCCATTTGCAGCGACTGCTGGCCGGCCTGCAGGCCAAACCGCCTATGGCCGTGGTGGTGGCCGGCTACCAGGACTCGCGGCCGGGAAAATGGCTCACCGGTCAGCTGGGCAGCAACGTGCCACTGCTGGTGCTGCCGGCCACGGTGAGCGAGGACGCCGACGCCGAAGGCCTGCTGCGCTGGATGGACAGTTTGCTCGGCAGCTTGCTTGGCGTGGCCAGGCCATGAGTTTCAATGCCTGGTTCTGGAGCCCGGTACTTGCCTTGTTGCTTGGGGTGCTGGTCCTGGCCCCGCTGGGCGAGCAGGTGCTGGCTCGCGGGGTGGTTTTCATTGATCTGGCTGTGGCGCAAGCCGCCGCCGCTGCGGCCTTGTGGGTAACTGCTCTGGTGAGTCACCCGAGCTGGCTGCTTACACAGTTACTGGCCAGCACGGGTGCGCTGCTGTGCGCAGGCGCAGTGGCCTGGCTGGCCAGGCGCTGGCCGGTGCAGCGCGAGGCGCTGATCGGTTTGCTTTATGTGGTGGGTGCCAGTCTGGCGCTGCTGGGAGCCGGCCAGGACCCGCACGGGCGTGAGCGCCTGAGTCAATTGCTCGCTGCTGATGTGCTGTGGGCCGGCTGGGCCCAGGTAGCGGTGCTGGCCGGCTGCGCGGTGCTGGTGGCGCTGGCCGGAAAGAACTTGTTGCGCGATGGCTTTTTCTATCCGGCCTTTGCCCTTGTTGCCAGCATGGCTGTTCCGGTGCTCGGCTTGTTTGTGGTGTTTGCAGCGCTGATCGCGCCGGCCCTCTGGCAACGCGCAGGTTGCGGCCGGATGATGTCCTGGCTGGGTACATTTGCAGCCTGCGCTGGCGGCCTGGCTGCATCGTGGGTGTGGAATGCACCCAGCGGCCCTGCGGTAGCGCTGGCCTTGTCGGCTTATGGCGCGCTCAGTGCGATGCGACGCCCGGTGCGGCCGGCTGCCTGACAAAACCGTCGCAGGCGTGAAAGCGCTAGGGCATTCCCTGAGTGAAACTATTTTTTTCCCAACTAACATTTAAGTTCGAATTCCAACCTCTTCAGGAGACAGTCATGCGCAGTAGAAACCAATTCCCGCGTCGTCATTTGGCTCTGGTGGCACTCGCTTCAGGGCTGCTGCTGGGCGGCTTGGCCCAGGCTCAGGCGCCGGCCAAACCGGCTCCTGCCAAGGCCGCAGCACCCGCCGGCCCCTTGGCCGGTCAGGTGGTCAAGATGGTGCGCATTGATGCGCAGACCGGTTTGCTCGGCCCAGTCGGCGTGAGCCAGCTCAAGGGCTACCAGTTCTTTGCAGATAAATTCAGCGGAGCGGGCAACCCTGCCGGCGTCAAGTTTGAAGTCACCGGCATGGACAACAAGCTGAGCCCGACCGAGAGCCTGAATGCCCTGAAAGCCGCCATCGACCAGGGCGTGCGCTACATCATCCAAGGCAACGGCTCTTCGGTGGCGCTGGCGCTGTCCGATGCGATCAGCAAACACAACGAGCGCAACCCCGGCAAGGAAGTGATCTTCCTCAACGACTCGGCTGTCGACCCTGACCTGACCAACAGCAAGTGCAGCTACTGGCACTTCCGCTTTGACGCCGACACCTCCATGAAAATGGAAGCCATGTCGAGCTTCATCACGGACCAGAAAGACATTAAAAAGGTCTACATCCTGGGGCAGAACTACTCGCACGGTGTGCAAGTGGCCAAGTACGCCAAAGAAACCTTGGCTCGCAAGCGGCCTGACATCCAGATCGTGGGTGAAGACCTGCACCCGCTGGCGCAAACGCGTGACTTTGCCCCCTACATTGCCAAGATCAAGGCAGCCGGCGCTGACACCGTGATCACCGGCAACTGGGGCTCTGACTTGTCCCTGCTGGTCAAGGCGGCCAACGAAGGCGGCTTCAACGGCAAGTTCTTCACTTACTACGCCGGCGTCACCGGCACACCGACGGCGCTGGGCAACAACGGCGCAGGCCGGGTTTATCAGATCGCCTACAACCACTACAACATGGGCGGGCAGATGGACAAGTGGATGAGCGAGTTCAAGACCAAGTACAACGACGACTTTTACACGGGCTCCACCATCCGGATTTTTGAAACCCTGGGTGCGGCCATGGCCAAAGCTAAATCGACAGACCCGGTGAAAGTGGCCGCTGCGCTCGAAGGCATCCGCGTGCAAAGCTTTAACGGCGAAGTTGAAATCCGCAAGGCCGACCACCAGTTGCAGCAGCCCTTGTACATGACGGTTTGGCAAAAAGCCGGCGGCAAATACCCTTACAGCCCGGAGAACACCGGCATGACACTGGTGCCGCTCAAGGAGTACCCGAACTACATCTCCAGCACGCCCACCAGCTGCCAGATGAAGCGCCCGTCCTGATTTATTCAGGCCGCCAGCAGGAGCCCGAACGGAGTGCCGTGTCGGGCTCTTTCATTAGCGGCAGAGTTTCCGACTTACAAAGAAGGTCCTGAGGAATGGAATTTTTCATCATCTCGATGCTCAATGGTTTGAGCTACGGGTTGCTGCTTTTCATGCTCAGCTCAGGGCTGACGCTGATTTTCAGCATGATGGGCGTGCTCAATTTTGCGCATGCCAGTTTTTACATGCTGGGCGCCTACATCGGCTACAGCATTTCGCGCTTCACCGGCTTTTGGCCGGCCCTGGTGCTCGCACCTTTGGTGGTGGGTTTGTTGGGCGCGCTTTTTGAAAGAGTTTTTTTGCGCCGTGTGCACAAGTTCGGTCATGTGCCGGAGCTGCTCATCACTTTCGGCATGTCTTACGTGATCATTGAGCTGGTGCAGCTGGTGTGGGGTCGTATCACGCTGGAGTTCAAGCCGCCGGTATCCCTGCAAGGGCCGGTTTTCACGCTGGTCAATGACGGTGTCAAAGGCATCAGCTTGCTGTGGGGCGCAGCGCCCGCCGATGTGTGCAGCGCCGCCGATGCGGCTGTGCGTGTGGTGTGCTCGCCTTTTCCAGCCACCCGCGGCTTCATGATGCTGGTGGCGCTGGTGATGCTGGGTGCGGTCTGGCTGCTGCTCACGCGTACGCGTATCGGCCTGGTGATTCAGGCATCGTTAACGCACCCCGAAGCCGTCCAAGCTCTGGGGCACAACGTTCCCCGTGTCTTCATGTTGGTGTTTGGTGCCGGTTCTGCCTTGGCGGGCCTGGCCGGCGTGATTGGCGGCAGCACTTTCCTGACCGAGCCGGCGATGGCCGCGGCGGTAGGCTCGGTTATTTTTGTGGTGGTGGTGGTCGGTGGTTTGGGATCGCTGTCGGGTGCGTTTTTGGCCTCGGTACTGATTGGCGTGTTGCAGACTTTTGCGGTGGCCATGGACCATTCCCTGATCAGCCTGGCACAGCAATGGGGGCTGAGCCTGGGGCCTGCCAGCCTGAACAACTCTTACCTCAAGCTCACTCTGGCGCAGGTCGCGCCCATCTTGCCCTATCTTTTTCTGGTGCTGATACTCATTTTCAGACCGCGTGGCTTGCTGGGTAAGCGGGAAGGCTGAACCTGTGAACACCCAATACGAATACAAACCAGCCAATATCGGGCGTTGGTTGATCTGGAGCCTGTTTGCAATGGTGCTGGCAGGTGCGCCGCATATTTTCACAAGCGGTCTGGGCACCACGGTGCTCACGCAAATGGGCATTGCCATCATCGCTTGCCTCTCCTACAACATACTGCTGGGGCAGGGCGGCATGCTCAGCTTTGGCCATGCGGTCTACACCGGCCTGGGTGCCTTTTTGACCATGCATGCGCTCAACCGCATTGGTGAGGGTCTTCCGCTGCCTGTCTCGCTACTGCCTCTGGTGGGCGGTCTTGCGGGCATTGGCTTTGCGGTCTTGTTCGGCTATGTGAGCACGCGCAAGTCGGGCACCACTTTTGCCATGATCACTTTGGGCCTGGGCGAGCTGGTGTTTGCCTTGTCACTCATGATTCCGGAGTTTTTTGGCGGTGAGGGTGGTGTCTCCGGCAACCGGGTTGTCGGGCCAGTGCGCGCGGGTATCAGCTTTGGCCCACCAATGCAGATTTACTACTTGATTGCGGTCTACACATTCTTGTCTGTGGCCGCCATGTTCGCCTTCACGCGCACGCCGCTGGGCCGCATGCTCAATGCTGTGCGTGACAACCCGGAGCGGGTTGAATTTGTGGGCTACAACACCCGCATGATCCGCTACATCGCCTTTATTCTGGCCGGTTTTTTTGCCGGCATTGCGGGCGGCCTGGGTGCCTTGAATTTTGAGATCGTGACGGCCGAAGTGGTGGGGACGGCCCGCTCAGGGGCTTATTTGCTGTTTACCTTTTTGGGCGGTGCGACTTTCTTTTTCGGCCCCATCATTGGCGGCATTTTGATGGTGCTGGCCTTTGTGCTCTTGTCGGAGTTCACCAAAGCCTGGCTTTTGTACCTGGGCCTGATCTTTATTTTCATGGTCATGTATGCGCCCGGAGGGATTGCCAGCTTGATCATGATGAACCTGCGGCTGGCCAAATACGGGCGACTGCGTCAAATCTGGGTCAGTTATTTGGGTCTGGGCATGTGCGCGCTGGTTGTGCTGACCGGCGCAGCTGTCATGATTGAGATGGTTTACCACCTGCAACTGGGCAGCGCGGTGGGCCCGCAACTGCAGTTTTTAGGTCTGTCATTCAATGCCGGTGACATGAACAGCTGGTTCGGTGCGGTCTTTGTCTTGCTGACAGGTCTGGGTTTGTTTGAACTGCTGCGCCGGCAGTTCTTGCGGGAGTGGAGTGACATTCAAGAGCGCATCGAAGAAGAAACGAAACGCCGGGATCTTCTATGAGCCAGACCCCTTCGCACTTTTCTCTCGAGCTCATAGACCTGCGCAAGAGCTTTGGCAAGACCGAAATCATCCGCGGCGTTAACCTGGCGGTCAGCTCCGGCGAGCGGGTCGGCATCATTGGACCCAACGGGGCCGGCAAATCAACCTTGTTCAACTTGATCAGCGGGCGCTTTGCGCCCAGCAGCGGACAGGTGCTTCTCAATGGTCAGCGCATTGATGGCAAACAACCCTACGAGATCAACCGGGCGGGATTGAGCCGCAGCTTCCAGATCACCCATGTTTTTCCCAAGCTCAGCGTGTTTGAAAACCTGCGCTGCGGCTTGCTTTGGAGCATGGGCTACCGGTACAGCTTCTGGAGGTTTCTCGCTGACCTGAAGGACGCGAATGAGCGCACCCTGGAGTTGATGAGCATGATCAAGCTGGACAGAAAACGCGACATGTTGGCCGCCAACCTCACCTATTCTGAGCAGCGCGCCCTGGAGATAGGCATCACGATTGCAGGCGGTGCTCCCGTGATTTTGCTGGATGAACCTACCGCCGGCATGAGCCGCAGCGAAAGCCGTGATTTTGTCCGCCTGATCAAAGAGGTCACTGTCGGCAAGACTTTGCTGACCGTTGAGCATGACATGGGCGTGGTGTTCGGCCTGGCCGATAAGATCGCTGTTGTGGTTTATGGCGAAGTGATTGACTTTGACTTGCCAGACAAAGTGCGCGCTAATCCGCGCGTTCAAGAGGCTTACCTGGGCACTGCGCATGCTCAAAGTTGACAACTTGCAGGCCTTCTATGGCAAAAGTCACGTACTGCACGGTATCAGTTTTACCCTGCAACCGGGCGAAATTGTGGCCTTGCTGGGGCGCAACGGCTCGGGCCGATCAACCACGGCCAAAGCCATCATGGGACTGGTGGACTGCACGGGTGACATCGTCTGGAAGGGCCGGCAGCTGGCCGGTTTGCGGAGTTTTGAAGTCGCTCATGCAGGCATTGGCTACGTGCCTGAAAACCGCGATATTTTCCCGACACTGAGCGTGCACCAGAACCTCTTGCTTGGCCAAAAGCGCAGCGGCAAGCCTAGCCAATGGAATTTTGAAGACATGTACAACATGTTTCCCCGCTTGCGGGAACGCCAGCACACCGAAGCCGGTGTGCTGTCTGGCGGCGAGCAGCAAATGCTGACCCTGTGCCGCACCTTGATGGGCGATCCGGACTTGATCATCATTGACGAACCTACCGAAGGTCTGGCGCCGAAAATCGTTGAACAAGTCGGTGAATTTTTACGAACGCTCAAAGCCAGGGGCGTTTCTGTTTTGTTGATTGAGCAAAAGCTCACCATCGCCATGGCCATTTCTGACCGGGTCTTGGTGATGGGTCATGGGCGCCTGGTTTTCGAGGGCAGCCCAGACGACTTAAGCAATGATGCGAACACCCGGCACGAATGGCTTGAGGTTTAGGCTTTAGCGCTTGTCTTGCCAGCGGTCCTAGGTTCGTACAATACCAAAAAAGAACGCTCGTTCTATTTACGAAAGAACTCTCACATGACAGCGCATTACAAAGTTCTCGGCAGCGTGGCGGTCATCACGCTCGACAACCCGCCGGTCAACGGCCTGGGCATGGCCACGCGCCGCGCCGTCACTGACGCACTTCAGCAGGCCAACGCTGACGCTGCGGTGCATTCCATCGTTATCACCGGTGCCGGCAAGGCTTTTTCGGGGGGTGCAGACATCAAGGAATTCGGGACCGACAAAGCCATGGCCGAGCCCAATTTGCTCAGCGTGATCCTGGCCGTCGAAAACTCGGCCAAGCCCGTGGTGGCCGCCATTCACTCGGTCTGCATGGGCGGCGGGCTGGAGCTGGCGCTTGGCTGCCACTACCGCATTGCCGCGCGGGGCTGCAACGTGGCCTTGCCCGAAGTCAAGCTGGGCTTGTTGCCAGGTGCCGGCGGCACGCAGCGCCTGCCGCGCGCCCTGGGTGTGGAGCCGGCGCTCAACATGATCGTCAGCGGCGAGCCGGTGAAAAGCGAGTTGCTGACCATGGTACCCGGCCAGAAACTCTTTGACAAGATGGCCGCGTCTGTAGACACCCTGGCCGCCGAAGCCCTGGCTTTTGCGCAGGAAATGGCCGGCGTCAGGCCGCTACCGCTGGTACGCAACCTGCCCTGCCGCCATCCGCAAGGCGATGCTTACTTTCAGTTTGCCCGCAACATGGTCAAGGGCATGGCCAAAAATTACCCGGCGCCCGCCAAGTGCGTGGATGCCGTGCAAGCCGCCACCCAGAAAAAATTCGCTGACGGCATGCTGTTCGAGCGCGAGCTCTTCATCAACCTGATGTGGACACCAGAATCCCGCGCCCTGCGTCATTTGTTCATGGCCGAGCGCGCAGCGTCCAAGATCGCCGACGTACCCGCCGACACGCCGCAGCGCAGCATCCAGTCGATCGCCATCATTGGCGCCGGCACCATGGGCGGCGGCATTGCCATGAATTTTCTTAACGCCGGCCTTCCCGTCAAGATGCTGGAGATGAAGCAAGACGCACTGGACCGCGGCATCGCGACCATTCGCAAGAACTATGAAGCGCAGGTCAAAAAAGGCAAGCTCAAGCAAGACAAGTACGAGCAGCGCATGAGCCTGCTGAGCACCACGCTGAGCTACGACGACCTGAAAGCCGCTGACATGGTGATTGAAGCGGTGTTTGAAGAAATGGGCGTCAAGGAAAAAGTCTTCAAAGAACTCGACCGCGTCATGAAGCCTGGCGCCATCCTGGCCTCCAACACTTCCACCCTGGACGTCAATCAGATTGCCGCTTTCACCAAGCGGCCGCAAGACGTGGTGGGTCTGCATTTTTTCAGTCCTGCCAACGTGATGAAGTTACTCGAAGTGGTGCGCGCAGCCCAAACGGGCAAGGACGTCATGGCCACGGTCATGGCTGTGGCCAAAAAAATCCGTAAGACGGCGGTTGTCTCCGGCGTGTGCGACGGCTTCATCGGCAACCGCATGATTGAGCAGTACGGCCGCCAGGGTGGCTTTTTGCTGGACGAAGGCTGCACGCCCGCGCAAGTGGACAAGGCCATGGAAAAGTTCGGCATGGCCATGGGTCCGTTTCGCATGGGCGATCTGGCCGGCAACGACATCGGCTGGGCGATTCGCAAGCGACGCTACACCGAACAACCCGGCATGAAATACAGCAAAACCGCCGACTTGCTGTGCGAGAAAGGCCGCTTTGGCCAAAAAACCGGTGCCGGCTGGTACGACTACGTGCCCGGCAAACGCGACGCCATTCCCAATGCCGAGGTGGTGGCCATGATCGACGCGCACCGCCAATCACTTAGCATCACGCCGCGCAAAATTTCTGACGAAGAGATCGTGCAGCGCCTGGTCTTCAGCCTGGTCAACGAAGCGGCGCACATTCTGGAAGAAGGCATTGCCGCCAAGGCCGGCGACATCGACATCGCCTATGTCTTTGGCTATGGCTTCCCGGCTTACCGCGGCGGCCCCATGAACTACGCCAACGAAGTGGGCCTGTTCAACGTGGTCCAGGCCATGCAGCGCTTTGCGCTGAATCCGCTGGATGACGCGGCCTTCTGGCAACCGGCCCCGCTGCTGGCGCGCCTGGTTGCCGAAGGCAAGACCTTCAACTGAACCCTCACGGGCCCACCAGACTTCAAAGAATTCGAGAACGCCATGACCTCAGCTGTGATTGTTTCTACCGCCCGCACCCCTCTGGCCAAAAGCTGGAAGGGCTCTTTCAACATGACGCATGGCGCCACGCTGGGCGGCCATGCCGTTGAGCATGCCATGGCCCGCGCCGGCATCGAGCCCGGCGAAGTCGATGACGTCATCATGGGTTGCGCCACGCCCGAAGGCGCCACCGGCGCCAACATCGCCCGCCAAGTCGCGCTGCGCGCCGGCTGCCCGGTGACGGTCTCGGGCATGACGGTCAACCGCTTTTGCTCGTCGGGCCTTCAAACCATTGCGCTGGCAGCGCAGCGGGTCATCGCCGGCGAAGCCGACATTTACGTGGCCGGCGGTGTTGAAAGCATCTCTTGTGTGCAGCAGGAAATGAACACCCACATGCTGGCCGACAGCTGGCTGGCCAAGAACAAGCCCGAGATTTACTGGAACATGCTGCAAACCGCCGAGCAGGTGGCCAAGCGCTACGGCATCTCGCGTGAGCGCATGGACGCTTATGGTGCCGGCAGTCAGCAAAAGGCCACGGCCGCGCAAGCCGCCGGCCTGTTTGACGCCGAGATCGCGCCCATCACCGTCATTGCCGGGTTTGCAGACCCGGTCATGGGCATGAGCACCCGCAAAGTCACTGTGAGCAAAGACGAAGGCATTCGCGAAGGCACCACCGCAGAAGGCATCAGCGGCATCAAGCCCGCCGTGCCGGGGGGCGTGATTGCTGCGGGCAATGCCAGCCAGTTTTCAGACGGCGGCGGCGCGGTGGTGGTGATGCATGAAGCCACGGCCGAACGCAAAGGCCTGAAACCCCTGGGCCGATTTTTAGGCTTTGCCGTAGCCGGTTGCGAGCCCGACGAAATGGGCATAGGCCCGGTCTTCGCCATTCCCAAAGTGCTGGCCAAGCTGGGCCTCAAGGTCAGCGACATCGACCTGTGGGAGCTCAACGAGGCCTTTGCCGTGCAAGTGCTGTACTGCGCGGACAAGCTGGGCATCCCGATGGACAAGCTCAACGTCAACGGCGGCGCCATCGCAGTCGGCCACCCCTATGGCGTGACCGGCCAGCGCTTGACAGGCCATGCCCTCATTGAAGGTAAACGCCGCGGCGCCAAGCGCGTGTGCGTGACCATGTGCATAGGGGGTGGTATGGGGGCTGCAGGAGTTTTCGAAGTGCTTTGAGCGGCGTTTCGGATTCCAGCCATTTGGAAATGCCTAAGATCGGACTCCTGCGCCCGCTTTCCTCACGCCAGTGTGGACGGGCACCGGATCACCCGAGGACTCTTTTAAATGGCATTACTTCTGAACTCCAAACGTCTTCACACACTCATTTGGGTGCTGGTTTATGGTGGCTTGCTCACCCTGGTTCTGGGCTTGTCTGTTCAGCGCAGCGACGATGATCTGGGCTGGGGTATGGTGGCAGCTGGGTTTGCGGTGGCCTTGCTGGGTTTTGCCCTGGTCTTTGTGCGTGCGCGCATGAAGGCCAACTGAAGCCGTCGAACTATGAATTGAGGAGATTGAGATGACCCGCACAGTGACGAAGTTGTTTGACCTCAGCGGCAGGACCGCGCTGGTGACCGGTGGATCGCGCGGCCTGGGTCTGCAGATGGCGCAGGCCCTCGGCGAAGCCGGTGCGCGCGTCATGTTGTCTTCACGCAAGGCCGAAGACCTCAAGGAATCTGCAGAAACTTTGCGCGCAGGCGGCATTGACTGCGACTGGATCGCCGCCGACTGCTCTCAAGAGGGCGACATACGCGCGCTGGCCGACGAGACCCTGCGCCGGCTGGGCCATGTGGATATTTTGCTGAACAACGCCGGCGCCGCCTGGGGCGCTCCCGCAGAAGACCACCCGGTGGAAGCCTGGGACAAGGTTATGAACCTCAACGTGCGGGGTTACTTCATTCTCAGCCAGCACATCGCCAAGCACAGCATGATCCCGCGCCAATCGGGCCGCATCATCAACCTGGCGTCGATCGCCGGGCTGGGCGGTAACCCGGCCGGCATGAACACCCTGGCTTACAACACCTCCAAAGGCGCGGTGATCAATTTCACCCGCGCACTGGCCTGCGAATGGGGCAAGTACAACATCACCGTCAACGCTATCTGCCCGGGCTTTTTCCCGAGCCGCATGACGGCCGGCACACTCAAGACCATGGGCAAAGAGACGCTGGCCGGCCATTCACCCCTGGGTCGGCTGGGCGATGATGAAGACCTCAAAGGTTTGTGCGTGCTCTTCGCCTCTGACGCCGGAAAACATATCACCGGCCAGTGGCTGGCCGTCGATGGCGGCGTGTCCGTAGTCACCGGCGGTTGAGGTTTTGTATGAGCTTTGGCATTGAAATTCCTTTTGTCAATTTGCTCGGTTTTGAGCTGACGCATTTTGAAAATGGTGAATCTGCGATCACCTACAGTCCGCGGCCCGAGCATCAGAACTCTTTTGGTGTGGCGCACGGCGGCGCGGTCATGACCCTGATGGATGTCACCATGGCCACCGCCGCCCGCAGTGTGGCGCCTGACATGGGCGTGGTCACCATTGAGATGAAAACCAGCTTCATGCGGCCGTCGCCGGGTGACGGCAGCCCCCTCACCGGGCGCGGGCGTTTGATGCAGCGCACCACCTCCATGGTATTTGTGGAAGCCACGATTTACGACAGCAGGAACCAGGCCTGCGCCCATGCCACCGGTACTTTCAAGTACGTCAAACGCGAAGCGTCCAAAGGCCACGCGGGCGTCATTTCGACGGATTAACAGCTGCAAGCCGTCCGTTTTTCGCAATATTTTTCTAAAGCGAGTCATTTTTATGCCAAACAACCAACAAATACTGCTGGACAACCGGCCTCAAGGCGAAGCCAGCGCCAGCAACTTCAAGTTGGTCAGCAGCCCGACGCCCGCCTTGCAAGACGGCCAGGTGCTGGTGCGCCACCATTTTTTGAGCCTGGACCCTTACATGCGCGGCCGCATGAACGACAGCAAAAGCTATGCCGTACCGCAGGCACTGGGCGAGGTGATGCAAGGCGGCACGGCGGGCGAAGTGGTTGAGAGCAGCTCACCCCGTTTCAGCCCCGGCGACAAGGTGGTGGGCATGGGCGGCTGGCAGGAATACAGCGTGGTCAATGCAGAAATTCCGGCAGTCATGCGCAAGGTGGACACCACCCACGTGCCGCTGTCGCATTACCTGGGTGCGGTCGGCATGCCGGGCGTGACCGCCTGGTACGGGCTGGTCAAGATCATCGAGCCCCAGGCCGGCCAAACCCTGGTGGTGAGCGCGGCCACGGGCGCGGTGGGCAGCGCCTTTGCGGCGCTGGCCAAGGCACGTGGTTGCCGCGTGGTCGGCATTGCGGGCGGCCCAGACAAATGCCAGTACGCCACCGCCGAGCTGGGCTTTGACGCCTGTATTGACTACAAGCTCCATGCCGATACGGGTTCGCTTTCAAAGGCGATTGCCCAGGCTTGCCCGAAGGGCGTGGACGGTTATTTTGAAAACGTTGGCGGCATGGTGATGGACGCCGTGATGCTGCGCATGAACGCCTTTGGCCGGATCGCTTTGTGCGGCATGATCGCCGGCTATGACGGCAAGCCCTTGCCCATGAGCTACCCGACGCTGATTCTGGTGAGCCGGCTGAAGGTGCAAGGCTTCATTGTCAGCGAGCACATGGAAGTCTGGCCCGAGGCCTTGAAAGAACTTGGCACCCTGGTGGGCACCGGCAAGTTGCGCCCGCGCGAGAGCGTGGCCCAGGGCCTGGCCGCTGCACCCGAGGCTTTTCTGGGCCTGCTCAAGGGTAAGAATTTTGGCAAGCAGTTGGTCAAGCTGATCTGAGGCACTGGCGCCAGCATGATTTCGGATTTCCAGGGTAAGACGGCAGTCATCACGGGTGCCGGTTCCGGCTTTGGTCTGGCGCTTGCCCGCATCGGCGCATCGCTGGGCATGCAACTGGTGCTGATCGACGTTCAGCAGGACACGCTGGACGCCGCCAACGCTGAATTGCAGGCCGCCGGTGCGCAGACCCTGGCGTTGAGGCTGGATGTTTCGGATGCCGCGCAGATGGAAGCCATGGCCGACAGCGTCAAGTCGCGCTGGGGGGCGCCGCACTTAGTCTTTAACAACGCAGGCGTGGGCTCGGGTGGTCTCATCTGGGAAAACACCACCCAGGACTGGGATTGGGTGCTGGGTGTCAATCTCATGGGTGTGGTGCATGGCGTGCGTCTGTTCACGCCTATGATGCTCGAAGCCGCAGCCCAAGATGCCGCCTGGCAGGGACACATCGTCAACACTGCCAGCATGGCCGGTTTGCTCAACCCGCCGAACATGGGTGTTTACAACGTCAGCAAGCATGCTGTGGTGGCGCTCAGCGAAACCCTTTACCAGGACCTGCGCCTGGTCACCGGGCAGATTGGTGCATCGGTGCTGTGCCCGTATTTTGTAGACACCGGCATCAGCCAGAGTTTTCGCAACCGGCCTGCAGACATGGACGGCAACCCGACACGCAGCCAAAAGGTTCAGCACGCCATGATCAGCAAGGCCGTGGCCTCGGGCAAGGTCAGCGCGGGTGAAGTTGCTCAACTGGTTTTTGACGCAGTGGCCCGCAACCAGTTTTACATCTACAGCCACCCCAAGGCGATCGGTGCGGTGCAAACGCGGCTGGAAGATGTTTTGCAGGCCCGCAACCCGAGCGACCCCTTTGCCGACAAGCCCGAACTGGGTGAGCAATTGCGCTCAGCTTTACGGCCGGTGTCCAGGTAGGCTGACGTCAGGCCCTGTGGGACAATTCACACCTTACTTTCGCGAATCCCTTTCCCGGCCCTTTTTGGCCGCGGCCTGACTTCCGGTTCATCCTCCATTCATGCAAAAAATCATCCGGCAAATCGCCGCAGAAATCAAAGTCAACGAGCAGCAAGTGCGCACCGCAGTGGAGCTGCTGGATGGTGGTGCCACCGTTCCTTTTATCGCGCGTTACCGCAAAGAAGTCACCGGCGGGCTGGACGACATTCAGCTGCGCGAACTCGAATACCGCCTGGGCTACCTGCGCGAGCTCGAAGATCGCCGCGATACCGTGCTCAACAGCATTGAAGAGCAGGGCAAGCTCACGCCCGAGTTGCGTGCCGCCATTGACGCAGCTGCCACCAAGCAAGACCTGGAAGACCTGTACCTGCCCTACAAGCCGCGGCGCCGCACCAAGGGCCAGATTGCGCGTGAAAACGGCATCGAGCCCCTAGCCGACGCATTGTTTGCCGACCCGACCCTGGTGCCTGCAGACGCTGCTGCGCCTTACGTCAAGGCTGAAAAGAACGAAAGCGGCGACGACTTAAGCACCGTGCAGGCGGTGCTGGACGGCGTGCGCGACATTCTGAGCGAGCGCTGGGCTGAAGACGCGCCACTGGTGCAGTCGCTGCGCGCATGGCTGTGGAGCGAAGGCCTGTTGACCTCTAAATTGGTGGCCGGCAAGGACGAGAACAACCCGGACCACGCCAAGTTCCGCGACTATTTTGACTACGACGAGCCCATAGGCCGTGTGCCTTCGCACCGGGCGCTGGCGGTGTTTCGAGGCCGCGCGCTGGAGATTCTGGACGCCAAACTGGTCTTACCCGAGCCGCCTGAAGTGAGGGCAGGCGCCGTCAAAGGTCCGGTGGTCTCGCTGGCCGAAGGCAAGATCGCGATTCACCTGGGCTGGAGCCACAAGGCGCGTGCTGCCGACGACCTGCTGCGCAGATGCGTGGCCTGGACCTGGCGCGTCAAGCTCAGCCTGTCGCTGGAGCGCGACCTGTTCACGCGCTTGCGCGAAGAGGCCGAAAAAGTCGCCATCAAGGTGTTTGCCGACAACCTGCGCGACCTGCTGCTGGCCGCGCCGGCCGGCCCGCGCGTGGTGATGGGCCTGGACCCGGGCATTCGCACCGGCGTCAAAGTGGCCGTGGTCGATGCCACGGGCAAACTGGTTGAGACGGCCACTGTGTTCCCGCACGAGCCCCGCAAAGACTGGGACGGCTCACTGCACACCCTGGCCAAGCTCAGTGAAAAGCATGGCGTCAATTTGATTGCGATTGGCAATGGAACCGCCAGCCGCGAGACGGACAAGCTGGCCGCCGACCTGATCAAACTCATCACCAAGCACGCGGAATCCACCGGCACCGCCTGGGCGATCGACAAGGTGGTGGTCAGCGAGGCGGGTGCCTCGGTGTATTCGGCCAGTGAATTTGCTTCCCAGGAAATGCCTGACGTGGACGTCAGCCTGCGTGGCGCGGCCAGCATTGCACGGCGCCTGCAAGACCCGTTGGCCGAGCTGGTGAAGATCGACCCTAAGTCCATCGGCGTGGGCCAGTACCAGTACGATGTGAACCAAAGCGAGCTGGCGCGCAGCTTGGACACCGTGGTCGAGGATTGCGTCAACAGCGTGGGCGTGGATCTGAACACCGCCAGCGTGCCGCTGCTGGCCCGTGTGTCGGGCCTGAGCCAGACGGTGGCCAAGTCGGTGGTGCGCTGGCGCGACGCCAACGGCGCCTTCGGCAGCCGCGCCGACTTGCTCAAAGTGACCGGCCTGGGCGCCAAGACCTTTGAGCAAAGTGCCGGCTTCCTGCGCCTGAACGCCAGCAGCAACCCGCTGGACCGCACCGGCGTGCACCCCGAAACCTACCCGGTGGTCGAGCAGATCATGCTGCACACCGGCAAGCCGGTGGCCGAGCTCATGGGCCGGGCCGACATGCTCAAAACGCTGCGCCCCGAGCTGTTTGCCAACGAAAAATTCGGCGTCATCACGGTCAAAGACATTCTGGCCGAACTGGAAAAGCCGGGCCGTGACCCGCGCCCGGACTTCAAGGTGGCGCGTTTCAACGACGGCGTCGAAGACATCAAAGATTTGAAAGAAGGCATGGTGCTCGAAGGCACGGTCAGCAACGTCGCCGCCTTTGGCGCCTTCATCGACATCGGTGTGCACCAGGACGGCCTGGTGCATGTGAGCCAGCTGGCCAACAAGTTCGTCACAGACGCGCGTGAGGTGGTCAAGACAGGCGACATTGTCAAGGTGCGCGTGACCGAGGTGGACGTGGCGCGCAAACGCATCGGTTTGACCATGAAGCTAGACGCTTCACCCGCCCGCCGCGACGGCCCGCGTGACAACAAGTTCGAAGGTGCCGCCCGCGGCGAGCGCGCACCGAACCGCAACGCGAGTCAAGGCCATAACCAAGGCTACAGCCAGCGGCCCGAACCCGCAGGGCAGGGCAGCGCCATGGCCTCGGCCTTTGCCAAGCTGCAGGGCTTGAAGAAGTAAAAACCGTTCGACGGAGTCTGGCCATGCCCCGGCTTGACAAACGATCATCTCGACCCTAAAGTACACACTCGTTGTGTGTACAAAGGGTCCTCCATGTCTTCAGCCATCAGCCGGGTTTTCATGAACGGCAACAGCCAGGCCGTGCGGATTCCGCAAGAGTTCCGCCTTGACAGCAGCCGGGTCGAGATTTCCCGCAATGCCGAGGGCGATCTGGTGTTGCATCCGGTTCAAAACGACCGGGGTGCTGCCTTGCTGGACGCGCTGGACGCCTTCAGTGATGAGTTCGTGCATGTGCTGGAGGCGCAGCGCAGCGAGCAGCAAAGCGCCCAAGACCGGGAAGCGCTGTGAGGTTCATGCTCGACACGAATATCTTGATCTACCTGATCAAGAACAAGCCGCCCTGGATTGCTGACCGTGTCAACGCTTTGGCGACTGATGACGACATCTGCATGTCGTTTGTGACCTATGCGGAACTGCTGATGGGTGCCGAGCGCAGCAGCCGCAAGCCGGACGTGCTGCGCCAGCTTGAGGCCTTGTCGCGGGTGGTACCGGTTCGCTACAGTTGCGCACCGTCGATATGTCAGCACTACGCCTTGGAGTTCACCCGCTTGCGTGCAGCGGGCACACCGATAGGCGCTAACGACCTTTGGATTGCCTGCCACGCGCTGGCTGACGACTGCACGCTGGTGACCAACAACCTGCGCGAGTTCGAACGCGTGAGCGGTTTGAGGCTGCAAAACTGGGCCGAAAACCGGGCCGGTAAGCCTGCACGCTGACCTGCGGCCATGCCTTCCTTCAAAGCCCTTCGCCTTCACGCCGGCCCCACCGCGCGCCGTCACATCGAGCAAAACGGCCTGCGGCCGCAAGACATCGGCGTGGTGCCGGGTGCCGCAGGTGGCCCTAAGGGGCTGATCCTCGGGCCGCTGGACCGTTTTATTTTTGGGCAGTGGCTGACGCAATCCACGCAGCCTGTGCATCTGGTGGGCGCCTCGATTGGCGCCTGGCGCATGGCCACCGCCTGCCTGAACGATCCGGTGCAAGCCTTTGAGCGGCTGGAGCTTGACTACATTGGCCAGCACTACGAACTGCAGCCCGGCCAGAAGCGGCCCACGGCCGACTTTGTCAGCGAGAAGTTTGGCGACAGCCTGAAGGCGTTTTACGGCGGGCGGATTGATGAGGTGCTGCAACACCCACGCTTTAGGCTGCACGTCGTGACTTCGCACGGCCGCCATGTGCTCAGCCGCGAACATCCGATAGGTACGCCTCTGGGCTATGGCGCAGCATTCTTGACCAATGTGGTCAGTCGCAAAGCCATGGGCGCGTGGCTGGAGCGCGTGGTGTTTTCAGCGCCCGCATCGGGTGAGCCCGGTGCGGCCTGTGTGCCGCTGCCCTTTGCCACCACCGATTACCGCAGCCGGCAAGTGATGCTCACCAGCGAGAACTTCAACCCGGCCCTACAAGCCAGCTGCTCTATCCCCTTTGTGCTTCGCGCCGTGCACGACATTCCCGGCGCTCCGCCTGGCGCGTACTGGGACGGCGGCATCACCGACTACCACCTGCACCTGGACTACGCCCATGCGGCGCAGCGTGATGCGGGCACTGTTGCAGCCGAGGGTGCCGGCCTGGTGCTGTACCCGCATTTCCAGCAAGCCGTAGTGCCTGGCTGGCTCGACAAAAGCCTGAAGTGGCGGCACGGCGCCACCGCTTTCCTGGACAGCATGCTGCTGCTCGCGCCTAACCCTGAATGGGTCAAAACGCTGCCCAATGGCAAGCTGCCCGACCGCAGCGACTTCACGCATTACGGCAACGATTTGCCCGGCCGCGTGAAAGCCTGGACCGCCGCCGCCAAGGCCAGCGAGCAATTGGCCGATGAATTTCAGGAATGGCTGGCCAAGCCGGGCATGGGTCGGGTCGAGCCGCTCTGAACTCTTGACAGGCTTAGCTGTGGCCCGTTTTATTTCCTGACCCACGGCAGGGAACTGATCTTTCGGCCCTGAGCTGGCAGACCGGAAAAATGAGTACATTAGGAGTAATTTTTTACAACTTTCCAACTCATGCTGTATCCCTTCGAGACACCCAGCTGCCGGACATGCCTCCGTTCGAAATCCTGGTCTTTGCGGGCGGAAGCAATCACACCCAAGGCAGCGGCCGCATCGGCAGGGCCGCGCCGGTCGAATCGACTAATGTGCAACGCACACAGCCCTGCGCCAAGCTGCCTTCTTCCAACGGGAAGGTAAGAGGGCGATCAAAGCGCTGCGCGAACAGACCAAACCTTAATCCGATCTTCTTTCAGCAACACTAAATTGATTGATCCTGAACCGATCACCATAAACACCAGCTGCCATCGTTATCCACCCAAGACCTGACATATGCCCACTTCCGCCCGTCACCTTATCTTTCACGCCGCAGTTGTATTGCTTTTCGGCCTTTTGTTGGGCGGTCCTTAAGCCCGGGCGATAAAGCGAGGTGCCGCAGCTCACGTCGTCAACTCCTGGCGGGTTGCGCACTTGAGCTTGCCGATTGGCGCTACGCTCATGTTGGCGACTGCGCCGTTGCTGGCCTCGCTGGCCGTGAGCGATGCGGTGAAATGGACCATCGTGGTGACGCTGGTGTTGTCTGCTTATGGCTTTTGCGTGGCAACGCCGTTGGCCGCCATCACGGGCGAACGCGGGCTCTCAGCGGGCGGCAAAGGCCTGGGCCGGCTGGTCTACCTGGGCAACTGGATTGGCGCTGTCTGCTCGGTCATGTCGGCTGCGGTGTTTTTGTATGCCGCTTTTGTCTCGTTGTAGTTTTGTGCATGCTGGCTCACATGGACGCTTGAAGCATCTCCCGGTAATCGTCGGCCGTGGCAATACGCGGGTTGGTCTTGTGGCAATGGTCGGCCAGGGCGCCGGCGATCACGCGATCAAACAGATCGGGCGTGACACCCATGGCCGCCAGGCCTGTGGGCAGACCGAGCCGGGCGTTCATAGCCTGGATGGCTTCTGGAATATCGCTGCCCGATGCAAGGCCCATGATGCGGGCCATGCGTTCCAGGCGGCGGTCTTTTTGCATGGACTCGGCTGAGGCATTGAAGCGCACTACTGCTGGCAAGAACATGGCGTTCAGGGTGCCGTGGTGCAGGCGCGGATCGACCCCGCCCAGGCTGTGGCTGAGCGAATGCACGCAGCCCAGGCCTTTTTGAAAGGCCATGGCGCCCTGCATGGACGCGCTCATCATATTCAGGCGCGCCTCGCGGTCTTGTCCGTTGCGGGTGGCGCGCTCAATGTGGGCCCAGCCGCGCTCCAGGCCATCGAGGCCAATGCCGTCGGCCGGCGGGTTGAAGGCCGGTGCCATGAAGGTTTCCATGCAATGCGCGATGGCGTCCATGCCGGTGGCGGCCGTGAGGCCGGGCGGTAGGCCGAGCGTGAGATCGGGGTCGCAGATGGCGGCTTTGGGCACCAGGCCCCAGGAATGAAAGCCCAACTTGCGGCGGTCGTCCACGATCAATATGGCGCCGCGTGCGACTTCGCTGCCGGTGCCGCTGGTGGTGGGCACGGCAATGAGGGGCGCCACGCGCTCGGTGATCTTGGGCGAGCCGCCTTCAATGGTGGCGTAGGTCTTGAGCGGACCCTCATGGGTGGCCAAAATGGCCACGCCTTTGGCGCAGTCAATGGCGCTGCCGCCGCCGACTGCGATCAGGCCGTCGCAATGGCCGACCGAGTACAGCGCGGCGGCTGCGCGTACTGCGGTTTCGGTCGGGTTTGAGGGCGTCTGGTCAAAGACGCTAACGGGCACGCCGTCCAAGACTTCGAGCACTTTTTGCAGCACGCCAGCGGCTTTGACGCCGGCATCGGTGACGATCAAGGGCCGGGTGATACCGACGCGCTCGCACTCCTGGCGCAGCAGCTTGACGGCGCCGGGTTCAAACTGGATCTGGGTGATGTAATTGATTTGGGCCATGGTTTTTTCAGGGTTTGATTGCTACCTTAGCTTGCCACAATGGCATTTGTTACCAATCTGTACGGATAAATACCGAGTAGTTACACGTAGATCAAAGTGCATTGCTTGGGGGCATGATAAGTGCTTGCCACAAGCATGATGGAAGGAACATCAGCCTTCAAACTCAGCTTTGTTTACTTTCCCCAGACATTAAGAAAAGATCTGTTCAATGACGCCTAAGTCCGTTGTAGCGGCAAAACAGAATTTTCGTTTCTCTCACAAGCAGCGCGTAGGCTGGTCTGAAGTGGATGCGCACAAAGTTGTTTTGCATGCCCACTTTCAGAAATATTTTGACGCGGCCGAAGCCGAGTACTGGCGAACCTTGTCATTGCCCTATGACCAGAGCATGGCTCAACTTGGCGGTGAGCTCTGTGTCAAAAAGTTCAGCTTGGAGTACGTTGCCCCGGCACGGTGCGATGACCTGCTCGACGTCTGTATGCGATGCGCCCGTATCGGCAACTCTTCTATCGTTTTAGAGGGGGCGGTTTTTCTGGGTGATGCTTTGCTGGTGACTTGCGAGCAAATCCTCGTTTTTGCCAGCCCGGTCAGCCAGCTTCCGATATCTGTGCCGGCAGCCTTGCGCAAGGTGATCGAGGACTTTGAGGCCGGACTGCCGGTCGTGAGCTACAAGGCCGGCAGTTGGGATGAACTTAGTGACGACGCTTTGGAGATGCGCATCGAGGTTTTCGTTGAAGAGCAAGGCATTGCACTGGAGTCAGAGGTCGATTTGCATGATGCACATGCCATGCACGTGGTGGCTTACAACGGGCTGGGACAGGCGGTGGCCACCGGCAGGCTGCTGAGCAGCGATAACGACCAGGCCAAAATAGGACGCGTGGCTGTCAAACGTAGCTTGCGAGGAACCGGTTTGGGCTCTGGCGTATTGCGTGCATTGCAGGCACTGGCCCTGCAACGTGGGGACAGCATGGTGAAGCTGCACGCGCAATGCACGTCCAGAGGCTTTTACGAAAAAATGGGTTACCTGGCGTATGGCCCCGTCTTCGAAGAAGACGATCTGGCGCACATCAAAATGTCTCTGAGTCTGCTAAACAGCAGATAAGGGTTTCAAGCCGACAGGGGCCATTGCAGGCGAACGGTATCTCCGGGCCAGGACTTTTCACAAAGCGTGGCTATGCATGGGCTTGGTTTTTGGCCGGCCTGTATCCACAGCAAACTGCTGTTGCGGGTGCCATAGTCCCTCTCAGGTATGTCGACCAGAGCGCTGGACAGCGCATGCTCCTGGCTGGCAGGCACTCCGGTGTCTGGCAATTGGTTCAATGCAGCGCGCTCAGTGCTGGCCAATGCCGCCCAAAGGGGATCTAGCAAGTCAGATTCATTGCCGCTGGCCATGGCTTTATCCAGCGCCTGCTGCATGGCGGCTTTGAGTGAAAGCGTCTTGGGCCAGGGCGTGTCTAAAAATGCATTGGACAGTCCGTAAATCCCGGGCTTCAGGCTTTGGCTGTGCCAGCACTTACTGGCTTGGATATGCGTTGGACCAGCACCTTTGTCTTGGAATTCACGGTTGCTGGCCCAATGCCATTGGGCACTCGCATAGTCGCCGATGATCAGGTTGCAGCCGCCGTAGTCGCGCGGGTCGTGTTGCGCCAAAAAATCTGTTGCGCTGATGTGTCCGTTTAACCAATCTATGGGCAGGTCACCCCGGCTTAAACGAGCCGGTAGCGCAGTAGCTTCACGCACGTTGGTCAGCATGGCGACGCGGCCTTCGGGCGTGCAGCCCAGCCAGGTGCCACCGGCGAGCAGGTCGCGGCCGGAAATCACTGTGGCCCCCTGATCGCTGGTCCAGCGGGTCAGCGGCAGGGAAGCCCGGGCGCGGTGCTCGTCCCGGTTGGATGCCAGCACCAGGGGCCAGCGTTCAGAGGCGCCAATCGCCAAAACCAGCAGGCACATGCTCAGCGCTTAAATGTCTTCAAGCAAGGGGTAGGGCAGTGGCAGCAAGCTCAGGGTGGCTCCACCGGCCGCGCCGATGTGCAGACTGCCGCTGGCAGCCGCAGAGGTTTGAATGGAAATGATGGCGTCGCAGCCGCCATCGGGCGCAGCGCAGGCGGCGGCCACCAGGCCGCAGGGCTGGTCGGTTTCTAAGCTGTGAAAAATTTCCTGCCCGCTGGACAAGGCTGCATCGGAATGGGCCAGGTAGGCGCGACGCTTGAGCGTGCCGCGAAACTGACTTCGGGCGACCACCTCCTGGCCGGGGTAGCAGCCTTTTTTGAAGCTCACGCCGCCAATCGATTCGTAGTTCAGCATTTGGGGCACAAATGCTTCAAAAATAGGCTGCGTGAGCATGGCAACGCCCGATCGCACACTGACCCAGGCCCAGGCTTGCGGTGTGATGGCAGGGCCATCAGGCCGGACCGTGCCAGCCGGCGCGCACCAGAAAGCGCGCACCACACCGGCGCCAGAGGGCAATACCACGACACTGGCCAGGCCGTTGTTTGTTGTAGACCAGGTCTGCCGGCAGTCTGCGCCTTGCGCGGCGACAGCGTCACCCATCAGACCGATCAGGCTGAACTCCGAGGTGGCGTCACTGAGTTGGGCTTTGGCGCGCAACACAAACATTGACAAGCGCTTGAGCGTGGTGGCCAGCAAGTCGCGGCTACAGACTAAAAGCAATTCTTCAGGACTGCGTTTAAAGACGACAAAGCTGGCTTGCATGCGCCCTTTGGCATTGCAATACGCCGCCAGTCTGGCCTCATGAAGACTGGCCTGAAGCACGTCCTGAGTCAGCTGACCCTGCAAAAAAGTGGCGGCGTCAACACCTGCCACGCGAATCACGCCCATGTGATGAAGTTCAAGCTGCCCCGAAAAGCGCCAGGCTGACGGGGTCGGGTTTGCAGCGGATGTTGGTGTGTGCATGGCTGAATTATCATAGCCAATGGATTTAGTGATGTCTTTGACTAAGGTGGTCCTCTGGTGCGTCGAGTCTTGTCGGGTTTGTTCTTGCTGGTCTTGGCCGTTGGCCTGCTTTGTTCCAGCGCGGCGCTGTGGTGGCTGAATGCCCCATTAACGCTGCAACCCTTGCGCGGCAGCCAGGTGGTGGACCTGGAGATAGAGCCGGGCACGCGTGGCCGTGAGTTGGCGCAGGTCGTGGTGGCCAGTGGCGTGCAAACCTCGGCCAACTGGCTTTATGGCTGGTTTCGCTTGTCAGGTCAGTCCCGCCAGATTCGCGCCGGCAGCTACGAAGTCACCCCCGGAACCACCCCCCGCAGCTTGCTGCGCATGCTGGTGCGTGGTGAAGAAACACTTAAAACGATCAGTTTGCCCGAAGGCTGGAGCTTCAAGCAAGTGCTCACGGCCCTGCAAAATGCCGAGCAACTGCGTCCTGACACGCTTGGCATGAGTGCGCAAGAGATCATGGCCAAAATCGGCAAACCCGGTGTTCACCCTGAGGGTCGGTTTTTCCCGGACACCTACACCTATGCCAAAGGCAGCAGCGACCTGGCTGTTCTGCAACGCGCCGCCCGCGCCATGGACAAACGGCTGGCAAGCGCCTGGGCGCAGCGCAGCCCGCAGACCCCGCTTCAATCTGCCGAGCAGGCCCTGATATTGGCCAGCATTGTCGAAAAAGAAACCGGCAAACCCGGTGACCGGGCCACCATTGGCGGTGTTTTCAGCAACCGTTTGCGCATAGGCATGCTGCTGCAGACGGACCCCACTGTGATTTACGGCATGGGTGATGCCTTTGACGGCAATCTGCGCAAGCGTGATCTTTTGACCGACACCCCATACAACACCTACACCCGCGCCGGTTTACCGCCTACCCCTATTGCCATGCCCGGGCGAGCTGCGCTGCTGGCTGCCGTGCAGCCGGCACAAACCAATGCCCTGTACTTTGTGGCCCGGGGTGATGGCAGCAGCCAGTTCAGCGCCACCCTGGAGGAGCACAACCGTGCTGTCAACAAATACATACGGGGTCGATGAACCGTGAGCACGCAGCCCGGTCTTTTTATCAGCTTTGAAGGCATCGACGGTGCGGGTAAGTCCACCCACATCAGCGCCTTGGCACAAGCCTTCAAGGCACAGGGCAGGGCCGTCACACTGACCCGCGAGCCCGGCGGTACGCCGCTGGCCGAGAAGCTGCGTTCGCTGGTGCTGCAGGACGCGATGGACCCTTTGACCGAAGCTTTGCTGATGTTTGCGGCGCGCCGTGACCATCTGAACTGCGTCATCCTGCCCTCACTGGCGCGGGGCGACGTGGTCTTGTGCGACCGTTTCACAGACGCGACTTTTGCCTACCAGGGCGGTGGCCGGGGCTTTGATGAAGAGGTTCTGAGCCAACTCGAGCGCATGGTTCAAACAAGCCCAGAACAAGCAGCGCTGGTCCAGCCGGCGCTGACCCTGTGGTTTGACCTGCCGCCGCAAGAGGCGGCAAAACGACTTGCAGGAGCCCGTGTGCCAGACAAATTTGAGTCGCAGCCGCTGGCTTTTTTTCAGCGCGTGGCTGATGGCTATGCCCGCCGGCAGCGCAATGACCCGGAGCGCTTTGCGCGAATCGATGCTGCGCAAACCCAGTCGTCCGTGTGGGATGCTGTTCTGGCGGTTTTTGTGGCCAAAGGCTGGCTCGCGTGAGCATCAGCACGCCCGGGGTTGCTGCCCCTGCATTGGCCCCTTGGTTGCAAGACCAGCTGGAAAGCCTGCTGTCCCAACGTGGTCACGCCTGGCTTTTGAGCGGGCCCTCGGGCCTGGGCCAGTTTGAACTGTCGCTGGCTTTGGCACGCGCCTGGTTGTGCGAAGCCCCAACGCCACAAGGTGCCTGCGGCCACTGCGGCAGCTGCCACGCGGTGGATGTTCACACGCATGCCGACCTGTGCATGCTGATGCCTGAGACCCTTTTTTTGGAATTAGGCTGGCCGCTGGACCAAAAAACCCAGGAAGAGCTGGACGCCAAAAAACGCAAACCAAGCAAAGAAATCAAAGTGGACGCTGCCCGCGAAGCGGTCAGCTTCACGCAATTCACACGCTCGCGCGGCAACACCAAGGTGGTGCTGGTTTTCCCGGCAGAGCGCATGAACGCCATCACGGCCAACACCTTGCTCAAGACCCTGGAAGAGCCGCCCGGCGAGGTCATGTTTGTGCTGGCGACCGAGGCGACGCAGCAACTTCTGCCCACCATCCGCAGCCGCTGCCAGACGCACACCATGCGCTGGCCCGGCTTTGATGAGAGCCTGGCCTGGTTGACCCAGACCTCTGCCCAGCCTGCCGCGCCATTTGCAGACGGCGAGGAGGGTGTCAAAAGCCTGAAGGCCACCAAGGCGGCCAGCCAAGCGGCGGCTCCATTGCCGGAAGATTTGCGTGTCTTGCTCGCAGCTTCAGGCGGCCGGCCTGCGGATGCGCTGCAATGGGCACGCGGCGGGGCTTTTGCTGAGGCTGCCCGCGACTGGCGCGCCCTGCCTAAAGCGATGGCTCGCGGCGATGTCAGTGCTTTGGCCGATTGGGCGCCGCCCATGGTGGTCGATGCCCTGCAAAAGCTTTGCCACGACATGTGGACGGTCAAACTCGGCGCAAAACCGCGTTTTTTCAGCAGGGAAGACCTGCCTTTGCCTGCACACCGGCCCGGCAGCGAAGCCCTTATGCCTGCGCCCAGCCCTGCCAGTCTGTTTGCGTTGGCGTCCTGGTCCAAAGAATTGGCCATCACCAGCCGCACCGTCGAGCATCCTTACAACCCCGGCTTGATGCTGGAGGCGCTGGTCAGCCGCGCCAGTCTGGCGCTCAATACCCGCTAGGGCTGGACCAGAACCTTTTTTGATTTTTTTGATGTTCACAGATTCGCATTGCCATCTTAATTTTCCGGAGCTCAAAGGTGATCTGGCGCAGATCCGTGTGGCCATGCAGAACGCCGGCGTTGATCGTGCCATGGTGATCTGCACCACGCTCGAAGAGTTTGACGAAGTTCATGCGCTGGCCCTGGCTTACGATAATTTTTGGTGCACCGCCGGCGTTCACCCGGACAACGAAGGGGTGCGCGAACCCCTGCTGGACGATCTTTTGAGCCGTGCGGCATTGTCCAAGGTGGTCGGTATTGGTGAAACCGGGCTCGATTACTTCCGCTTGAACGGGCGCAGTGTGCTTGATATGGCCTGGCAACGTGAGCGCTTTAGGATTCATATCCGTGCTGCCCGACAAACTGCCAAACCCTTGATCATTCACACGCGAAGCGCTTCCAAAGACACTTTGGATATCTTGAAAGAAGAGGGCGAAGACGCCGCAAGCGGGTCTGCCGGGGGCGTTTTTCATTGTTTCACTGAAAGCCAGGATGTGGCACGTGCCGCCTTGGATCTGGGTTTTTACATCTCTTTTTCAGGGATTTTGACCTTCAAAAACGCAGCTGACTTGCGAGACGTGGCCGCTTTTGTGCCCATGGATCGCATGCTTATAGAGACCGACAGTCCTTATCTGGCGCCCATGCCTTACCGCGGCAAAACCAACAATCCCTCCTATGTGCCCCTGGTAGCGCAGCAAATTGCAACGATCAAAGGCATGCCGGTTGAGGCTGTTGCACAGGCAACCAGTCTGAATTTTGAACAGCTTTTTTTACAAGCAAACCGCCTTGAATCTGGCTTAAGCCATCCATGAATAATTTAATAAATTACTTTAAGTTTGGTCTTTTTGCCATTGTTTTATATGGATTTTCTTTTTGCCATGCCGGCTCTTATGAGGACTATTTCAAGGCCATCAAGCAAGATGATGCGCTGACTGTCCAACGCTTAATTCAACGCGGCTTTGACCCCAACACCCTCGACCCTGAAGCCCGCCACGGCCTCATCATGGCCATTGCCGATGCTTCACTGAAAGTGGCCCAAGTGCTGATTGAGGCCAAGGGCACAAACGTGAATTTTCTAAATCAGGCCGGCGAAAGTGCTCTGATGTATGCAGCGCTCAAAGGTCATTTGGCCCTGGTAAAACTATTGATCAGTAAAGACGCAGACGTCAACAAGTCCGGCTGGACACCGCTTCATTACGCGGCCACTCATGGCGACGAGGACATAGTTCGGCTCTTACTCGACCAGCATGCTTTTGTGAACGCCGGGTCTCCCAACGGCACAACGCCTTTGATGATGGCGGCCCAGTACGGTCGCCCCACCACTGTTAGACTTTTGATTGAAGAAGGCGCAGAGCCGCTGTTGAAGAATGAGCAAGGGCTCAATGCTCTTGATTTTGCCCGTCTTGGCAACCGGGTTGATGCACAGGCCATCATTTCTCAAGCCATCCTGCGCTCGCAGCCCAGAGGCAAATGGTGATTTGACCTTTGAATTTTGACTCTACGATGTATATTATGTTAACTGAAGTTTCGATGATTCCTTTGTGAATTGCGTGACCAAGGTTTGATTGCCCATAGGATGCCCGAGATGACCGCCTACCCCCACATGCTTACCCCCTTGGATCTGGGCTTCACGACCTTGAAAAACCGCGTGATCATGGGCTCCATGCACGTGGGTCTGGAAGAAGCCAAGGACGGCTTTGCACGCATGGCCGCTTTTTATGCAGAACGAGCCAAAGGCGGCGTTGGCTTGATCGTCACTGGCGGCATTGCACCGAACGACCGTGCCCGCCCCATGCCCGGTGGTGCCCGCATGACGACCCAGGCAGAAGCCGATAAACACAAAGTGGTGACCCAGGCAGTGCATGACGCCGGCGGCAAGATCGCCATGCAGATCCTGCATTTCGGACGCTATGCCTACCACCCTGATTTGGTGGCACCCAGTGCCTTGAAGGCCCCTATCAATATGTTTCGCCCGCATGCGCTCACAGCCGAAGAGATCGACCAGACGATTGAAGACTATGTGAATGCCGCCTATCTGGCCCAAAGCGCCGGCTACGACGGCGTAGAAATCATGGGCTCTGAGGGCTATTTGATCAACGAGTTCATTGCCACACAAACCAACCAGCGCGAAGACGCATGGGGTGGCAGCTATGCAAACCGTATCGCTTTTCCGCTGGAAATCGTACGCCGCACCCGTGCCAAAGTGGGTCCAAATTTCATCATCATTTTTCGTCTCTCCATGCTCGACCTGGTTGAAGGCGGCTCTACCCATGAAGAAGTGCTGCAACTGGCCCAGGCCCTGGAAGCTGCCGGCGTGAGCATTTTGAACACCGGCATTGGCTGGCATGAAGCCCGCATCCCGACCATTGCCACCAAAGTGCCTCGAGCTGCTTTTGCATGGGTGACGCAAAAACTCAAAGGCAAGGTCGGCATTCCGGTGGTCGCCACCAACCGCATCAATACGCCCGAAATTGCGGAGCAGATTTTGGCCGACGGCATGGCTGACATGGTCTCCATGGCCCGCCCTTTCCTGGCCGATGCCGAATTTGTCAACAAAGCGGCTCTTGGCAAAGCAGACGAAATCAACACCTGCATAGCCTGCAACCAAGCTTGCCTGGACCACACCTTTGGCGGCAAGCTCACCTCCTGCCTGGTCAATCCGCGCGCCTGCAACGAGACGCTGATGATTGAAACCCCTGCCCCGTCCAAAGAACGTATTGCCGTGGTGGGCGCAGGGCCGGCCGGTCTGGCTTTTGCCACCACTGCTGCAAGGCGCGGCTTTGATGTAACCCTGTTTGATGGCGCCAGCGAAATCGGTGGTCAATTCAACGTGGCCAAACAAGTACCCGGCAAAGAAGAGTTTCACGAAACCCTGCGTTACTTTGGCCGGCAGATCGAGCTGACAGGCGTCTCCTTGAAGCTGAACAAGCGCGTCAGTGCCAAAGACTTGACGGCGGCCGGCTTCAAACAAGTGGTGCTGGCCACAGGCGTGAGCCCGCGCGTGCCGGAGATCGAAGGCATCGGGCATCACAAGGTGGTGGGTTATCTGGATGTACTCAGGGACAAGTGCCAAGTGGGCAAGACCGTGGCCTTGATCGGCGCCGGCGGCATCGGTTTTGACACGGCTGAATACCTGCTGCACACCGGCATTAGCCCCAGCCTGGACAAGACCAAGTTTTTTGCTGAATGGGGCGTGGACACCCAATACCGCAGTCGGGGCGGCTTGCAGGCTGCAGTGATTGAAAAAAGCCCGCGCAAACTTTTTCTGCTGCAACGCAAAACCGGCAAAGTCGGTGAGGGTCTGGGCAAAACCACAGGCTGGATTCACCGAACCTCGCTGAAAAACCGGCATGTTGAAATGCTCAACGGCGTGAGTTACCGCAAGATTGACGACGCGGGCCTGCATATCACGGTCGATGACAAAGACATGTTGATACCTGCAGACACCGTGGTGCTGTGTGCCGGTCAAAACCCGCAACGCGAACTGCAAGCCGAACTGCTGGAAGCTGGCTGCAGCGTCCACCTGATAGGCGGCGCCGACCAGGCGGTTGAACTCGACGCTAAACGCGCCATCAAGCAGGGCACCGAGTTGGCGCTGGCCATGGGAAGCTAAAGCGCCTCTCCTTGTAGCCTGAATGGCAACATGCCCGGCACATGGCCCGGGCTGACTTCCAAGCCTTCATAGCTAACTGTTGATGCATATCAAGTCAGGTGCACGTGCCGTGGCTGACACTTGATAACAACAACAGGAGAAAGCTATGTACAAACGTATCGTGGTTCCAGTCGACGGCAGTGAGACGGCCCAAAAGGCATTGGTGACAGCATTGCAAATGGCCTGGGAGTCAAAGGGCTGTGTGCACCTGGTCCATGTGGTCGAAGGTTTGACACCCATGACCGCCGATCCCTATGGTGCGTATTCAGGTGATGTCATTGAAGTGATGCGCCAAAGTGGAAGAAAAATTTTAGACGACGCACTGGCGCTGGCACGGGCTGAGGGCGTGCAGGCGGACACACAGTTGTTTGACAATTTTGGCGAGCGACTTGCCGAGGTAGTGGCTGATTCGGCCACCCGCTTTAACGCAGATCTGATGGTCGTCGGTACACACGGACGCAGGGGACTTGGCCGCGTGCTCATGGGCAGCGGTGCGGAGCAAATCATCCGTCTGTCACCGGTGCCCGTACTGGTGCTGCGCTCCATTCGGACCAAAGAGGCTGATCTTCACTAGACACAGATGCCCTGCTTCACAACAACCTAATTTTTTAAGTTCAGAGGAAAAAATGAAACTCTTGATGGCTGTCGATGGCAGCACATACACCAAAAAAGCCCTGGCGTTTTTAGTGACGCATGAAGGTCTGTGTGGCCCGTCTGATGAATTGCTGGTGTTGAATGTGCAAGCGCCGATTCCAGGGCGCGTCAAGCGCATGGTGGGTGCGGCAACTGTCAATGACTACCACGCCGATGAGGCCGACAAAGTACTCAAGCCCATTGAGCGCTTCCTTGCCAAGCACAAAATCAAGTACAAAGCGGTCTGGGTGATTGGCTCAGCAGCCAATGAAGTACTGAATGCGACACGCCGCGAAAAAGCCCACATGATTGTGATGGGCACACACGGCCATGGTTTGCTGGGGCGTGCTGTCATGGGAAGTGTGGCACAACGGGTTTTGACAGACGCCGAAGTACCCGTTCTGCTGGTCAAGTAAGCACGCCGCTTATTGACTTCTTATTTAGTGCGTGTGACCCCATAGCAAAAAGGCGTCACGCCCTTCCACCAGCAAGCTCACGGGTGCGCCGACCGGAAGCAACACTTTGGTTGGCACATGACCAAAGGGCAAACCGGTCAACACGCGCGCCTTGACCTTGGACTGCAACCACTGCACCACGCTCGCCAGCTTAAAGCCCTTGTCGTGCGGCGCCAGTTTGTAGTTGCTGAACTGCGCAAACACAATGGCTTTTTGCTGTGCCAACACACTTGCGTGGAGCAGTTGGGTCAGCATGCGCTCCACCCGGTAAGGGTGCTCGTTGACATCCTCAATAAACAGCACACCGCTTTTGACTTTGGGCAGGTAAGGTGTTCCAACCAGTGACGCCAGCAAACAAAGATTGCCGCCCCACAGCGTCGCTTTGTTGATTTTGAAGTCTGCTTCACCACTGCCCTGCTCCAGCCCGGTGACTGAGAGCTTGGGCAGTTGCCAGCCGGTACCTTCGCCCTGCCCGCTCAGCATGTCGTCAAAGCAAGCTTGCATGATGTCGTCGGGTTCGCCCTCGACGCCAAAGTCTTCGCCCAGCGCCGGGCCGGTCCAGGTGCTGGCGCCGGTCTTGGCCATCAGTGCCATTTGAAAAGCAGTGAAGTCACTCAGCCCTACAAACTGCGTTCCCTTGTCAATGGCTTTGGCAACCGCTTTGTAGTCAATGCCCGGCAGTATGCGTGTCAGTCCATAGCCGCCGCGCGAAATAAGCGCCACGTCCGCGCCGCTGGCTGCGGCACGGGCAATGGCCGCCAGGCGCGTGGCGTCATCGCCGGCAAAGCGTTGATGGCTGCTCAAAGCAGCTTCGTCCACCTCGACTTCATGCCCCATGGCTTTGAGGCGCGCAATGCCACGTTTGAAGCTGGCCTTGTCGCGTACGGCACTGGACGGGGAGTAAATGTAAATATGTTTTTTCACGATGATGAGTATCCCACCAGCAGCGGCTTGAAAAAATCAGGGTGACTTGGCAAGACTGAGGGCCTCAGCCAGGCTGCTGAAATTCTGCCCGCGCCAAGCGTTTTTTGCTTCGGCATTGACAGGCTTGGGGGACAAGCGCGCAAAAGCCCGCAGCGCCGCCGCATGGCCGCTGTCTGGAAAAGGGACTTTGCAAGCCAGCTCATCCGCCAAAGAATCGGCTAAGTCGAGGCGCAACAGCCCGAGGTAACGCTGCGGCGCAGCCACAGGCAAAGACAAGCCAGGCCAGTCGCTGCCCTGCGGCAACACCAGCACGATGTTGTGCAAGTCCAAATGTTCGACTAGCTCAAGCAAGGTCTGCGTGTGAAATTCAAGTTGGTGAAAAGCTTCTTTTTTAGGCTTGTCACTTTGACCGAAACCAATCATGTCAGGCGCCACGACGCGCTGCCCCGCGGCCAGTATGGCGGGGATGATCCCGCTGAACATGTAACTCCAGCGGGTGCTGTCGTGCAGGCACAAAAAAGTCAGTGTGCCGGATGGTTTGCTTGCAACGGGCTCGTCCAGGTAATGCATACGCAAGCCGGCCAAGGTCGGCAGGTCACTCAGGTAATGCGCGTGCCACGGGTAATCCGGCAGGTCAGCGAAAGCAGCATCGGGTGTGCGCAGCGCGATGTCCTGCAAGGGGTGATTAAGCCGGGCTTCGTCGCGTTGGGCGGTCCGGCGCTCGCTAAAAAAAGTTTGTAGCAGCGCCCCGCTTTCTGCAGCCAGCACACCGCCTTGCACATCGGTCTGGTGATTGAGCCTGGCTTGCGCAAACAAGTCGATGACGGAGCCCGCGGCACCTGTCTTGGGCTCGGTCGCGCCAAACACCACGCGTTTGAGTCGCGCGTGCAGCATGGCGCCGCTGCACATGGCGCAGGGCTCCAGGGTCACATACATCTCGCAGTCATCGAGACGGTAATTACCCAAAACCTGGGCTGCAGCCCGTATCGCGTTGATTTCTGCATGCGCCGTCGGGTCGTGTGCGTCAACCGGTGAGTTGCGCCCGGTGGCAATCACCTGGCCATGTCGTACCACCACCGCTCCCACGGGCACTTCACCGGCAGCCATCGCTGCGCGGGCTTCGCTCAGGGCCATTTGCATCAGGGCCAATTGCATCAGGGCCTGATCATTCATGAAGCGCCGCTGGTTCCGCTGGTTTTTTCGGCCTTCAGGCGCTGCATCCATTCGGCCAGGGTACGCTGGTCTTCGCTGCCGTTGGCATACATCTTCACCGTGGCCTCATGTGCTTCAGGCCGGTGCTGGTTCAGTTTGAGCTTGCATTCAAAAGCTGTGACCCGCAATTCGAAACCCACCATGGCGGTGAGCATCATGCGCTGGTAATCAGGCGCCAGGCCGCGCCATTGCGCGGCGTAAGCAGGCTCATGCTCACCAATGAGTTTTTTCAGCAAAGCGTCCTTGGCCTCGGGCTCGTCGATCAGCGTGGCTTCGACTGTGCAATGCACGGCCAGGTAGTTCCAGGTCGGCACGCGCGCCAGGTCGGGGTAGACCTGAGGCGACAGGTAAGCGTGCGCACCGAGAAAAGTCACCACGGCTTGGGGCCGCTGCTGCAAAAGCCGCCAGTGCTGATTACCGCGCGCTACATGGCCCAGCAAAACCGGGTTCACCCCTTCCTGTCCGGGGGCTTCGTCTTGCAATTGCAGCGGCAAATGCGTCACATAGGGCAAGCCCTGGTCGTCACAACTGATCAGGCTGGCAAACGGATCCGCGCGCATCAGGGGCACAGCGTGCCGGGTCCATTCGCCTTTGAAATGTGCGGGCAAGTACATACGCTGATGTCGCGACAGAGTTAAGCGCCAGCTTGGGCAATCTGCCGCAAGGCCTGCTCAAATACTTCAACCGGTTGGCCACCCGAGATCAAGTGCCGGTCATTGATGATGACGGCAGGCACCGAGTGAATGCCCTGAGACTGGTAGAACTGCTCGCTTTCGCGCACTTCGATAGCGTACTCGTCAGAGTTCAAAATCTCTGCCGCCCGAATGGGGTCGAGTCCCGCAGATTGCGCCACTTTGATCAATACGTCGTGCGAGGCCGGGCTTTCACCATCTGTGAAATAGGCCTTAAAAAGCCCTTCTTTGAGCGCCTTCTGCTTGTCTGCGCCTACCGTGTGCGCCCAATGCAGCAAGCGATGCGCGTCAAAGGTGTTGTAAGTGCGGCTGCGCCCGCCACCGTCTGCGTTGGTGCCACTGAAGGTAAAACCCAGCGCCGCCCCACGCTCACGGATCACCGCCCGGTTGGCTTCGGCCTGCGCTTCTGAAATGCCGTACTTTTGCGTGATGTGCTCGGTGATGTCCTGCCCTTCAGGCCCCATGGTCGGGTTCAGCTCGAATGGCTGAAAGTGCAGGGTCGCACTGACCTCCGGGCTGACCCGTGCCAGCGCCTGGTCCAAAGCCCGCAGGCCGACCACGCACCAGGGGCAGGAGACATCGGAGACGAAATCGATTTTGAGATGTGTATTCATAGGACAAAAATAAAGAAGGTACTTTATTCAACAGCAAAGGTCTGGTTTATTCCCACTCAATCGTTGCAGGCGGCTTGCTGCTGACGTCGTAGGTCACGCGGTTGATACCGCGCACTTCGTTGATGATGCGGCTTGAGACTTTTTTGAGCAGCGCATAAGGTAGCTCCGCCCAATCGGCGGTCATGAAGTCGCTGGTTTGCACCGCGCGCAGGGCCACCACATAGTCGTAGGTACGGCCGTCGCCCATCACACCCACGCTTTTGACCGGCAAAAACACGGTGAAGGCCTGGCTGGTCAGCTCGTACCAGCTCTTGCCGGTATCGGCGTCTTTGAAGTTGTGCAATTCTTCAATGAAGATCGCGTCAGCGCGGCGCAGCAGGTCGGCGTACTCGGGTTTGACTTCACCCAGAATGCGCACGCCCAGGCCGGGGCCGGGAAAGGGATGGCGGTAGACCATGCCATGCGGCAGGCCGAGGGCCACACCCAATTCGCGCACTTCGTCTTTAAAGAGCTCTCGCAGCGGCTCCAGCAGTTTGAGACCCAATTGCTCAGGCAGGCCGCCCACGTTGTGGTGGCTCTTGATCGTGACGGCTTTTTTGTTTTTGGCGCCACCGGACTCGATGACGTCCGGGTAAATCGTGCCCTGGGCCAGCCACTTGGCGCCCTTGACGGCGACCCCGCCGCCGGCCTTGAGCTTGGCGGCCTCGGCTTTGAAGACTTCGACGAATTCTCGGCCGATGATTTTGCGCTTGGCTTCAGGCTCGCTGACGCCAGCCAAATGACCTAAGAACTGCGCCGCCGCATCTACGCGGACCACCTTGGCGTGCAGTTTGCCGACAAACATGTCCATGACCATGTCGCCTTCGTTCAGGCGCAGCAGGCCGTGGTCTACAAACACACAGGTCAGCTGGTCGCCGATGGCGCGGTGGATCAACGCGGCTGCCACTGAAGAATCTACGCCGCCGGACAGGCCCAGAATGACTTCTTCGTCACCCACTTGTTCGCGGATCTTGGCAACCGCCTCTTCGATGTAGTCGCCCATCACCCAGTCAGGCCGTGTGCCGCAGATGTCCAGCACAAAACGGTTGAGCATGGCTTGGCCCTGCACGGTGTGTGTGACTTCGGGGTGGAACTGCACGGCGTAGTATTTGCGCGTTTCGTCGGCCATGCCGGCAATCGGGCAGGAGTCGGTAGAAGCCATGACCTTGAAGCCAGGCGGCAATTCGGTCACCTTGTCGCCGTGGCTCATCCAGACCTTGAGCATGCCGTGGCCTTCAGGTGTGGTGAAGTCTACAATGTCTTTCAGCAGCTCGGTGTGGCCGCGCGCGCGGACTTCGGCGTAACCGAACTCGCGGGTCGTGCCGCCCTCGACCTTGCCGCCGAGTTGCTGCGCCATGGTCTGCATGCCGTAGCAAATGCCCAGCACGGGAATGCCCAGGTCAAACACGGCTTGCGGTGCCCGGTCTGTACTTTCTTCGTACACGCTGGCGTGGCTGCCGGAAAGAATGACGCCTTTGAGCATGCCGTCTTTGGCGTACTCACGAATCCATTCGTTGCTCACATCGCAGGGATGAACTTCACAAAAAACATGCGCCTCGCGCACTCGTCGGGCGATGAGCTGGGTGACTTGCGAGCCGAAGTCGAGGATCAGGATTTTTTGGTGTTGCATGACGGCAGGCTTAGGGCAGACTCGGAAAAAAGGGGTTTACAAACCAAGCACCGGCCGCGGAACTGGCTATGCCAGGCCGCAGGCGGGACGGCCCCCCAGGGGGGCAGCGCAGTACACGAAGTGACAAGCGTGGGGGCCTTTCAAACAAGCGTGGGGCACTTAGTCAGCGCGGTAGTTAGGCGCTTCTTTGGTGATTTGCACGTCGTGTACATGGCTTTCGCGTATGCCGGCGGAGGTGATCTCTACAAACTCGGCCTTGTTTTGCATTTCGTCAATGGTGGCGCAGCCGCAGTAACCCATGCTGGCGCGCAAGCCGCCGGCCATCTGGTAAATGATGGCCACCATAGAACCTTTGAAAGGCACACGACCCTCAATACCCTCGGGCACCAGTTTGTCGGCGTTCGGGTTGCCGGTGCTGGACTCCTGGAAGTAGCGGTCTGCGCTGCCCTGTTGCATGGCGCCTATGCTGCCCATGCCGCGGTAACTCTTGTAGCTGCGGCCTTGGAACAGGATGACTTCGCCGGGCGCTTCTTCGGTGCCGGCGAACATACCGCCCATCATCACCGTGCTGGCGCCAGCAGCAATGGCTTTGGCAATGTCGCCGCTGTAGCGAATGCCGCCGTCCGCAATCAGCGGCACGCCGCTGCCGCGCAGTGCGATGGCCACATTGTCAATCGCCATGATTTGCGGCACACCCACACCCGCCACGATGCGGGTGGTGCAGATGCTGCCGGGGCCAATACCGACCTTCACCGCGTCCGCGCCGGCCTTGACCAGGGCCAAGGCCGCAGCGCCGGTGGCGATATTGCCGCCTATCACGTCGATGTGCGGGTAGTTTTGTTTAACCCAGCGCACCCGGTCTATCACGCCTTGGCTGTGGCCGTGCGCTGTGTCCACCACGATGGCGTCCACCCCGGCCTTGACCAAGGCTTCCACGCGCGCCTCAGTGCCCTCACCAACGCCGACCGCAGCACCTACCCGAAGCTGGCCTTCGGCGTCGCGGGCTGCATTCGGAAAACTGGTTTGTTTGGTGATGTCTTTGACAGTAATCAGGCCCTTGAGCTCGAAGTTGTCATTGACCAGCAGCACCCGCTCAATCCGGTGTTTGTTCAGCAGGTACTTGGCATCGGCCAGGGTGCCGGTCTCGGGCATGGTGATCAGGCGTTCACGCGGCGTCATGATGGAGCTGACAGGCTCTTCCATGCGACTTTCAAAGCGCAAATCACGTCCACTGACAATGCCGACCACACGGCCGCCTTCAATGACGGGAAAGCCCGAAATGCCGAGTTGCTCGCTCATTTCAATGACCTGGCGCACGGTGTGCTTTGGCGAGATGACCACCGGGTCTCGTAGAACGCCGCTTTCGTAACGTTTGACTTTGGCCACCTCGGCCGCCTGCTCTTTGGCGGTCAGGTTTTTATGAACGATGCCGATGCCGCCCTCCTGCGCGATGGCAATGGCAAGGCGGGCTTCGGTGACGGTGTCCATGGCCGCAGAGACCAAGGGCAAATTCAGGCGAATGTTGCGGGAAAACTGGGTGGAAAGTGAGGCGTCCTTGGGCAGGACTTGGGAGAACGCAGGCACCAACAAAACATCGTCGAAGGTGAGCGCTTTGCCGAGGAGGCGCATGGGTAAAGCTCCAAAAACACGATTGTACCCGTGTGCAACAGGCCAAATGATGCTCAGTAACCGGCCTTGCCACCTGCACGGCGCTTGGCAAAAAGACCGGCGCCGCGGCTGCCCTGCCCTTTGAATCGCTCGCGCCTGGCGACTTTGGGGTCTACCCGCAAAGCGCGGTAAAGCTCTACCCTGTCGCCGTTTTCCAGCGCTTGTGCAGGCAGTGCGGCCCTGCCCCAAATGCCTGCCGTCAGCTCGCCGGTAGCGAGCTGTTCAGCCAGCTCGGCCAGTTCCGCCATGGCACCACTTTGCACCAAGGCTTGGGCAAGCGTGCTGCCGGCGGGCATGTCAATCGTCCATTGCCGCATTTGGCGGGCTTCAGGCGCGTAAACCAGGGTGATTTGCATACAGGCCAGCGTTTTTCAGGGTTCGCCGTAAACCTGGCTGGCGCGCTTGACAAAAGCGTCGATCAGACTGCCTGCGATCTTGCCGAAGACCGGCCCCACCAGTGCAGCCAAGGCGAAATTGTCAAAGTCGTAGCGCAGCGAAAGTTCAACTTTGCAAGCCCGCTCCCCTTCAGCGCCGACAGGGCTGAAGTCCCATTGGCCTTCGAGTTTGGAAAAAGGCCCATCTACCAGATGCAACTGAACCTGGCGCCCCGGTACATGGGTGTTGCGGGTGGTAAAGCTTTGTTTGATGCCGCCAAAAGCAATCCCGAGACGTGCAGTCATGCCGGCCTCATCATCGGCCAGCACGCTGGCCTGGTCACACCAGGGCAAAAAAGCCGGGTAATTGGGCACATCGGTGACCAGCGCGAACATTTCTTCGGCGCTGTACCAGATGAGGACGGACTTGTGAACGGTTTTCATACAATGCGGTGCGGCTTGCAATTGTATGAGTCGATCGCGCCCTCACCTATTTGCCATGGCCACCAAAGAAGCTAGCTCCTCTAAAAAACCCGCTGCGGCATCTGGCGGCAAACCTGCCAAGCCCGAAGCCAAGCTGTCGCCCAAAGCGGCTGCGGCGGCCGTGCGCATTGCCGACAACAAGAAAGCGAACTTCAATTACCACATTGAAGAGCGTTTTGAAGCCGGTATGGTGCTAGAAGGCTGGGAGGTCAAGTCGGTGCGCGAAGGCAAGGTCCAACTCACCGACGGGTACGTGGTCATCCGCAACGGTGAAGTGTTCATCATCGGCTGCCAGATCAACCCCTTGGGCACCGCCTCTACCCATGTGCGGCCGGACTCGATTCGCACCAAAAAGTTGCTGCTGCATAAAGACGAGATCAAGCGCCTGATGGGCAAGGTCGAGCAAAAAGGCTTTACCTTGGTACCTTTGAATATGCACTGGAAAAACGGCCGCGTGAAATGCGAAATCGGCCTGGCCAAGGGCAAGGGCGAACACGACAAGCGCGACACCATCAAGGACCGCGAGGGTAAACGCGAGGTCGAACGGGCCATGAAGTCCAAAAACCGCTGAACAGCCACGCGCAGACCCGGCTTCGGGATTTCACTGGCTGATTTTGTCTGCCGTTGTGGTTTACTCTTGGGCTGTTCCATTTAATTACTCCTGAGGAAAACACCATGCGCTTTAAACACCTTGTCACCGCCGTAGTTGCTGCAACCGCCTTAGTAAGTGGTGCCCAAGCACAACAATTCTTTCGCATCGGCACGGGTGGCACGGCCGGCACTTATTACCCCATCGGCGGCATGATCGCCAATGCTGTGTCTCAGCCGGGCAAAATCATTGTCACAGCCCAAGCATCCAACGGTTCGCTGGCCAACGTCAACGGCATTGCCGGCGGCGCCATGGAATCGGGCTTTTCCCAGTCGGACGTCGCCACCTGGGCACAAACCGGCAAGGGTCTGTTTGAAGGCAAACCCAGCATTGCCGAATTGCGTCTGATCGCCAATCTGTACCCTGAAACCATTCACGTGGTGGTCAAAAAGGGCTCGGGCATCAAGAGCATTGCCGAACTCAAGGGCAAGCGCGTAGCGCTTGACGAGCCCGGCTCGGGTACGCTGGTCAATGCGCGCCTGGTCTTGGCTGCCTATGGCCTGAAAGAATCTGACATCAAGCCCGAGTACATCAAGCCCAACCAGGCCAGCGACAAAATGAAAGACGGCGCGCTTGACGCCTTTTTCTTTGTAGGCGGCGCACCGGCAGGTGCTATTGCTGAGCTTGCCAGCAGCGGTGCCGGCATTGAACTCTTGCCCATCACTGGTGCACAAGCCGATACGCTGCGTCGCGGCAACCCTTTCTTTGCCAATGACAGCGTACCTGCCGCCACCTACAAAGATGTGGCTGCCGTCAACACCCTGTCCGTCGGTGCCCAGTGGGTGACCAGCGCCAAGGCTGACGCGGAAACGGTTTATCAGATTACCAAGTCCCTTTACAGCGACGCCACCCAGAAAGCGCTGGCCGCCGGTCACGCCAAGGGCAAGCTGATCACGGTTAAAAACGCAGTCCAGGGTGCTGGCATCCCTTTTCATCCGGGTGCAGAGCGTTTTTACAAAGAAGCCGGCGTACTGAAATAAACGGCTGAGCCAGCGAACTGAAAACGGGCGATGCACTCGCCCGTTTTTTCATTTTCGAAAGAAGAACCATGAGCACGATTGCTTCGTCACAGTCAGCCCCCTTGAACCCCCATGGGGCTCTGAGTCCCACCGACGAAAAACGATTGCAGCAACTTGAAGAGCAGTTCGACCCGGAAATGCGCTTTAGACCCACCGCACCGCCGGCCACGGTCATTGTCAAGTGGCTGCTGATCGTGCTGTCGTGTTTTCATTACTACACAGCCGGCTTTGGACTCTTGCAGGAAATCACGCACCGCGGAGTCCATCTGGCCTTTGTATTGGGCCTGATTTTCCTGGTCTTTGCAGCCTCTCATCGCAGCAGCGAGGCGCTGTCCAAGCACAGCTGGCTGACACCCGGTGGAGTGCCATTGGTGGACTGGCTGTTGGGTCTTTGCTGCGTGGCCAGCGTGCTCTACATCCCTTATGTTTTTGACGATCTGGCCTTCCGGGTCGGCAACCCCAGCATGATGGATGTGCTGTTTGGTTCCATGCTTTTCATCTCATTGTTAGAAGCCACCCGCCGCTCCATGGGATGGCCTTTGCCCATCATTGCCTTGGTTTTTACAGCCTATGCCCTGGCAGGGCCGGTATTTCCTGGCCTACTCAAGCACGCCGGCGCCAGTTGGTCGCAGATGATCAATCACCAGTACCTCACCAGCCAGGGGATTTACGGCGTGGCAGTTGGCGTGGTGGCCACCTATGTTTTTCACTTTGTTCTGTTTGGCGTGATGGCTACCCGTATAGGGCTGGGGCAACTGTTTCTTGACATTGCCTCCAGCGTGGCCGGACGCTACGCCGGGGGGCCTGCCAAAGTCAGCGTGTTTGGCTCCGGGCTTTTCGGCATGCTCAGCGGCTCATCGGTGGCCAATGCCGTGACGGTTGGCTCTTTGACCATTCCGGCCATGATCCGCGTGGGGTACAAGCGCCACTTTGCAGCAGCTGTGGAAGCCGCTGCCTCGACAGGCGGTCAGATCACCCCGCCAGTGCTCGGTGCTGCTGCTTTCCTGATGGTCGAATTCCTGAATTTGCCCTACCAGACGATTGTGGCGGCCGCGGTGGTGCCGGCTTTCATGCATTTCTTTGGCGTGTTCATGCAGGTTCACTTCGAGGCCAAGCGCTACGGACTGCGCGGACTGACCGATGAAGAAATGCCCAAGCTGCGCGAATCTCTGCGCTTGCGCTGGCCGACCTTGATTCCTTTGGTATTGCTCATCAGCATTTTGGTGTCCGGACGAACCCCCTATCTGGCTGCCTTTGTCGGCATCACATCCTGCGCCATCGTCGGGCTGACCACGCACGCGCAAAACAACCAAACCAAGAACTGGGTGCTGATGGTCGGGCTGCACGTGCTGCTCATTGCCCTGTCCTTCGTTGATTGGGGTGCCAACAGTGAATTCATCAAGATGGGCATTTTTGCGATTGGCGCCGCAGCTACCGTGGGCTTGTCTCGCCTGTTGAAAATTTCCGGACGCATCAGCTACGGTGTGCTGCTGGAAGCGCTGGAAACGGGCGCCAAATACGCGCTGGCTGTTGGTGCAGCAGCGGCTACCGTGGGTATTGTGATCGGCGTTGTCACCCTGACAGGTGTCGGCTTCAAGATCAGTCACATCATCACCAGCGCTGCCAATGTGCTGGCCGGTGGAGTTGCCGATTTCGTACCACCCGCATGGGTCAGTCTGCAGTCTCTGACCTTGCTGGCCGCACTGGTGATGACCGGCTTGATCTGCATTTTGATGGGCTGCGGCATACCAACCACGGCCAACTACATCATCATGGTGTCTGTGGCTGCGCCTACTCTGGTACAGCTTGGCGTGGAACCGCTGGTTGCGCACTTCTTTGTGTTTTATTACGGTGTGCTGGCTGACATCACGCCGCCGGTAGCGCTGGCCGCTTATGCATCCGCCGGCATGGCCGGTAGCGACCCTTTCAAGACCGGTAACACGGCTTTTCGCCTGGGCCTGGGCAAGGTGTTGGTGCCCTTTGTGTTTGTCTTTTCGCCCTCCTTGCTGCTGGTGGCCAAGGGCTTCAACTGGTATGACTTCGTGGTCACCTTCACAGGTTGCATCCTTGGGATTACCATTTTGGCGGCCGGGCTGTCGAAGTTTTTCCTTGTCGAAATGCGGCGCTGGGAGCAAGTTGTTTGTGTGACCGCTGCCATTTTGATGGTGGCCCCGAGCTTGACCGCCACGCTGGTCGGCCTTGCCATGGTCATCCCGATGTTGATCAGGCACCTCAGCGTCTGGCGCAGCCAGCCGCCAACCGGATAAAGGCTTACAAGTCGCGCAGCGGATGCAGTTGTGCAGCCCAGGGGCTCACAAAGAAAGCATCCGCCATGCCGGGCTTGACGTCTTCTATGCGCGCCGGATTCCACTTGGGCGCGTAATCTTTGTCCACGGCCAAGGCCCTTATGCCTTCGACGGTTTCGCTGGCGGTGCCCGGGCGGTCATGGAAACAGTGGTGCACCATGTCGCGCTCCATACGCAGATCGTCGGTGAGGCTCATCTGGCGGGCCCGGCGAATCTGTTCCAGGGTGACATGCAACATCAAGGGCGAGCGCTTGCGCAAAAGGGCCGCTGTTTTTTGAGCCCAGCGGTCGTCCTTGGCTTTTTCAAGTGCGTCCACGATGTGCTTGACGCGCAGTAGCGAAAAAAAGCCGTCAATGTGGGCATCGGGTTTGATCAGCTCAGTATTTTGAGGGCCGACCTGCAAAGCCAGCCATTCTTCTACCTGTGCACGATTTGCAAAGGTTTGCTCTCCCAATGCGGCCCACAAAGCGGCTTGTTGCGTGGCTTCGATTTGCACGTCTGCCAGACCGTATTGAAGTGCTTGTTGCGCCGCAATCACTTCGCCCGTGAGTGCCAGGTACTCGCCGATGTGGCCGGGACAACGGCTGAGAAAGTAACCGCCGCCCACATCGGGAAACAGGCCGATGATGGTTTCAGGCATGGCCATGCGTGTGTGCTCGGTCACCAGACGCAGACTGGCACCTTGGCTGATGCCCATGCCACCGCCCATCACCACGCCGTCCATAAAGGCGACAAATGGTTTGGGGTAAAGGTGAATCAGGTGGTTAAGCCGGTATTCCTCAGTGAAAAAATCGCCCAGTGAGTTGTCACCGGCCAACGCAGCCTGGTGAAAGTAGCGTATGTCACCGCCTGCACAAAAGCCACCAAAAAGGCTTTCGGCCGAGCCTGGTTTGCCCAGCTTGTTGCTGCCGCGAATGGCCACCACTTGAACGCCGGGATCTTGTGCAAAATCTTCCAGCGCAGTCTTGAGCGCACGCACCATGCCCAGCGACATGGCATTGAGTACTTTGGGCCGGTTCAGGGTGATGAGGCCGGCATGACCCTGGCGCTCGACCCGAACATGTTCGGCCGGCTCAGCAGGGTTCACGTGCTCTTGCATATCCTTGCCATGACTCTCATCAGCTGCGTTGACGCCAGCCGAACAATTCATTGACCAGCAGTGCGCCCAGGACCAGCGCGCCACCGGTCAGGACATTGGTGCCAGGCACCTCGCCGGCACCCAACCAAGCCAGCAAAATACCAAAAATAATTTCCAGCAAGGCCAGCAGTGCAATTTCCGGCGCTTTGAGCACACTGGCACAGCGCACCGACAGAACGCAAGGAATGGCCAATTGCACCAACCCCAGCATGGCCAGTAATGCAATGTCGTGGGCCGTGGCTGTCAGTGGCAGCGCCAGCGGCAAAGTCACCAGCGATGAAATAAAAGCACCCACCATCACAGCAGGCACCAGATCTACTTTGTCGCCCTGTGCCTGGCTGCGCTGCACCACCGTCCAGTTGATGGCGCCGGCCATGGGAACCAGCAGCGCGACCAGGGTGCCAGCCAGCTGAGACCCATCGCCGTTGGCTTGCAAATCGCCACCGAACATCCA
>JBIKPY010000052.1:0-20737 GCA_044357185.1 Polaromonas sp.
TGTCTTTTGGCAGCTGCTGGATGTAGCGTCCAAACCGGCACTCTGGCTGACGCGCCGCGTCAGCCCCAAACTGATCCTGGACCAACATATTCCGCTGGCTGCTGCCAGTTGGCTCATCATTGCCTGGGTGCTGGTGGCCATGGCCAAGATCGACATTTGCCTGCAAGCTGGAGCCTCTGCATGTCAATGAATGCCCAAACCATGCCGCCGGCCGGTCCTGGCATGAGCCGTCTGGAGCTGTTTTTGCAGCACTGGCGCGCCAAGATCTTGTTGTTTCTAGGCTTGCGCGTCTTGGCCAGAAGCGTATTTGAAGCAATTTTGCAAAAGCAGCCCAATGACTTGCTGGCCCTGAACAGCATGGCTTATGACGCCATGCAAGACGGCCACATGTTGCAGGCGCTGAGTTATTTTGAGCGTGCCCGCGCACTGTCACAAGACAAGTCGAATGCCCATTTCAACCATGCTTTTGTCTGCGAAGCACTGGGCCGGTTGGATGAAGCCGAAGTCGGTTTCCGGGCAGCCATCGCCCTTGAAGAAAAGATGGACCGTGCCTGGTATGGGCTCGGTCTGGTGCTGGTTCGCCAGGGCCGGCTTGAAGAGGCCCTGGCGGCTCTCAAGCGCAACACCCAACTCCAACCCATGAGCCCCTTTGGCTGGTACCAAATCGCCCGGGTACATGTGGACCTGAAGCAGACCGAAGAGGCCCGTGCGGTGATTCGGCACCTTAAGGGCTTTGAGCCCAAGGTGGCTGCGCAGTTAGAGCGAGAAACCGGCATCAAGGTCGGTGCATTGATTTGAGATGTTTTTAAACCAAAGAGAGGAGACAGGCTATGCAATTGACTGCTAGGCACCAGGAGTACTGGAGCAAAAATCTTCGAATCACTGCCCTTTTATTAGGCGTATGGTTCTTCGTTACTTTCGTGCTGGTTTATTTTGCGCGTGATCTCACGTTCAATTTTTTTGGCTGGCCATTTTCGTTTTGGGTTGCGGGTCAAGGCGCGTTGGTGGCGTATTGCCTGATCATCTGGTATTACGCCCACTACATGAACAAGCTTGACATCGAATACGGCGTGTCTGAAGGAGAAGAATAATGTTTGGTAATGAAAAACAGTCGCAAAGCGAATTTAAACAAGGCCTGAACAAGGTCTACACCTGGTACACCGGAGGCTTTCTCACCTTCGTGATCTTGCTGGCTATTCTTGAGCAGATGGGTATGCCCAAAGCCTGGGTCGGTTACTCGTTCCTGGCCGCCACTGTGCTTCTTTATGCCGGTATCGGCGTGATGAGCCGCACCAATGACGCTGCTGAATACTATGTGGCTGGCCGGCGCGTTCCGGCTTTGTACAACGGTATGGCAACGGGCGCTGACTGGATGTCTGCCGCCTCCTTCATCGGCATGGCCGGCACCTTGTACCTCACGGGTTACGGCGGTCTGGCCTTCATTCTGGGATGGACCGGCGGTTATTGCCTGGTGGCGCTTTTCCTGGCGCCCTACCTGCGCAAGTTCGGCCAGTTCACCATTCCAGACTTTCTGGGCGCCCGCTACGAGGGCAATCTGCCCCGACTGATCGGTGTCTTTGCCGCTATCTTGTGCTCTTTCACTTATGTGGTGGCACAGATTTACGGCGTTGGCCTGATCACCGCGCGTTTGACGGGTCTTGCTTTTGAAGTGGGTATTTTTGCCGGTCTGATCGGTATTCTGGTTTGCTCTTTCCTGGGCGGTATGCGTGCCGTGACCTGGACGCAAGTTGCCCAGTACATCATCTTGATCATTGCCTACTTGCTGCCCGTCGTTTGGTTGTCGGTTAAACACACCGGCGTGCCGATTCCACAGGCTGTCTATGGCTACACACTTGAAAAAGTGAGTGCCAAAGAAGAGCAACTGCTGAAAGATCCGAAAGAGCTGGAAGTGCGCGGTATTTTCAAGGCACGCTCAGACGCTGCTGTTGAAAAACTCAAGGACGTGCCGGCTGCCATGGCTGCTGACAAAGCTGCTGCAGAGAAAAAAGTAGAAGAGCTCAAAGCATCCAATGCCCGCTTGGCAGATATCCAGGCGGCTGAAGCTGCTGTGGCCAAGCTGCCTAAGGACGAGGCTGCCGCCCGCGCTGCTTACACCGCTGCACGGACTTCCAATGCTGCTCGCTCTAACCCGCCTGTTCGTCACGCCGAGCCATTCCCCGGCAAAGACGATGCCGCCCGGGACATCGCCCGCAAGAACTTCATGGCGCTGGTCTTCTGTCTGATGATTGGTACGGCAGCTTTGCCGCACATTCTGATGCGCTACTACACCGTGCCATCGGTGCGTGAGGCCCGCGAATCGGTGAGCTGGTCGCTGTTCTTTATCTTCTTGCTCTACTTCACGGCGCCTGCGCTGGCCGTTTTGGCCAAGTTCGAGGTTTACACCGTGCTGGTGAACACGCCCTTTGCCAACTTGCCTGAGTGGATAGCGCGTTGGAGTACGGTCGATGCCAGCCTCTTGTCCGTGGTTGACGTGAACAAGGACGGCATCTTGCAGCTGGCCGAAATCTCGATCGGTGGCGACATCATCGTGCTGGCCACGCCTGAAATCGGTGGCTTGCCTTATGTGGTGTCCGGCATGGTTGCCGCGGGCGGTCTGGCCGCTGCGCTGTCTACCGCTGACGGCCTGCTGCTGACAATTGCCAACGCCTTGTCGCATGACCTGTACTACAAAGTGCTGGACCCTAATGCTTCTACCGCCCGCCGCGTCTTGGTCTCCAAGTCGCTGCTGCTGGTGGTGGCCTTGGCTGCGGCTTATGTGGCGGCGCAGAAACCGGCGGACATTTTGTTCCTGGTGTCTGCAGCGTTCTCCTTTGCTGCGGCGGCTTTCTTCCCTGCCCTCACATTGGGTATCTTCTGGAAGCGCGCAAACAAATGGGGCGCCTCGCTGGGCATGGTTGCTGGTCTGGGCATCACGTTCTATTACATGGTCACCACCCAGCCTTGGCTCTACAAGCTGACCCATGGCACGGCCATCACACCTGAGATCGTCAAGGCCAACACCTGGTGGGACATTGCACCGATCTCGGCCGGCCTGTTTGGCGTGCCGGTCGGTTTTGCAGTGATCATCATCGTGTCCCTGCTGACCAAGGCCCCTGGCCGTGACATTCAGGAACTGGTGGAGCATGTGCGCTACCCAAGCCTGGATGGCAAGACCTCAGCCGGTAGCGCTGCACACTGAACGGGTTCACCAAAAAGCTGAGGCGGGCGCCATGCGCTGACTGCCAAAGCTTTTGAACCCTCAAGGGTGTTCAAACAAAACCCCCGTCACCTCAGGTGGCGGGGGTTTTTACATTTGCAGCCGACTGTCGCGCGTCAGTTTGAGTTCAGTTTGGCGCAAGACTGTGGGTCTAAGGCCCCACGCCGCCGACCGGCGGCTAGGGTGCCTAGAATGTTGGCCTTAGCAGCCAACGATCGCAGTACATGTCACAGGGAATCATCCGCATCCGCGGCGCGCGCCAGCACAACCTCAAGAACCTTGACCTGGACATCCGCACCGGCGAGTTGACGGTGGTCACCGGCCCCAGCGGCTCGGGCAAGTCTTCGCTGGTGTTTGATACGCTGTTTGCCGAGGGCCAGCGCCGCTATGTCGAGACCTTCTCAGCCTACGCCCGCCAGTTCCTGGACCGCATGGACAAGCCGGCGGTTGACAAGGTCGAAGGCGTGCCGCCGGCCATTGCCATTGACCAGACCAACCCGGTCCGCAGCTCACGCTCCACCGTGGGCACCATGACCGAGCTCAATGACCACCTCAAGCTGCTTTATGCCAGGGCCACGCAGCTGTTTGACAAGCAAACGGCTCAGGCCGTGCGGCACGATACGCCGGAGTCTATTTACGCTGAACTCTTGGCCCGCACCGCAGCGGCTGATCCGCGTGTGGTCATGACCTTTCCGGTCGAGTTGCCGGCCGGCACCAGCGCCGAAGAAGTGGCGCAGTGGTTGTCGGCCAGCGGCTTCACGCGCGTGCATGCCGAGCGCGAAGTCGCCACGCCCACTGGCCCGCACAAATTACTCGACGTGGTGGCTGACCGCTTTCGCGTGCAGGGCGCAGAAAAGGCCAGGGTCATCGAGGCCATCGAGACGGCCCTCAAGCGGGGCGGACGGCTCAATGTGTACCTTCAGGCGGATGGCCAGGCCGAGGAGATGCTGCGTTTTTCCAGCGGCATGCATTGCCCTGAAAGTGACTTGCGTTACGCCGAGCCGACACCCTCCTTGTTCTCCTTTAACTCGGCCATGGGCGCCTGCGAGACTTGCCGTGGCTTTGGCCGTGTGATCGGAGTCGATTACGGCCTGGTGATTCCCAACGACAAACTGACGCTGCGCTCGGGTGCCATCAAGGTCATGCAGACGCCGGCCTGGGCCGAGGCGCAAGACGACCTGATGCGCCACGCCGAGACGGCAGGCATCCCGCGCGACACGCCCTGGTACAAACTCACGCCCGAGCATCAGGCCTGGGTCATCAATGGCTCGCCCAGCTGGAACGGCAAGTGGAACCAGCACTGGTTCGGCATCAAGCGATTTTTTGAGTACCTGGAGAGCAAGTCTTACAAGATGCACATCCGTGTGCTGCTGTCCAAGTACCGCAGTTACACCCCCTGCGAAAGCTGCGGCGGCGCACGCCTGAAGACCGACGCATTGCTCTGGCGTCTGGGCTCCAAAGAGGCCGCCGACGCGGTGCTGCCGCCGGCCCGGCGCTTCATGCCGGTCGGTGTGCAATGGACACGCGCGCAGCTTGAAGCCATGCCGGGGCTGGCCTTGCATGATTTGATGCAACTGCCCATCGACAAGCTGCGAGATTTTTTCACGCGGATCGGGCCTGCCACTTTGGCAGACGAAGCCGACCGCAAAGCGCTCAAGCTGCTGTTTGAAGAAATCCACACCCGGCTCAAGTATCTGTGCGACGTTGGCATAGGCTACCTCACGCTGGACCGCCAAAGCCGCACGCTCTCAGGCGGCGAGGTGCAGCGCATCAACCTGACCACGGCGCTGGGCACCTCGCTGGTGAACACCTTGTTTGTGCTGGACGAGCCGTCTATCGGCTTGCATCCGCGCGATATGAATCGCATCACCCAGGCCATGCACAGGCTACGCGACGCCGGTAACACGCTGGTGGTGGTGGAGCACGACCCGGCCGTGATGATGGCCGCCGACCGCATGATCGACATGGGCCCCGGCCCCGGTGAAAAAGGCGGGCAGATTGTGTTTGACGGCACGCCGGCTGAGCTGCGCCACGCTGACACGCTGACCGGCGCCTATTTGGGCGCGCGCAAGCAAGTCGGCATGGGTCTCAAGCGGTCCGTCAGCGACAACACACCGCGTTTGATTTTGGAAGGCGCGCGCGACCACAACCTGAAAAACATCAGCGTTGAGTTTCCGCTGCAGCGCCTGGTGGTGGTCACCGGGGTCAGCGGCTCGGGTAAATCGACCCTGATGCAGGATATTCTGGCGCCGGCTTTGCTGCGCCAGTTCGGCAAAGCCACCGAGACGCCGGGCCTGCACGAGCGCCTGATGGGCGCCGACCACCTGAGCGACGTGGTGTTTGTAGACCAGTCGCCGATTGGCAAGACCGCGCGCTCCAACCCGGCCAGCTATGTGGGCGCTTGGGACGCGGTGCGCGAGCTGTTTGCCTTTGCACCGCTGGCACGCGAGCGAAGCTACACAGCATCCAAGTTCAGCTTCAACAGCGGCGATGGCCGTTGCCCGACTTGCGGCGGCTCGGGCTTCGAGCATGTTGAGATGCAGTTTTTGAGTGATGTCTACCTGCGCTGCACGGACTGCGACGGCAAGCGCTACCGACCCGAAATTCTCGAAGTCAAAATCGAGCGGCGCTACCCGGACGGCCGCACTGTGATGATGAACGTGGCCGATGTGCTGGACCTCACCGTGAGCGAAGCCAGTCAGCTGTTTGCCTTTGACCGCGAAGTGATACGCGCGCTGCAACCCATCGTGGATGTGGGGCTGGAATACGTCAAGCTCGGCCAGCCTGTGCCTACGCTCTCAGGTGGTGAGGCGCAGCGCCTCAAACTCGCCGGCTTTCTGGCCGGTCACAGTAGCAAGGGCGGTAAGGGCGGCAAGGCCAAGCCGGCGCCGGCCAGCATCAGCCGCCAGGCTCTGGCGCTGCGGGCGCACCGCGGCACGCTGTTTTTGCTGGACGAGCCGACCACCGGCCTGCACTTTGACGACATCGCCAAACTCATGCGCGCCCTGCGCAAGCTCATTGAGGCGGGTCATTCGCTGATCGTTATCGAGCACAACCTGGACGTGATCCGCTCGGCCGACTGGCTGATTGACTTGGGCCCTGAAGGCGGCGAGGGCGGCGGCTGGGTGGTGGCCGAAGGCACGCCAGAGGCGGTGCGCGAGCACCCCAGCTCGCACACCGCGCTGGCCCTGCGCGAGTACGAAGCCGCCATGGGCCAGGTGCATGCGGTCGAGGACATCCGGCCCCAGGCCTGGAAGGTTCGGCCGGTCACTTCCAATTTGATTCAGATCGTCAATGCGCGCGAGAACAACCTGCAATGTCTGTCGGTCGATATTCCGCGCGGCAAGTTCAATGTGGTTACCGGCGTCTCGGGCTCGGGCAAGTCCACACTGGCCTTTGATATTTTGTTCAACGAGGGCCAGCGCCGCTACCTCGAGTCGCTCAACGCCTACGCCCGCTCCATCGTGCAGCCGGCCGGCCGGCCCGAGGTGGATGCGGTCTACGGCATTCCGCCCACGGTGGCGATTGAGCAGCGCTTATCCCGCGGTGGGCGCAAGTCCACGGTGGGCACCACCACCGAGGTCTGGCACTTTTTGCGCCTGCTGTATGTGAAGCTCGGCATTCAGCATTGCACGCACGACGGCGCGGCCGTGATGCCGCAAAGCGCCGAGAGCATCGCCGCGCAGCTGCTCAAAAACTACCGCGGCCAGCACATCGGCCTGTTGGCGCCGCTGGTCATCAACCGCAAGGGCGTGTACACAGAGCTGGCCGACTGGGCGCGCCCGCGCGGCTTCACGCACCTGCGTGTAGACGGTGAATTTTTACCGACCACCGGCTTTCCGCGCATAGACCGCTTCAAGGAGCACACCATCGAGTTGCCGGTGGCCGACATGCTGGTCAACCCCGCCAACGAAGCCGCGCTGCGCCAGGCGCTGAAAACCGCGCTGGAGCATGGCAAGGGCGTGTTTCATGTGCTGGCGCCGCTGGAAGGCCTGGCTGCCGCCATGGCTGATGGCCTGCCTACCGCGCACATTGGCAGCCTGCTGGCCTTTTCGACCCAGCGTGCCTGCCCGGTCTGCGCCACGTCTTACCCCGAGCTGGACCCGCGCTTGTTCAGCTACAACAGCAAACACGGCTGGTGCCCCGACTGCGTCGGCACTGGCGTGGCGCTGACGCGCGAGCAGCGCAAGGTGTTTGACGACTCGGTGATTGACGACGATGCCAAAGACAAAGGGCGTGAGCAAAGCTTTGCCGAGCCCGAAGTCGATGACGTACTCGACACGGTCTGCACCACCTGCCAAGGCACGCGCCTGAACGCCCAGGCGCGTGCTGTTCGCTTGGGGCAGTTCAGCGCGCTGGTCGCTCTTGATAAATCCAGCAAAGCCGACAAGATGAGCAAGCCCGTCAACTGGGCCATCACCGACATTGCGAGCTTGAGCGTGACCGATGTGCGCGCCTGGGTTGCTCAATTGCAGTTAACAGGCCGTGACGCCGAAATCGCCCGCGACCTGGTGCCGGAAATCAAGAGCCGCTTGGAGTTTCTCGAAGACGTGGGCCTGGGCTATCTGACGTTGGACCGCGGCGCGCCCACGCTCTCGGGCGGCGAGGCGCAGCGCATCCGGCTGGCCGCGCAATTGGGCAGCAATCTGCAAGGCGTTTGCTATGTGCTCGACGAGCCGACCATCGGCCTGCATCCGCGTGACAACCAGATCCTGCTGCGCGCCTTGGGCAAATTGAGTGAGCGCGGCAACACGCTGGTGGTGGTCGAGCATGACGAAGACACCATACGCCGCGCCGACCACATCATTGACATCGGCCCCGGTGCGGGTAAGCGCGGTGGCCGCGTGGTGGCGCAGGGCACGGCGGCTGATTTGTCGGCCGCACCCGACTCCCTGACCGGCCGTTACTTATTGCATGCGATCAAACACCCATTGCAGCTGCGCCGCGAGACCGCGCCGCAAAGCACTGAGCATGCTGAGCGGCTTTCATTGCCGGCACCGGCTAAAAAACTCAGTGCCAAAGCCAAAGCTGTCGCTGTGCTCGCCGCTGCTGCAGAGGCCAGTCTACAGGCCAATGCTGGTCCGGTGCCTTTCAATCCGAACACCAGCTGGATCACCGTCAGCGGTGCCAGCTTGCACAACCTGCAAAACGTGTCGGTGGCGGTGCCACTGAACCGTCTGGTGGCGGTCACCGGTGTGTCGGGCTCCGGTAAATCCACGCTGGCGCGGGACGTCATGCTGGCCAATGTGCAGGCGGCCGTGCAGCAGCGCAGCACCAAGGCCGGCCGCGATGCGGATGACGCAGGCCGTCACCCGGCCTGGACGGGATGCACCGGCCTCAGCGGCTACCGAGGCGTAGACCGCGTGCTTGAAGTGGACCAGACACCGATAGGTAAAACGCCGCGCAGCTGCCCGGCCACTTACATTGGTTTTTGGGACACCATCCGCAAGCTGTTTGCCGACACCCTGGAGGCGCGCGCGCGCGGTTACGCCGCTAACCGCTTTTCCTTTAATACCGGGGAAGGGCGCTGCCCGACCTGCGAGGGCGCGGGCGTGCGCACCATCGGCATGAGCTTTTTGCCGGATGTCAAAGTACTTTGTGAAAGCTGCCACGGCGCGCGCTTTAACCCCGAGACACTGGCCGTTAGCTGGCGCGGGAAGAGCATCGGCGAAGTGCTGCGCATGGAAGTTGATGAGGCGGTGGAGTTCTTCGCATCCATGCCCAACATCGCGCATCCGCTGCAATTGCTCAAGGATGTGGGCCTGGGCTACCTCACGCTGGGCCAGCCTTCGCCCACCTTGAGCGGCGGCGAGGCGCAGCGCATGAAACTCGTGACCGAGCTCAGCAAAGTGCGCGATGACATCACCCGGCGCGGCCAGAAAGCGCCGCACACGCTGTACGTGCTGGACGAGCCAACCGTGGGTTTGCACATGGCTGACGTCGAAAAACTCATTCAGGTCTTGCACCGGCTGGTCAGTGCCGGCCACAGCGTGGTGGTGATTGAACATGACCTGGATGTGATTGCCGAAGCCGATTGGGTGATTGACCTCGGGCCTGATGGCGGCAAAGCTGGTGGTCGTGTGGTGGCCTCGGCAACACCGGAAGCCGTGGCGCAACTCGGCACGCCGACCGGCATGGCCTTGCGGCCAGTGCTGGCGCGCAGCTGAAGAACAGGACTTGTCTGTCATCCTCGCGAAAGCGGGGATCCATGTCTTAGTGAGGCTTGGGCATTGACGCGCCGCCTGGCTTCAGCGCGTTGCCAGTAACGCCCGCGCCACCTCGGCAAAGCCGGCGCCGCGCTCACCCAGCGTGATGTAGCCCGGTTTATGCATGAGCTGGTTTTCGAAGCGTCGGATGTTGGCCACGCCGACCGAGTGCGTGAAAGCTTCGAACATGCGCTGGTCGTTGGTCGAGTCGCCAACGAAGAGCCAGCGGTCCATCTCCGATTGCAAATCGCAGCCCCACAACAGCCGGGCGATCCAGCGCGCACCTTCCCATTTGTTGTGCGCGCCAAACCAGCCGTTGATGTGAATTGAGCTGACGGTGGCGTTCATGCCTTCGCTTTGCATGATGCTGACCACTTGCGCGATGCTATCCGGCGAAAGCTGCACAAACTCGCTGTGGTCGATGGCAATGTCGGTTTCGCGCCCGGGGCTGTCTTGCGCCAGCGTGGCGCCCGGCACGTCGCGCAGCACGCGGGCGGCCACAGCTTGCATGCGCGTGAAGTTAGCCCGGCGGACTGCCTCGTTTTGTACATAGTGTTTTTGCAAATCAACCTTGTGCGCCGGCCTTTTTGGCGGCCCGCCTTGCAAGGCCACCGCGCCGTTTTCAGCCACGATGGCGTCAACCGGCCAGGCCGCGGCAAAAGGCAGGCTCCAGCCCACAGGCCGGCCGGTGATCGCCACCACCTTGAGCCCGGCGGCTTTCAGCTCGCCCAGGGCTTGCAGTGCGTCAGGCGTGATCGCGCCTTCGGTGGTCAGCGTGTCATCAATGTCCGTGAAGACGCCGGTCAGGCCCTTGAGGGTGTCGGCGGGAAAGTCAGCGAAGGGGCGCATGGCCGCCGAGTTTAGGCCGGCCCGCAGCAAGTCCGGCCGAAATCGCTACAATATCGATTCTCCTGAGGAGCGTTGCAACCCACACACGTGGTCTAGGCTCAGGACATTCTTTTGCAACCACGCTCACCCGCAGGCGCTTTGTCAAGCCGGGTGAGTCTCCAGACTCTTCCGCGTTCGCCAAGCACCTGCCCGTGGCTATTTTGCCCAGCTCGTTCTATTTGCTTTGGAGAAATCCCATGAATGCCGTTGTCAAACCAATTCACAACCAAGATTACGCTATTGCCGACCTGTCGCTTGCCGAATGGGGCCGCAAGGAACTGCGTATCGCCGAAACCGAAATGCCTGGCCTGATGGCCATTCGCGAAGAGTTCGCCAAGGCGCAGCCGCTCAAGGGCGCGCGCGTCACCGGCTCGCTGCACATGACCATTCAGACCGGCGTGCTGGTCGAAACCCTGCAAGCCCTGGGTGCTGATGTGCGCTGGGCCAGCTGCAATATTTACTCTACTCAAGACCATGCCGCTGCGGCGCTGGTGGTTAAAGGCACGCCGGTGTTTGCCTACAAAGGCGAAAACCTGGACGACTACTGGGACTACACCCACCGCATTTTCGAATTCCGTGGCGCCAAAGGCACGCCCGAAGAAGGCCCGAACATGATCCTGGACGACGGCGGCGACGCTACGCTCTTGATGCACCTGGGCACCAAGGCTGAGACCGACATTTCTGTGTTGGCCAATCCCGGCAGCGAAGAAGAAATCTGCCTGTTCAACGCCATCAAGAAGCAACTCGCCAAAGACGGCACCTGGTACAGCCGCCGCCTGAAAAACATCATCGGCGTGACCGAAGAAACCACCACCGGCGTGCTGCGCCTCAATGAAATGTCGGTCAAGGGCACGCTGGCCCTGCGCGCCATCAACGTCAACGACTCGGTCACCAAAAGCAAGTTCGACAACCTGTACGGCTGCCGCGAATCCCTGGTGGACGCTATCAAGCGCGCTACCGACGTGATGATCGCCGGCAAGGTGGCGGTGGTCGCCGGTTACGGTGACGTCGGCAAGGGCTCTGCCCAGGCGCTGCGCGCGCTGTCCGCTCAGGTCTGGGTCACGGAGATCGACCCGATCAACGCCCTGCAAGCCGCGATGGAAGGCTACAAGGTTGTGACCATGGAATACGCGGCCGACAAGGCAGACATTTTTGTGTCCGCTACCGGCAACAAGAACGTCATCACCTACAAGCACATGGCGGCCATGAAAGACCAGGCCATCGTTTGCAACATCGGCCACTTCGACAACGAAATCGACGTTGTCTCGCTCGAAAAATGCACCTGGGAAGAGATCAAGCCGCAAGTCGATCACGTGATCTTCCCGGACGGCAAGCGCATCATCCTGCTGGCCAAGGGCCGCCTGGTCAACCTCGGTTGCGGCACCGGCCACCCGAGCTTCGTCATGTCATCGAGCTTTGCCAACCAGACCATCGCGCAGATCGAGTTGTTCACCAAGCAAGCTGACTATGAAGTCGGCAAGGTCTACGTGTTGCCCAAACACCTGGACGAAAAAGTGGCCCGTTTGCACCTCAAGAAAGTCGGTGCCATGCTGACCGAGCTGAGCGACGAGCAGGCTTCCTACATCGGCGTGTCCAAAGCCGGTCCTTACAAAGCCAACAGCTACCGCTATTGAGAATTAAAGGGGTCAGTTAAATAGGTTCTGACCCCATTAATTCCACCTATGCGCGCAGACCTTTTCCTTGTTGACTGTGGCATGGCCACGACCCGATCGCAGGCGCAGCGCCTGATCGCATCGGGCGTGCAGTGGCGCGCTGACCTGGATTCGGCCTGGCGCAAGGTGGCCAAGAACGGCGACGAAATTCCGGAGGGTGCCGAGCTGGTAGTGCCTGATACGACCGAGGCCAAGTACATCTCGCGTGGCGGGCTCAAGCTCGAAGGCGCACTCCAAAGCACGGGTCTGAAAGTGGCCGGTTGGCGCTGCCTGGATGTCGGTCAATCGACCGGCGGCTTCACCGATTGCTTGCTGCAGCAGGGCGCAGCCCAGGTGGTGGGCGTGGATGTCGGTCATGGCCAGTTGCACCCGAGCTTGCGCGCTGATGCGCGAGTCGTCTGCATCGAGGGTGTGAACGCGCGTTCGCTGACGGCTACGGATCTGGTTGAGCATCACCGCCGTGCGCTGATCGTGGCGCTGGACGCCGCTGAAGCCGCGGGCACCTTGCAGGACCAGCCCGAACTGCTGGCAGCGCTGGACGCTGAGCTGGAACCGGTGTTTGACTTTCTCACCGGCGATTTGTCCTTTATCTCCCTGACACTGGTCTTGCCGGCAGTGGTGCGCTTGCTCAAGCCCGGCGGTGATTTGCTGATGCTGGTCAAGCCGCAGTTTGAGTTGCAGCCTGGTCAAATCGGCAAGGGCGGCATTGTGCGCGATGCGGTGCATTTTGAATTTGTGGAAAAGCGCTTGCGTGACTGCTGCGCTGAATTGGGGCTGGAGGTCAGCGCTTGGCTGGATTCGCCCATTGAGGGCGGAGACGGTAACCGTGAATTTTTTATTCAGGCCCGCAAGGGGCTGGATGCACAAGGCGAAGACAAGCCCCTGCCGGCAGCGCCTGCCCGCCAGGCTGCCAAGCGCGTGCCGCGCAGTGCAACGCGCAGCTTGTTAGACGCCATGGACGAAGACGGCGAAGCCGCACATGCCGGTCAACCCGGACCGGCGCGCAGCAAAAAGCGCGAAAAGAAAAACGCTGCGGATTGAAACCGCCAACAACGCAACGATGGATAAACGTGTGATGACGAAGACACTGCCAATCAGCTTTGAATTTTTCCCGCCCAAGACGCCTGAGGGTGCGGCCAAGCTGCGCGTCACCCGTGCGGCCTTGTATGCGCACAAGCCCGAGTTCTGCTCTGTGACCTTTGGCGCGGGCGGCTCGACGCAAGAGGGCACCTTTGCAGCCGTCAAGGAAATCTTGGCCGAGGGCGTACCGGCAGCATCACACTTTTCCTGCGTGGGCGCGACCAAGGCCACTGTGCGCGAGCAACTGGCGCAATTGCAGGCCATGGGCGTTAAGCGTCTGGTGGCTTTGCGCGGCGACCTGCCCAGCGGCTACGGCATGGGCGGCGAGTTCCATTACGCCAGCGACCTGGTGGCCTTCATCCGTGCCGAGACCGGCGATGCATTTCACATCGAAGTGGCCGCCTATCCCGAGATTCATCCGCAGGCCAAGTCGGCCGAAGCTGACTTGCAGGCTTTTGCCACCAAGGTCAAGGCCGGCGCCAACTCGGCCATCACGCAGTATTTTTTCAACACCGACGCTTACTTCCGCTTTGTCGATGACGCCTACAAGCTCGGTGTGGATGTACCTGTGGTGCCCGGCATCATGCCGATCACCAGTTCGACGCAGCTGATGCGATTTTCAGACGCTTGCGGCGCCGAGATTCCGCGCTGGATTCGCTTGCGACTGCAAGGCTTTGGTGACGACACTGCGTCCATCAAGGCTTTTGGTCTGGACATCATCACCGACCTGTGCGATCAGTTGCACTCGGCCGGCGTGCCGGGCATTCATTTCTACACCATGAACCAGGCCGGCGCCTGCAGCGAGATCATCCAGCGACTCAGGCTGGCTTGAGGCCGCGTGTTCCGGCACGCCGGACAAACACGAAGTCATGGATCCCCGCTTTCGCGAGGATGACGCCCAGGTCAGCCGCCGTGCTCCAGCCCGAAAGACGCGTGCCGGTCCTGGCCCAGCCGGGCCACCATTTGCGGCAACGCCAGTTGCAACTCCGCCTTGAGCGTGTGCGGCGGGTTGATGACGAACATGCCGCTGGCTGGCAGGCCGGGGCGGACCACTTCGCCGGCCACGTCGGTGGTCAGCTTGCTGGATTTGACGGTCAGGCTGGCATTGAGCCAGCTGCGGCCTGCTTTCACGGCCAGCGTTTTGAGTTTGCGTGGCAAGTCATGCGCTTCGGGCCGCGGAATGATTGGGTACCAGACCACGTAAGTGCCGGTGGCAAAGCGTTTGATGGCGTCGGCCATGCAGGCGCTGACGCGGGCGTAGTCGCTTTTGATTTCGTAGCTGGGGTCGCAAAACACCATGGCGCGGCGCGCCGGCGGTGGCAAAAAGGTCTTGAGCGCTTCAAAACCGTCTTCACGCGCCACGGCCACCTGTCGGCCCACGCCCAGCTGCTCGATGTTGCCTGTGAGCGATTTGAAATCGGTCGGGTGCAGTTCAAACAGCTTGAGCTTGTCGCGCCCGCTCAAAAACCGCTGCTCAATGAAGGGCGAGCCCGGGTAAATCCGCAGGTGTGCAGCCTCGCCGCTCTGGGCAAACTGCGGGTTCAGCGACTTGAGCAAGTCCACATAGTCTTGCAAGGCGGGCGCCAGCGGCTCATCGACCACCGGCTTGGCCTTAGTGCCGGGTTCGGGTGGCTCGGCGACCGGTTTGGCCAACAGCTTGAGAATGCCTTCCAGCGCCTCGCCGCTGGTCTCGGTGTAGTCGCCGTCCAGGCGGTAGAGACCGGCCCCGGCGTGGGTGTCGATCACGGTCAGGGCCGTGTCTTTCTGGGTCAGGTACTTCATGAGGGCGATCAGCGTGGTGTGTTTGAGCACATCAGCGTGGTTGCCGGCATGAAAGGCGTGGCGGTAGCTAAACATACAAGGATGCTAACCGCTGCGGGCCTGCAAACCAGCTGGAAGGCGGGGTTTTGCCGGTAAAGCCCAAATATTCGTATAATCTGAGGTTCTTTAGCGTTTTCATGTCCGCCGGAAGACACCGCGCGAAAGTGCGGTGAACCCCACCTAAGAGGTTCTCATCAGAAGAACGCCGACCGTGGAATAGACATAAAACCATTCCGGTGCAGCCCGTGAAACTGATTTCACGGGTGTTCTGGGCAAACCAAACTTTGAAAAGAGTAATTCATGAAAACATTCAGCGCAAAACCCGCTGACGTGGTGCATGAATGGTTTGTGATTGACGCGACCGACAAGGTCCTCGGACGAGTAGCCAGCGAAGTTGCTCTCCGTTTACGCGGCAAACACAAGGCCATTTACACGCCTCACGTCGATACCGGTGACTTCATTGTCATCATCAACGCAGCCCAGCTGCGCGTTACCGGCGCCAAGTCGACTGACAAAATCTACTATCGCCATTCCGGTTATCCAGGCGGCATTTCTGCCACCAATTTCCGCGACATGCAAACCAAGTTCCCGGGCCGTGCCCTGGAAAAAGCGGTCAAGGGCATGCTGCCCAAAGGCCCGCTCGGTTACGCCATGATCAAAAAACTCAAGGTGTACGGCGGTGCTGAGCACCCGCACACTGCCCAGCAACCCAAAGTGTTGGAAATCTAAGGAGCCTTGAGATGATTGGTGAATGGAACAACGGCACCGGCCGACGCAAATCCAGCGTTGCCCGCGTGTTTATCAAAAAAGGCACTGGCAAGATCACGATCAACGACCGGGACATTCAGGTGTTCTTCGGCCGTGAGACCTCGATCATGATTTGCCGCCAACCCCTGTTTCTGACAAACCATGTCGAGACGTTTGACATCATGGTCAACGTGCACGGCGGCGGTGAGTCCGGCCAGGCTGGCGCAATCCGCCACGGTATCACCCGCGCGCTGATCGACTATGACGCAGCCCTCAAGCCGGCCCTGAGCCAGGCTGGCTTCGTCACCCGTGACGCCCGTGAAGTCGAGCGTAAAAAGGTCGGTTTCCGTTCGGCGCGTCGCCGCAAGCAGTTCAGCAAGCGCTAATCCGCTTTTTGTGCTGTTCAAAAGCCGCTGTGGTGCAAGCCCGGCGGCTTTTTCCATGGGCTTTCATGTTTTTGCCACCCTGAAGACCTGCCCGGGTTGTGGTTGATCAATTTACTGTACTATTACCCACTCACCCCCTGAGGAGCCTTCCATGAGCGCAGTTGCAGAGAACATCCAGACCGAGATGCCCCACCCGTTTGTATTCACCGACAGCGCTGCTGCCAAGGTGGCAGACCTGATTGCCGAAGAAGGCAACCCGGAGCTCAAGCTGCGCGTGTTCGTTCAGGGCGGCGGTTGCTCTGGCTTTCAGTACGGTTTTACTTTTGACGAGATCACCAACGAAGACGACACCACCATGACCAAAAATGGCGTGTCGCTGCTGATTGACGCTATGAGCTACCAATACCTGGTCGGCGCAGAAATAGACTATAAAGACGACCTCGAAGGCGCTCAGTTCGTCATCAAGAACCCGAACGCCACCAGCACCTGCGGCTGCGGTTCGAGCTTTTCAACCTGAATCTTGCGTACGCGCTGCCTGGCAGCACACACAAAAAGGGCCCGACAAGGGCCCTTTTTGTTTGGCGTTCTCGCTTGGCGAGCCGGTCTCAAGGCAAGAAGGGCGGTGCTCTGTGCAAAGCGCCCAGCACCCGCGGGCCTTTGGCGCCGGTCACCGCCACCAGGTTTCCGGGCTGCTTGAGCGTGAAGGCTTGCGCCAGCCAGGCAAATGCGGCAGCTTCTACCTGCAAGGGCGGCAAGCCGCGGGCCTGGGTGCTGAGCACTTGCACACCCGGCAGCGCCAGCGCCAACTGGCGCATCAGCTCGGTGTTCAGGGCGCCACCACCGCACACCAGCAACTGCGCCGCGCCGGGCAGGTGCCGGCGCAAGTCTTGGGCGCAAGTCAGCGCTGTCAGCGCCGTCAAGCTGGCCTGCACATCGACCGCGGGCACAGATTCAAAGCCGGTTAACTGCGCTGCCAGCCAGTCTGCGTTGAACAGGTCACGGCCTGTGCTTTTAGGAGGCGTTTGCTGAAAATAGGGCGCTTGGCGCAGCCGGGCCAACAGCGCAGAATGCACTTGCCCTGAAGCAGCCCAGGCGCCCGCATCGTCAAAAGGCCGGCCGGTGTGGCGCTGGCACCAAAAATCCAGCAAGGCATTGCCGGGGCCGCAGTCAAAGCCTTGCACAGTGCCGCCAGCCGGCAGCAAGCTGATGTTGCTGATGCCGCCTATGTTGAGCACCGCCCTGGACTGGGCAGCGTCGGCCCACAAGGCAGCGTGAAAGGCCGGAACCAAAGGCGCGCCTTGACCGCCGGCAGCCACGTCAGCGTTGCGGAAATCGGCGATCACATCCATGCCGGTCAGCTCGGCCAGCAGCGCCGGGTTGTTCAGCTGCAGCGTGTAGCCGGTGCCAAAAGCCTGCGGTTGGTGCCTTACAGTTTGGCCGTGAGCGCCTATGGCAGTGATGTCTTGGCGATGAATGCCTTGAACCGCGGCAATTTGCAGCAGACGCTCAACCACACGTGCATAGACACCGGCCAATTGGTTGGCTGCCAGTGCGGCGCGGTGAAGTTCATTGGGGCCGGGGCTGTTGAGCGAGAGCAGTTCCGCTTTGAAGCCTGGATCAAAAAGCTCGCCGGCAGCAGCCCGTACCAGGCTGGGCGCATCGGGTGACAAATCGGCAATCACGCCATCCACGCCGTCAAGCGAAGTGCCCGACATCAAGCCAATGAAAAATGAAGGCATGCGTCAAAGCCAGGGCGGGTGCGCCTGGCCAGGGCTCATTCGGCGCGGCTTTGGCCGATGACGGTGGCGGCTTGCAGCAGTTCGCGAGCGTTGGCCGCAAGTTTCTTGAATGCCGGCATGCTGGCTTCAGGCAGCGGAATGGATTCGCTTTGCCGCGCCAACTGGGTCGGGTCCTGGTGCTTGCCATTGACCCTGAACTCAAAATGCAGGTGTGGCCCTGTAGCCCAACCGGTAGCGCCCACGGCACCCAGGGTCTGGCCTTGGCTGACTCTGGCGCCGCGCTGCACGCTGATGCGGCTCAGGTGGGCATACACGGTGGTGTGGCCACTGCGGTGGTCAACAAACACCACATTGCCAAAGCCTCCTTGCGAGCCGGCAAAAGTCACCACGCCATCACCCACGGCGCGAACCGGCGTGCCGGTGGGTGCTGCGTAATCCACACCCAGATGGGCCCGCCAAGTTTGCAATATGGGGTGAAAACGCATTTTGAAGCCGCTGCTCATGCGCGAGAACTCCATGGGCGATGCCAGGTAGGTCTTGCGCAGGCTTTGTCCGTCGAGCGTGTAATAAGAGCCTTTGACCAGCTTGCGCTGTGCGGCGGCCGGCGTGCCGGGCACGGCCGGTGTCTGCATGGCCGGGTCAGTGAACCACACGGCCTGGAAAGACTTGCCGTTGTTGATGAACTCAGCGTTCAGTACTTTGCCGGTTTTGAGCGCTTCGCCGTCGGCTTCAAGCGACTCATAAAACACGCTGAAACGGTCACCCTTGCGCAGGCTGCGGTGAAAGTCGATGTCACCCGAAAAAATGCCGGCGATTTGGGAGGCCACAGCGTCCGGGATATGGGCTTCGTCGGTGGCGGCAAACAGCGAGGTTTTGATGACACCGCTGGCCACCCGGGTCGACACGCTGTAGGCAGCAATTTCGAGCCGGGAGCTGAACGTTTTGCCAACGCGCTCGATCACCAGCCTTTGAAAATGCGTGTCGTCGTCAGTGGCCCAACGCATCGCCATCTTGAGCAGTTGCTGATCGTCGGTGGTTTCGGCGGTTAAGGTTTTGCCGGCCCGGCCCACCAGCAAAGAGCGCGCCAGTGTGTCGCTGCGCAAGAAGGCCGCAGCCGCAGTGTCGTCAATACCAAGCCGGCGCAGCAGGCTTTCGGCGGTGTCTGAGCTGCGGCTGACTTCGGTGCGATAAAGGTTAAAGCGGTGCTCTGAACGTGCTTCTTTGCCGGCTTGCCATGGCATGGCTTGCACTGTTTCAACCACCTGGGTGACAGGCAGGTCAGCGGCGTCGGGCGCCAAAGGGACCAAACCGAAGGCCGTCACGCCGGTGCCAAGCAGAACAACAGCCAGCGAAGCGCCAATGCGCCGCGGGTGGCGCGCCAGCATGGCCAGCACCAGCTTGCTGCTTTGCCAGACTTGCAAACCGTAACGATGAAGACCGTCAGTACTCAAAACAATAGATTCCAGACAGACTGCACATCACAAGCCAAACAGCAGGTGAGGGCAAAAAACGCAATAGGCAACCTGGGGCTGCGGCGACAATTCGATGGCATGGATCAGCAAGTAGCGCGCCAATCTAGAATTGCTACCGGCGGCTGATCTCAAAGCAAGCTCCGGATTATAGCCACCCGATAAGCCCGAAATATAACGAAAACCCTTATGAATCAAGCGCTTTCCTCCACTTCGCCCTTGTCCGACGCTGTTCAGCAAGCACTGGCCGTGACCTTGCGCGGCTGCGAAGAGCTGATTCCGCAGGCCGAATGGCTGAAAAAACTGACCCGTTCTGAGGCCACCGGCCAGCCCCTGCGCATCAAATTGGGGCTGGACCCGACCGCACCCGACATCCACATCGGCCACACGGTGGTGCTCAACAAGATGCGCCAGTTGCAGGACTTGGGGCACCAGGTGATCTTTTTGATTGGCGACTTCACCAGCCTGATCGGCGACCCTTCCGGGCGCAACAGCACCCGCCCGCCTTTGACACCAGAACAGATCAAGGCCAACGCCGAAACCTACTACCGCCAGGCCAGCCTGGTGCTGGACCCGGCCAAAACCGAGATCCGCTACAACAGCGAGTGGAGCATTCCGCTGGGCGCCATGGGCATGATTCAGCTGGCCGCCAAGTACACCGTGGCCCGCATGATGGAGCGCAACGACTTTCATGACCGCTTCAAGGCCGGCACGCCGATCAGCGTGCATGAATTTTTATACCCGCTGATGCAGGGCTACGACTCGGTGGCGCTCAAGTCCGACCTCGAACTCGGCGGTACCGACCAGAAATTCAACCTGTTGATGGGCCGCACCCTGCAACAGGAATACGGCCAGGAGCCGCAGTGCATCCTGACCATGCCGCTGCTGGAGGGGCTGGACGGCATCGAGAAAATGTCGAAAAGCAAAAACAACTACATCGGCATCGCCGAAGAGCCCAACAGCATGTTCGCCAAAGTGCTCTCCATCTCCGACACCCTGATGTGGCGCTGGTACACCTTGCTGTCCTTTCAAAGCGAAGCGGCCATTGCCGCCCTCAAGGCCGAAGTGGCCGGCGGGCGCAACCCCAAAGACGCCAAGGTGGCCCTGGCCAAAGAGATCACCGCACGCTTTCATTCGGCCGCCGCAGCAGACGCGGCCGAGCAGGACTTCATCAACCGCAGCAAAGGCGGCGTGCCCGACGAGATTGACGAAGTGACGCTGACAGGCGCGCCCATGGGCATCGCCGCCCTGCTCAAAGCCGCCGGCCTCGCCCCGTCCGGCAGCGAAGCCACGCGCCTGATTGACGGCGGCGGCGTGCGGGTGGATTCGAGCGTGGTCAGCGACAAGGCGCTGAAACTGCCAGCCGGTACTTACGTGGTGCAGGTCGGCAAACGCAAGTTCGCGCGTGTCACGCTGAGCTGAGTTTCGTTATTCGTTCTAGACGCAGGCGGCCATGGCGCTCAGCTTCGTTCGTGTCCTCCGCCCTGCGGGCTCCCCCTTGACCTCACTTC
>JBIKPY010000053.1:0-20459 GCA_044357185.1 Polaromonas sp.
TTGCAGCCACCATCGAGAGCGCCGGCACGGCCTTGGGCGTTCCACCGTTTTAATTTTTTTGAGAAAGCGAGCAGCACATGGATCAGTCTTCGCAAACCTGGAACCGCGCTGGCATCGCACCGGCGTCGCCTGACACGGCCGCCCTGATGGAGCGTGTGCTCTATGAAGTCAAGCGCGTGGTGGTCGGGCAAGACCATTTTCTCGAGCGCATTTTGGTGGCCATCCTGGCGCAAGGCCATTTGCTGATTGAAGGCGTCCCCGGTTTGGCTAAAACGCTCACCGTCAACACGCTCGCACAAGCGGTGCAGGGCGTTTTCAAACGAGTCCAATTCACGCCCGACCTGCTGCCCGCCGACTTGGTGGGAACGCGCATGTTCAACCAACGCAGCAGTGAATTCAGCACCGTGCTGGGGCCGGTGTTTGCCAACTTGCTGCTGGCCGACGAAATCAACCGCGCACCGGCCAAGGTGCAAAGTGCGCTGCTGGAAGTCATGCAAGAGCGACAGGTCACCATCGCTGGCGAGACACACAAAGTACCACGCCCTTTTTTGGTGATGGCCACTCAAAACCCGATCGAGACCGAAGGCACCTATCCCCTGCCCGAAGCGCAGGTTGACCGGTTCATGATGAAGGTCCTCATTGGCTACCCGACACAAGAAGAAGAGTTCGTGATCGTGCAGCGTGTCACCGGCGTCCCCGCTGTGGTGTCAGCGGTGGCGACCACTGAGCAGTTGATGGCTTTACAAGCACAGTGCAGGCAAAGCTATGTGGACCCGGCCCTGATCATGTATGCGGTGCGGTTGGTGTCGGCCACGCGCGACCCCGCGAGCTTCGGCTTGCCGGATCTGGCGCCCTACATCTCCTTCGGCGCCAGCCCGCGGGCCACCATTTCCCTGATCGAAGGTGCGCGCGCTCTGGGCTTTTTGCGGGGCCGTCCCTACGCCCTGCCGCAAGACGTGATCGATCTGGTCCCCGACGTGCTGCGACACCGTTTGGTGTTGTCCTACGAGGCGCTCTCCGCCGGCATGAGCGCAGAAGACATCATCATGAAAATCCTGCAGGCCATCACGCCGCCGGACAAACCACTGGACTCGCATGTTCACGTTTCTGCGACGCCGCCTCACTGAACGCGCTGAACGCGCCGCAGGTCAGCAAGCCGCGCCGGGACTAGAAGTCCAGGCCGAAGTACCGGCGCGTCCCGACCCGCAAAAGGTGTTGCGGCGTTTGGAGTGGACTGTCATCAAGCGCCTTGATGGTCAGTTGCAGGGCGACTACCGCAGCCTGTTTAGGGGCGCTGGTTTGGTGCTGGCAGATTTGCGCGAATACCAGTCACACGACGACGTTCGTCACATCGACTGGAACGTCACGGCGCGCATGCAAACGCCGTATGTGCGTGAGCACCAGGAAGACCGTGAAGTGGCCGCCTGGTTTCTGGTCGACATGTCGGGCTCGGTGCACTTTGGCATGGGCGCTGTCAGCAAACGGCAGTTGGCAGCTGAGGCCGTGACGGTGCTGGCGCGCCTGCTCTCACAGCATGGCAACCGGGTCGGTATCATGCTGTTTTCAGGCACCCAGGTGCGTGCCGAAGTGCTTGTCCCGGCGCGCTCAGGAAGGCGTCACTTGCTGCACGTGCTGCAACTCATGCTGAGCGATCTGCCCACTGCGGGCACGCGGCCAACGGCCGGCACGACGACCGACTTGCGCGTGTTGTTGTCCCAAGCTCAAGCGGTGATCCGCCGGCGCGCCAGTATTTTTTTGGTGTCAGACTTCATCACGCAAGCCAACTGGCACGCACCACTGAGCCAATTGGCAAGACGTCACGAAGTAGTGGCCATCCGCTTGCGGGATCGCTTAGAGCAAGAGATTCCAAATGTTGGGTTGCTGCTGATGCAAGACGCTGAAACCGGCGAGCAATTACTGGTCGATGGCAACGATGCCGGCTTTCGTGCCCGTTTCGCGCACATCGCAGCCGAGCGAGAAAACCTGCTGCGTCAGGGCCTCACGCGCGCCGGCGTGGACTGCCTGGAACTCACCACCGACGAACCGCTTGACCAAGCTATTCTGCGCTTCACGCAGCTGCGCAAGCGGGCCAGTCAAATGGCCCAAGGCGCAGGAGCCGCTCGTGCTTGATTTGCACTCCATTAACTTTGTATGGCCGCGCTTGCTGTGGGCGCTGTGTCTGCTGCCGGTGTTGGTGCTGGTCTATGCGCGCATGTTCAAACGCCCGCGTGCAGGCCAGATCAGCCTGGCGCATTTGCAAGTTGGGTCAGCGCCTGCACCGCGCGGTTTTGCAGGCTTGTATCGCCACGGGCCTGCGCTGATCATTTTGCTTGGGCTGGGTTGTCTCATGGTCGCCATCGCCCGCCCCCGCGCCATCGTGTTGCTGCCCGCGCGCATGGACACCGTGATGTTGGCCATCGACAGTTCGGGCAGCATGCGAGCGGCAGACATTTTGCCCAGCCGCATCGAAGCCGCTCAAACAGCGGCACGCGCTTTTGTGGAAGCGCTACCGAGCCGGGTCAAACTCGGGGTGGTCAGTCTGGCGGGCTCAGCGGCCGTGGTGCAAGGGCCCACCGACAGCCGCGACGATCTGTTCAAAGCCATCGACGGGCTCGCCTTGCAGCGCGGCTCCGCCTTGGGCAGCGGCATCGTGGTGGCGCTGGCCACCCTGCTGCCGGCTGCCGGCCTGGATGTACCGAAACTCATTTATGGTGAGGGGACTTCCGGCCCGGCCAACACAGGCGCAGCCTTGCCCATGCCGGGGCAGCCCCAACCGGCTCAGCCCCAAGCACAAATGAAAGCCGAACCCGGCTCCAATACGTCGGCGATCATCGTCTTGCTCAGCGATGGGCAAAGCAACTTTGGTCCGGACGTGGTGAAGATGGCCGGCATCGCGGCCGATCTGGGCGTGCGGGTCTACACCGTCGGGCTGGGCTCGCCCGAAGGAGTAGTGCTCAAAGCCCAAGGCATGTCGATGCGCGTGCGGCTGGACGAAGACACACTGAAAAAAGTCGCCGAAGTCACCCAAGCCGAGTACTTCCGCGCCAGCACAGAGAAAGACTTGGTCAAAATTTACAAAAACCTGGGCACCCGGATCGCCTTGCAAAAGCACCAGCAAACCGAGCTGACCGCGGCCGTGGCACTGCTAGGCATCGTGCTGGTGATGCTCGCAGCCTTCCTGAGTTTCAGCCGGCAAGGACGCGTGGTTTAGCGTCACGCGCACCGGCGGATCAGCTCAACTGTTGCAGCACACCCGCCGTCAGGCTGAACTGGCGCGAGCAACGCGCCGCCAAAGCAGCGTCATGCGTCACCACCACAAAGGCGGTGCCGTGTTTTTTTGCCAGCTCCAGCATGAGGTCAAACACGCCGTTGGCTGTGCTGCGGTCCAGGTTGCCGGTGGGCTCGTCGGCCAGCACGCAGTCGGGCCGCGTCACCAGCGCACGGGCCATCGCCACACGCTGGCGCTCGCCGCCTGACAGCTCGGACGGCCGGTGGTGCAGGCGCTCTTGCAAACCCACGGCCTTGAGCATGTTGGCTGCCTTCACGGCGGCTTGGCGTCGGTCTTGCCGGCGTATCCACAGCGGCATGGCCACGTTGTCCAGCGCGCTGAACTCGGGCAGCAAATGGTGAAACTGGTAGACAAAACCTAAATGCTTGTTACGCATGCGGCCCTGCGCTGTGGCCGACAGGCGAGACATGTCCTGCCCGAACAAAGTAACCTGGCCGCTGCTGGGCAAGTCCAGCCCGCCCATCAGGTGCAGCAGCGTGCTTTTGCCTGAACCCGAAGCCCCCACAATAGCCATCGTCTGGCCCTTGTGCACCCGCAAATCGACGCCGCGCAGCACGTTCACGTCCAGCGGGCCTTCGTGAAAGCGCTTGGTCAAGGCCTGCGCGTGCATCACCACTTCGCCGTCGATGGTGTAGGTTTTATTCATAACGCAGCGCCTCGGCAGGGTTGACGCGGCTGGCTCGCCAGCTCGGGTACAGCGTCGCCAAAAAAGCCAGCACCAGCGAGATCACCGCAATCGGCATGATGTCGGCGTATTGCGGCTCACTTGGCATGCGGCTGATAAGGTAAATGTCTCTGGGCAAAAAGCTGGCATTGAGCAAACGCTCCAGCGCCGGCACGATCACGTCAATATTAAAAGCCACGCCCAAGCCCAAGGCCAGCCCCGACAGCGTACCTATCACCCCCACCATCGCCCCCTGCACCATGAACACCCCCATGATGCTTGCCGGGCTGGCGCCCAGTGTGCGCAAGATTGCAATGTCGGCGCGCTTGTCAGTGACTGTCATCACCAAGGTGCTGACCAGGTTGAACGCTGCCACCGCCACAATCAGCGTGAGGATGATGAACATCATGCGTTTTTCAAGCTGCACGGCGGCAAACCAGGTGCGGTTTTGCCGCGTCCAGTCGCGCACCAGCAAGTCCCCCGACAGCGAGCCGACCAATTGCGTGGCCACCTGGCGCGCCAGGTGAAGGTTTTGCAGCTTCACGCGTATGCCCGTGGGCCCTTCGAGCCGGAAGATACGCCCCGCGTCGTCTTGGTGCATCAACACCAGCGCCGAGTCGAACTCAAAGTGGCCCGAATCAAAAGTACCCACCACCGTCATTTGCTTGAGCCTGGGCACCACCCCGGCCGGCGTGACCTGCCCGCTGGGCGCGATCAAGGTGACCGTGTCGCCGGTGCGCACGCCCATGGCCCGCGCCAGCTCGCCACCCAGCACCACGCCAAACTCGCCGCTGAGCAGCTTGGGGAACACGCTGTCTTTGAGCTGGGCGGCCAGGTCGGTCACATTGCCCTCCAACGCCGGGTCTATGCCGCGCACCAGCACGCCCTTCATGTCTTCACCCCGCGCCAGCAGCGCCTGCGCCGCAATAAAAGGCGCCGCGCCCACCACCTGCGGGTTTTGCCGCACCTCGGCCAGTGTCTGCGCCAGGTCAGGCAGCGCAGCGCCGCCAGGGGCAAACACTTCAATGTGCGAGATCACGCCCAGCATGCGGTCACGCACTTCCTTTTGAAAGCCGTTCATCACACTCAGCACAATGATCAACGCCGCCACCCCCAGCGCAATGCCCAACATGGACACGCCAGAGATAAATGAAATAAAGCCATTGCGCCGCGAGGCACGGCCGGCCCGCGTGTAACGCCAGCCCAGAATCAGTTCGTAGGGAATCTGCATGGCTGGCATTGTGGCATTGCAGGCTGGGGGCCGGTTTGGGCTATGGATGGCATGCGGATCGTCGTATAGGCGTTCACTCAAATTACCCAACCGATTGCCAGTAACATGAAGCATGTCATCCACCTTGCCGTCCACACTTGCGCTGCCGCTGGCCTTTGCGGCCGAACGCCGCGACCTGGCCACGCCGAGTGGATCGCTCAGCCTGTACCGGGCCGGGCCTGACGACGCGGGCGGGGGCGCAGACAGCAGCCCGGCCCTGCCTCCCTTGCTTTTGCTGCACAGCGTTAACGCGTCTGCATCGGCGGCCGAAGTGGCGCCCCTGTTGGCCCATTACCGTCAGCAGCGGGTGGTGTATGCGCTGGAACTGCCGGGTTTCGGTTTCTCCGATCGCGGTGACCGGCCCTACACCGTGCGCCTGATGACGGACGCCCTGCAGTTGGCCTTGAGGGCCATTCAGGCAGAGTCGGGTGGCGTCGCCGCCGACGTGCTGGCGGTGTCCCTAGCGTGCGAATTTGCGGCCCGCGCCAGTTGCGAGACGCCCCAGCTAATCCGACGCCTGGCCATGGTCAGCCCCACCGGGCTCAGCGGCAAGAAGCTGCGTTACGGGCCTGCGGGCACGGTCATCGGTCCGCTGTGGCTGCTGCGGCTGCTGCGTTGGCCGCGCTGGTCCGAAGGGGTGTTCCGTTTGCTGACCCGGCCGGCCGTGATCCGCTATTTTCTGGTGCGCACCTGGGGCTCAGACGCGATTGACGAAGCCTTGTGGCGTTACGCCATACTGACGACGCGGCAACCTGGAGCCCGCTTCGCGCCCCTTTATTTTGTGGCGGCGCAATTGTTCAGCGCTGACGTCAACACCCTTTATGAAACCATGACCGGCCCCGTCTGGGTGTCCATGGCCACGCGCGGCGACTTCACCGACTACCAGGGCCGCACGACTCTGGCCGATCGCAGCAACTGGCAGTTCCACGCCACCGAGGGCGGCGCACTGCCCTACTTTGAAGACCTACCGGCCTTTACCCGCCGGCTCGACCCGTTCTGGGCTTGAGCCGGCAGTATGGCGGCTATCGTTTTGCCGGTGCAACCGGCTTTGCCCAAACTCAAATACCGAACACTGCAGCCTTAGAGGCCGAAAAGCCGGGCGCACAGTACTAGCAGTCAGCGCACCGCCGCTTTCAGTGTGATGTCTCATCAAGGCACAAGCGGCCACACACCACCGGTCCGGTTCATGCGGGCACGGCGATGGCCCTCGCGGTGAAGCTCCAGCCAATCGATGTCCTCGGCTTGAAATTGCAGCACGGCCAGGTGATGTGCGTCCGTCAAAGTTGTTGAAGGAGAACTGGCCGTTTCAGCGGTCGCCATCGGACTGCCAGGCGCCTCTGCGCTCAAATAGTCCGCGGCTGCACGCGACTGACGCATGCGCGCCCACGCTTGGGCCACTACTGCGCCGGATGTCAGCACCACCGCCCGCACGGGTAAGCGCAGCTGCCAGCCCAAGCGTGCGCTCCAAAACAACAACTGCGCCGCGGGCTGCGCTGAAAGCTCAGCGCACTTGGGGCTGCGGGCATCAGTAAAAACTGTCAGCGTCCAGCTGGCGGCATCCGCCTGGCGCAGCACAACCGTGCGAGCCTGCGGCTCTCCGGCCAGACCCTGCGTTGCCAGCACGGGCGTGCGCCAATCATGATGCTTGTCATGCGGTGCACGCGTTAGCTCTTGCCACACGCGTGCGGCCAATGCGTTCAGGGGTACGCGCTCAGGGCCGGGAAGGCGCTGCTCTCGATCAGCCATGGTCAATCAAGGTGAGTGGGGTTCATCACAGGATGCAGTGTCACGCCGACTTCACGCAGGCCCTTGTTGCGGCTGCGGCGAATGGGTGGATTGAAGTCCGGCGGTTTGTCGCTGACCCACGCCAGAAACCGAGCCATGACAGGATGCCCCCGAAGTGCCTCAGCACTCGCATAACTGCGCGCCAGCTCAGTCTCCGTGAACAGCGCGTGAACCTGTCGATGGCAGACGCGGTGCAACCACACCGTCTCAGCGCCGCCGCGTGACTTGGGCACCAAGTGGTGAGCATCCCGCTGGGCTGGCGGTATGGACCGGCCGCACAAAGCGCAGGCCGAGCTGTCAAGGCCAGCCTCATGCGCTCGCGATAGCGTTTGAGCACTGGCCGCACGCCGTTTGATTCGTCCCTGCATCGGATTAAGTACTTCGCAGTTTTGTCGCCAACCCGCGAAACGAATAAGCGCCACGACCGTGGCCTAAATGGCTTTCACCCATGCCGGACGCTTGTTGGTGCATTTCATCGAGATCGTCAGCTCAGTAGTTGGAGGTCCGTCCGCTTGTAAGCGCGGTACGCAGCGACACCTCTGCCCAGGTGCCCTGCCCGCCTCGGCTCAGAATCTCCTGGTGTTGTTGACGCGCTGAGCCAAGCTCACCCAATTCCACAAAACCCTGGCCCATGTAAGAGCGCACCAGAAGGTTGTTAGGGTTTTTATCGATGGCCGCCCGGTAGTATTGGAAAGCTTGCTCAAGCCGGCCCGTCTTTCGCATCAAGAAGCCCCGATAGGTCAAGACGCGATCGTCATCTTGAGAAGTCATCGCATCCAAAGCCATTTCCGCAGCCAGGTAGCGCTCGGCATAAGCCAGCTCGCGGACGGCTTGGTACCGGTCCCTGTCATCCAGCGAATTCGACTTGACGGGCACGCACTTGCCGGCCTTGGCGTCATGAATCTGACCGTTGGGGCAGCGCTGGGTCGGGGTAGGCGCCGGCGGCACGGTGACGTCGTCGCCCGCAGCATGCGTTGCTGAAGATGACAGGAGCGTCAAGCCCAGCACCCAAGCGGGGGCGAACTTAGAAAGGGTGAGGGTTGGCATGGATCGTTCTCCCAAAAAGAGTCTGCAGTTGTTGAATGTTTTGATTATTCAACAAGCCAAGAAAGGCTTCTAGGCTTGAAGCCCGATCAACGTTGTCAACGTCGGGGCTTTGGTACACCGGTCAAGTTCGCGCCCATGACAAGCCTTTACAGCCCCTCGCCAAGCTATGGCAATTTGAGGGCGGTGCGCTCCCCTATTTTGAAGACCTGCAGGCCTCTAGCCGCCGGCTCGATCCGTTCTGGGCTTTAGTTCAGGAGAGTGGTGCTCATTGTTCAGCCCTAGGCTGAGCAAGGTGTGCTCTGTATGAATCGGTCCGAAGGGCGTCCATGAATACCGTTTTAAAGAGCCATTTCGTCAGGCCAACGCTACGGCGCCGCCAGCCCCAGCGCCGTGCCGGACAATAGCTACCCATGCCCGCCCTTCAAGCCCCGCCCGCCCACACGCACCTGCTCTTACCTTTTGCAGCCAGCGCAGACGACTATTGGCTGCGCGCCATGCAGGCCCTGCCCGCCGGGCAGACGCGGCATGTGGCGCGGCTGTTGCAGGGCATGCGGCCGCTGGCAGCTGACGATGCGGGCGCGTTCTCACTCTCACCCCCGCATGAGCGGGCGCTGGCGCAGCTGGAAGGTTTGGCAGGGGATGAATTGCAAGACGGCTTGATTCCCTGGGCGGCCTGGGAGCGCGCGCAAAGTGACGAGCCTGGCAGCAGCGCCCAAGCCTGGGCCTGGGTGACGCCTTGCCACTGGGCCATGGGCCGCGAGCACGCCACGCTGACAGAGCCGGCGGCGCTGGGTTTGAGCAAAGCCGATTCACGCGCGCTGATGGCGGCGATGCAGGTTTACTTTGATGAGGACGGCATCACGCTGCATTACGCCGCGCCGCAGCGCTGGCTGGCGGCGGGCGAGCTGTTTCGCGGGCTGCCCACGGCCAGCCTGGACCGGGCGCTGGGCCGCAGCGTAGACCCGTGGCTGCCGGCCAGCACGCACACGGGTGCCTCTGCAGCGGGTAAAAAACTGCGGCGCCTGCAAAACGAGATGCAGATGCTGATGTACACGCACCCAATCAATGAGGCACGGAGCGCTAAGCGCTTGTTGCCGGTCAACTCCATCTGGTTCAGCGGCACGGGTGATTTGCCCGCAGGCTTCAAGCCGCACAACGCCGCGCCGCCGGTGCATGCCCCGCGCATGCTGGCCGATGCCGCGCTGCGGGGTGACTGGCCGGCTTATGCGCAAGGCTGGGCTGCCATGGATGCGCTGGCGCAAGCCATGTTGCTGCGGCAAGATGCTGGCGAGCGGCTGCAACTCACGCTGTGCGGCGAGCGCCGGGCGCAAACTTTTGAAAGCGCGCCGCTATGTTGGCTGAGCCGCCTGACCAGACTGTTACCACCTAAGCCCCTGCTGGGCTATTTAGAGAGCTTATGAAAATCACCGTCAGAGACGCGCCTCCGCGCAGTGTTTGGGCCTTGCAGCAAGCCGGCGTGCACCCGCTGCTGGCGCAGTTGTTTGCCGCGCGCGGCGTATTGAGCGCCGACGAGCTGGACGACGGCCTGGCGCGTTTGCTGCCGCCTTCGGCCTTACATGGCGCGGCCGAGGCGGCGGTACTGCTGGCCGAGGCCATGGCGGCGGGCCGCAAAATCTGCATCGTGGCCGACTACGACTGCGACGGTGCCACGGCCTGCGCGGTGGGCATGCGCGGGCTCAGGCTGCTGGGCGCGCCTTTGGGCTTTAGCAGCGTGACGTATCTGGTACCCGACCGCGTGGTCGACGGCTATGGCCTGACGGCCAGCATTGCAGAGCGCGTGAAAGCCGCTGGCGCTGACGTGCTGGTGACGGTGGACAACGGCATTGCCAGCCTGGAGGGCGTGGCGCGTGCCAAGGCGCTGGGCATGCAGGTGCTGGTGACAGACCACCACTTGCCGGCTGTGCTGGCGGGCGCCATTGTGTTGCCCGATGCCGACGTGATCGTCAACCCGAACCAGCCGGCTTGCAGTTTTGAAAGCAAGGCGCTGGCCGGTGTGGGCGTGATGTTTTATGTGCTGCTGGCGCTGCGCGCCGAGCTGCGCCAGCGCGGCCTGTTTGACGCGGCCAGCCAGCCCAAGCTGGATGCGCTGCTGCCGCTGGTGGCCCTGGGCACGGTGGCCGACGTGGCCAAGTTAGATGCCAACAACCGCCGCCTGGTGTCGCAGGGGCTCAAGCGCATACGCGCCGGTGGTGCGCAGGCCGGGCTGGCGGCTTTGTTTGTGGCCGCTGCACGCCAGGCCAATGTGGCCACGGCCTTTGACTTTGGTTTTGCACTCGGCCCGCGCATCAATGCGGCGGGGCGGTTGTCTGACATGACGCTGGGCATTGAATGCCTGTTGACCGATGACCCCGCGCGCGGCGACGAACTCGCCCGCACGCTGGACGGCATCAACCGCGAGCGGCGCACCATTGAAGCCGATATGCGCGAGCAGGCCGAGCTGGCCGCCGACGCGATGATTGACGAAGACGAAGAACCGCCGCCGGCGGTGGCGATTTTTGACCCGGATTTTCATGAAGGCGTGGTGGGCATCGTGGCCTCGCGCATCAAAGACAAGCTGCACCGGCCGGCTTTTGTGTTTGCGGCCAGCAGCGCACCGGGCAAAGAGCACGAGCTCAAGGGCTCGGGCCGGTCTATCCCCGGCTTTCATTTGCGCGATGCGCTGGACCTGGTGGCCAAGCGTCACCCGGGTGTGTTGCTGCGCTTTGGCGGCCACGCGATGGCAGCCGGTTGCACGGTGGCCGAAGAGCACTTTGACACCTTTGAACAAGCGCTGCAGCAAGTGGCCCACGAATGGCTGGACGCCGCCACCCTGACACGCCGCCTGGCCACCGACGGCCCGCTGGCGCCCGAGTACCGCCGCATTGACGTGGTGGATACGCTGCACAAAGAGGTGTGGGGCCAGGGCTTTGCGGCGCCCACTTTCAGCGAAGAAGTGGAAGTGCTGTCGCAGCGGCTGGTGGGTGAAAAGCACTTGTCACTCAAGCTCAAACATCAGGGCCAGCCGGTGGACGGCATCTGGTTTGGCCGCACCGAGTCGCTGCCGGCCAGGGTGCGCCTGGCCTTCAGGCTGGACGCCGATGAATGGCAGGGCGTGCGGCGTGTGCGCTTTCTGGTGGAAGGCGCGGAGCTTTAAAGCCCGGGGGATGGATTCCTGCCTTCGAAGGAATGACGGAAGGGGCAGGAATGACGGACTTTTAGTTTCGTCATCCTCGCGAATGCGGGGATCCATGGACCCTTTGGTGCCTTGCTTGGACATCGGGCCTAAAATCAAGCCGTGAACCCCCAAAACATTCTCAACGCAGACCTGCACTGCCACTCAGTCGTCTCTGACGGCACCCTGACCCCGGAAGCCCTGGCCGAGCGCGCCCATGTCAACGGCGTGGAGTTGTGGGCGCTGACGGACCATGACGAAATCGGCGGCCAGCAGCGCGCTGCCGCTGCCGCTAAAGCCCGTGGCATGCATTACCTGACGGGCACCGAAATCTCCGTTACCTTTGCCGGCGAGACGGTGCACATCGTCGGGCTGGGTTTTGACGCCGACAACGCCGAGCTGCGCCAGGGCCTGCACAACACCCGCAACGGCCGGCGCGAACGCGCGCAAGAAATGTCGGACGGCCTGGCCAAGGTGGGTATTTATGGCGCTTACGAAGGCGCGCTGAAGTTTGTCGGCAACCCCGAGCTGATCTCGCGCACGCACTTTGCGCGCTTTCTGGTCGAGACCGGGGTGTGCAAAGAAACAGCGGATGTCTTTCGTAAATACCTCACCGAAGGCAAGCCCGGCTTTGTGCCGCACCGCTGGGCCACGCTGCAAAACGCAGTAGGCTGGATCACCCGCGCGCATGGCGTGGCGGTGATTGCGCACCCGGCGCGCTACAAGTTCACGCCGAATGAAGAGTACGCGCTGTTCACCGAATTCAAAAACCACGGCGGCCAGGCGGTCGAGGTGGTGACAGGCAGCCACAGTGCGGTCGAATACGTGAAGTACGCTGAGACGGCGATTGAGTTTGGCTTGGCGGCTTCGCGCGGCAGCGACTTTCACAGCCCCGACGAAAGCCATACCGACCTGGGCACCCTGCCCTTTTTGCCCGGCGCGCTCAAGCCCGTGTGGGAACTCTTGGCAGACCGCATCCAGTGAGGGCGGCTACAGCCCAGCCAGCGCCACTGGCCGGCATTGCGCTGGTGATCACCGCGATGGCCTGCTTTGCCTCGCTAGACACCACCGCCAAACTGATCAGCATGAGTGTGCCGCTGCTGATGGCGATCTGGTTTCGATACTGCATTCAGGCCGTCGTCACCACGCTGGCCGTGCTGCCGCAGCGCGGTCTGTCAGTGCTCAAGACAAAGCACCCGAAGTTTCAGCTTTTGCGCGGCTTGCTGCTGCTGACCAGCAGCTTTTTTGCGTTTGGCAGCCTGCAATACCTGCCGGTGGCTGATTTCACAGCCATTTCCTCGCTGGTGCCGCTGATCATCACGCTGCTGGCGGGGCGCATGCTGGGCGAGCGGGTGTCGCGCTTGCGCTGGGTGCTGGTGCTGGGAGCTTTTGCGGGCGCGCTGATCATCATCCGCCCGGGTGGCGAAAATTTCATCTGGCCCATGCTGCTGCCGCTGGGGACGGTGTTCAGCTACTCGTGGTTTCAGTTGCTCACCAGCCGCATGGTCAAGACCGAAAGCCCGGTGACCATGCACCTCTACACCGGTTGGGTGGGCACACTGGTGGCGTCAGTGATGCTGCCTTTTGTATGGGTAGAACCGACCGGCACCCAATTTGGCCAGCTCATGCTGATGGGCATGCTGGGAACGGTGGGCCACTTTTTATTGATCCTGGCTTATTCCCGCTCACCAGCCTCCACGCTCACGCCGTATTTGTATGCGCAGATTGGTTTTGCCATGGTTGGCGGCTGGCTGGTGTTCAAGCAAATGCCTGACGACTGGGCGCTGGTGGGTATCGGCATGATTGCCGTGTGCGGCGTGGCGGGTGCCTGGCTGACAAGCCATGAAAGTCGGGCTTTGCGCGAGCTGGCCATAAAACCGCTTGAAACCTGATTGCGCACACACCGCTCGTACCGGCCATGGCCCAATTTTTTGAAGTGCATCCCGACAACCCGCAAGCCCGCCTGCTCAAGCAAGCGGTCGCCTTGCTGGCCGGTGGTGCCGTGGCGGCGGTGCCTACTGATTCGAGCTACGCGCTGGTCTGCCACCTGGATGACAAGGCCGCGGCCGACAACCTTCGCCGCATTCGCGGGGTGGACGACAAGCACCACCTGACGCTGCTGTGCCGCGACCTGAGCGAGCTGGCCAACTATGCGCGTGTTGACAACAAGCAGTTCCGCTTGCTCAAGGCGGCCACACCGGGGCCCTACACCTTTATTCTGGAAGCCAGCAAAGAAGTACCGCGCCGCCTGAGCCACCCTTCGCGCAAGACCATTGGCCTGCGCGTGCCCGCGCACAAAACCTTGCAGGCGCTGTTGGAGTTGCACGGCGCGCCCCTGCTGGCCACCACCTTGATACCGCGCGGCGAGACCGAAGCGCTCAATGACGCGCAAGACATACGCCGGCTGCTAGAGCATGAACTGGCGGCGGTGATTGATGCGGGCGCCTGCCCCATGCAAGCCACCACAGTGATTGACCTGACTGCCATGGGCACGGGCGGTGATGCCCTTGTGCTGCGCCAGGGCCGCGGTGACGTGGCTGTGCTGGGGCTGTGAGACGGGCTCTAGCGCTTGCGTCTGAGACAATCCGGTCATGGACTTCAACAACCTGATTCAAACGATTGCCATTTACGCCCTGCCGGTGATCTTTGCCATCACGGTGCATGAGGCAGCGCACGGCTATGTGGCCCGCTACTTTGGTGACAACACAGCCTGGGTGCTCGGGCGTGTCACGCTCAACCCCATCAAACACATTGATCTGGTGGGCACCATCCTCATGCCGGTACTGCTGTATGTGGCGACGGCAGGCACCTTTTTGTTTGGTTATGCCAAGCCAGTGCCGGTCAGGTTTGGCAACTTGCGCAAGCCCAAGCAACACATGATCTGGGTGGCGCTGGCCGGCCCGGGCGCCAACTTTTTGCAAGCGCTGATGTGGGGCGTGTTGCTCTACCTGGCCAACGGCGCCGGCGTGACCGAGCGTTTTGTGCTGGAGATGTGCCGCGCCGGCATGCTGGTGAACGTGGTGATGTTTGTCTTTAACCTGTTTCCGTTGCCGCCGCTGGACGGTGGCCGCATTCTGGTGGGCCTGCTGCCCTGGCGGCAGGCGCAGCTGGTCTCACGCGTGGAGCCTTGGGGCTTTTTCATTGTGATGGCGCTGGTGCTGACCGGCGTGGTCAGCACCTTGTGGATGAGCCCCCTGATGGGCCTGACCTTCAGCGCGCTGAAAACTCTTTTGTCACCGCTGGCCATGCTGCTGTAGGCTGCGGCGCAGCTTCATCACCAGATTATTTCTTACCCACCTGAACTCACCTGAACTCCCATGAGCGAATTGCGCGTACTGACCGGCATCACCACGTCGGGCACCCCCCATCTGGGCAACTACGTGGGCGCCGTGCGCCCGGCAGTGCGCGCCAGTCTGGCGCCCGGCGTGCAGAGCTTTTACTTTCTGGCCGACTACCACGCGCTGATTAAAGTAGGCGAGCCTGAACGCATTCAGCAGTCCACGCTGGAGATTGCCGCCACCTGGCTGGCCGCCGGCCTGGACCCTGAGCGCGTGACCTTTTACCGCCAGTCTGACATTCCCGAAATCCCCGAACTGACCTGGCTGCTGACCTGCGTGACCGGCAAAGGCGTGCTCAACCGCGCCCACGCCTACAAGGCTTCGGTGGACAAAAATAACGCTGCAGGTAACGACCCGGACGCCGATGTCACGGCCGGCCTCTTCATGTACCCGGTGCTGATGGCGGCGGATATTTTGATGTTCAAGGCGAACCAGGTGCCGGTCGGGCGTGACCAGATACAGCACATTGAAATGGCGCGCGACATTGCCCAGAGCTTTAACCACCTGTATGGCGAGCAGCTGGTGCTGCCCGAAGCGCTGATCGAAGCCTCTGTGGCCACCTTGCCCGGGCTGGACGGCCGCAAGATGAGCAAGAGCTACGACAACACGATTGCGCTGTTTGCGCCGCGCGAGCATTTGCGCAAGCAAATTGCCGGCATCGTCACCGACTCGCGCGCACCGGGTGAGGCCAAAAGCTGCGAAGGCTCGGCGCTGTTTGATATTTACCAGGCCTTTGCCAGCGAAGCAGAAACCGCCGCCTTGCGCCAGGCCTTTGCTGACGGCATTGCCTGGGGTGACGCCAAGCAAATGCTGTTTGAGCGCATTGACCGTGAAGTCGCGCCCATGCGCGAAAGCTATCTGGCTTTCATGAGCAACCCCGGCCAGCTTGAAGACATCTTGCAGGCCGGCGCGGCCAAGGCGCGCCGTTTGGCCACGCCATTCATGGCCAGCCTGCGCCAGAGCGTAGGCCTGCGCAAGCTGGGCAGCCAGAGCGCCGTTCGCAGCGCCAAACCGGCCAAGGCGTCTGTGGCCAGCCTCAAGCAATACCGCGAAAAAGACGGCCTCTTTTATTTCAAACTGGTCGATGCGCGCGGGCGCCTGCTGCTGCAAAGCCTGAGCTTTGAGTCACCCCGTCAAGCGGCCGAGGCGATTGCGCTGCTGCAAAGCCAGGGCGCAGCCGGTTTGCCGACCATTTCGGCCCAAATACAACATATCGAGGGCGTCAGTACCGAGGAAGTAGTCCAAGCATTGGCGCAATTGGCCTAGGAAAATCGCCAAATTCACCACGATTGCATTGTTCCGAGGACCTCACTCGAACTCATAGAAAAGTTTCCAATTTTAAAAAGCATTAATCCAAACGGGGCTGTTTCGTGTATGCTGTACCTATTAAACCTAAATTCTGAGACTTTTTATGAGCATTTTTGTTATTGATGACCACCCCTTGATGCGCGAAGCGGTTGTGATGTTGGTTCGCAGAATCAACAGCAACGCCAAAATCGTTGAGCTCGACAGAGTCGCAGCAATTGCCCCCGCCGTTGAGACCCATGGCGTTCCTGAGCTCATCTGCCTGGACCTGAAGCTGCCAGACACCCACGGCGTGTCTGGTGTGCGCGAAATCAAGCAAAGCTACCCCACCGTTCCGCTGCTGGTGCTTTCAGCCTCACCGTCCGGTGACTTTGAAGACCTGTCTATTGAAGCAGGTGCAGACGCCTACGTGCCCAAGTCGGCAGGCGCCGGAGAAATCTCCAACGCCTTGAAGGTTTTCCTGCTGGACGACCCCGACGCCGAGCCAGGCACTGCGCCCGAAAAACTCTCCAAGCGCCAAAAACAGCTTCTCATCATGCTCGACAAGGGCCTGAGCAACCGCGACATTGCAGAAGAACTCAAGATCAGCGAGCACACCGTCAAGGTTCACCTGTGGCGCCTGTTCCGCCGCCTGAATGTGAAAAGCCGCTCGCAAGCCAGCCACCTGGCCCGCACGCAAGGGCTGCTTTAAAAATTATTAGCTCGGGCTTTCTTGCCCTGAAACCCGCCGCTTTTAACAAAGCCGCGGGTTTTTTGTTGCCGGAATACGAAGCTCAACCCGCAAAAATAGTTTCAGGCAAGCCGCGTATGCCCGGCGTCCGGATGGCAAAGAGCGAGCCCGATTGCGGTGCTGCAGCCAGTGCTTCCACATTCAAACGCACGGATGCGCTGGTGACGTAAAGGGTGTCCAGGTTCTCACCACCGAAGCAGCAACTGGTGGGGCGTGGCACCGGCATCTTGATGCGCAGTAACTCGTGTCCATCCGGAGAAAACCGGGAGACTCGCCAGGCATCCCAGATCGCCACCCACAAGCAGCCGTCCTGATCCACTGTCAAACCATCCGGCGTGCCATCGCTGGCGTCCAGCACGATCAAGGCCCGGCGGTTGGAGATTTCGCCGGCATGAAGATCAAAGTCATAGACATAAATAGTGCGGCGCATCGAGTCGGTGAAATACATCAGCTTGTTGTCCGGGCTCCAACCCAAACCGTTGGCCACAGTGAAGCCGGTGTCCATTTTTTTCCAGGAGCCGTCGGCGTCCACCCTGAAGAGGTTACCGCGGTTAGCGGCCGTCGCCATGTCCAGACTGCCGATCCAAAGTCGGCCCATGCGGTCGCACTTGCCGTCGTTGTAGCGATTACCCGGCCGGGTGGATTCCGGGTGGCAGATGGGCGAAAGCAATTTGGTATCCGGGTCAAAGGTCACTATGCCGCCCGGGGTGGCCAGCAACAAACCACCGGTTGCCTTGGGTATAGCGACGCTCACCATTGAGCCCAGCTTGACTTCTGTGTTCAGCCGCTTGACGGTATCAAAGCGGTGCACGGCCGGCGTGAGTATGTCGACCCAGTACAGCGCACCATCACGTGGCGACCACATCGGCCCCTCACCCAGCAGTGAGCGTGTTTCGCTGACGCACTCAACTTCAAAATCGACGCCCTCCAAGGGCACGTCCCTCGGCTGTATGGACATGAACTGGCCACCGGCATTGTGCGAAATACTGCGCGCCGATCCAATGAGAGTTGCCGACAAACTGTGGGCCTGGCTCAGACTGACACGCTGCGGGTTGGCGCTGACGCAGACGGCACCCACCGGCCGCCCTTCAATGTCAAAAATAGGCGCGCCAACAGACATCATTGCGAGCGCGCATTCTTCACTTTCCAGCGCGTACCCTCGCGCGCGCGTCAAGTCAAACTCACTGCGTAATTTGGCGATGTCGGTCAGCGTGTGCGGCGTCAATGCAGCCAGCGGCTGCTCTCCAAGCAAAGCCAACTGCCGCACCGGGTCCAGATAAGCCAGGATGACTTTGCCGGCCGCACTGGCGTGTAAAGGCAGGCGTAAACCGACCTTGGATGCGGGCAAGGTGTCGCGCCCGCCCTCTTCAGATGCAATGAGCACCACGCTATCGCCATCGAGCACCGCCAGATGTACGGTTTCACCGACGGCGTTTCGCAGCTTGACCATTTCGTCCTGCGCCGCCAAGCGCAGATCAAAATCACTCCAAACTTCATGCGCCAACTCCAGCAAGCGAAAGCCCAGTCGGTAGGTCTTGGTGTAGAGGTCGTGGCGCAACAAACCCTCACGCATCAGCGTTGAAAGAATGCGGTGCAAGGTCGCTTTGGGCAGACCGCTGTGGCGCAATAGCTCTGTGAAAGTCATGGGGGCCTTGGCCACAGAGACGATGTTCAGCAAAGACATCGCCTTTTCAAGAACCCCGGCACCTGGCTGGGCTTCACTTCCCGCAGCAGGGCTCACTGACTTGGTTAAGAGTTCCACTGAAAGAAACCTTTTTTAGATTTTCTTGGGTTCGGTCGCATAAAAGCCGATTTTGCCTTCAAAAATCTGTCAGCACTGCTTTAAGAGACAAGCAGACTTCAGGGTAAGCCCCAATAGATGGAACTTTGCAGAGGAATAACAATCCAGCTTATTAATTAAGTTCCAATGAATGGAACAAACAAGGAGGCCTCTCATGTTAAATCGCAGACAATTTTCCCAATCTCAAAGGAATTCCCCATGCTAAAAGTTATCAAACACTTCAACACGGCCCTGCTGGCGCTGACAGCGCTGACATTGGGCGTGCCGCATGCACTGGCGCAGGATGCCAACTACCCGAACAAGGCCATTCGCCTGATCGTCCCGGTACCGCCTGGCGGCGCTGCGGACGCCATGGCGCGGCTGGTTGCAGAGCATCTGCAAAGCAAATGGGGACAGCCGGTCACCGTGGACAACAAGCCGGGTGCAGGCTCGGCCGTGGGGCTTGGCTTGCTGGCCAAATCCCCCGCTGACGGCTACACCATCGGGCTGGGCAATATCGCAGCCAATGCCATCAACCCGGCCTTGCAACCGACTGCTTTTTCTTACCATCCTGTCAATGACTTCGCCGCCATCTCGCTGGTTGGCGTGACGCCTTTGGTGCTGGTGGTCCATGCTGAGAAAGTACCGGCAAAAACAATTCCAGAGTTCATTGCTTACCTCAAGGCCAATCCAGGCAAATTGGCCTATGGCTCATCGGGCGTGGGATCGTCGCTGCATATCGCGATGGAGCTGTTTTTGCAAAAGACAGACACCAAAATGCTTCACGTGCCGTACAAAGGCTCTGCACCCATGATGACCGACCTGATTGGCGGCCAGGTGATTGCCTCCATGGATGCTGCAGCCACCAGCTGGCCTCAGGTGCAGGCCGGCAAGCTGCGCGCTCTGGGCGTTGCCGGACCTGAAAAAGCATTTTTCGCTCCTGATCTGCCGTTGCTGCGCGACCTGGTGCCGGGCTTTGATGTGAAACCCTGGCATGGGCTGATGGCACCTGCCGGCACACCGCCGGCGATCGTCAACAAGCTGTCGCTGGAAGTTCAGGCTTATCTGCGCACACCCGAGGCCAAGGCCAAACTGCAGGACAAGGGCATCATCCGCGTGGGAAATACTGCGGCTGAGTTCCAGGCTTTCATGGCCGCTGAGTTTGACACTTATAAAAAGGTGATTCAGAGCGCTGGGATCAAAGCAGATTAATGCTCCGGCTGCGCGTCGGCATGCCGGATGACGTGGCCATGGCTGCTGTCTATCTGGCATCGGACGAAGTCAGCTTTGTCACGGGTGTGGACCTGCCGGTAAACGGCGGTCTGACATCGCTGGCGCCTTCCGCTCTGATATCGCCCAAAATGCGCAGATGGTGGGGCCGCCAAGCTGTTCAACTACAAGAAGATCCGAAAACATGACTCATCCCATCACATCAACACCGCCAGAAAGCCGCAGCATCGCTGGCGTTTATCCAGTGTTGCCTACGCCGTTTGACTTGGCGCTTCATCCCGACATCGATTCTTTGCGCTGCCTGGTGCGTTACCTGCTGTGCTGCGGTGTGGACGGCATGACATTTCCGGGTGTGGCCAGTGAATTCGCCCAGCTCTCCGAAGAGGAGCGCATGCAACTCACGCAAGTCGTGCTCGAAGAAGTAGCCGGCCGTGTCCCGGTCGTGATTGGCGTGTCAAGCAGCGACCCGGGCATGACCATGCGACTGGCGAAACATGCCAGCCATGCAGGTGCCGCAGCTTTGATGGTTGCTGCACCGCCCAATTTACCCACAGCCGAAGGACAGTCGGCGTATTTTGCGCAACTGGCTGCCGGCGTCCCGGGTACGCCCTTGATGCTGCAAAACGTACCACCGCCGGTGGGCGCAGGCTTGGACGCCACGGTGCTGTTGGACATTCTCAAGGCCGTGCCGGCCATTGAATACATCAAAGAAGAAAGTCTGCCTAGCGGACAGCGCCTGAGCACCGTTCGCGCCGGTGCGCCGGCCAGCCTGCGCGGTGTTTTAGGCGGCGCAGGCGGTCGCTACATCACCGATGAACTGCGACGCGGCGCTTGCGGCACCATGCCGGC
>JBIKPY010000001.1:0-133717 GCA_044357185.1 Polaromonas sp.
CATCGCCGAGGCCGGTCGTTTTATCGCAGAGCTGCCTAAACTCTGGATGCGCCCACCAGGCCAGTCCTGTCTGGGCAATGTCAAGGTCACGGGTCAGGCCCATGTTGAGGCGGCATTTGCGGCGGGTCGCGGGGTGATTTTTTTCGGGCCGCACGCTGGCAGTTTTGAGCTGGCGCCGCAGGTGCTGGCCGAACTCTATGGCCCGGTCACCGCCATTTACCGGCCTGCGCGCAAGCCCTGGCTGGCACGGCTGACGCAGCTGAGTCGACAGCGCCCCGGCATGGTGGCGATTCCGGCCAGCCTGAGCGGCATCCGGCAAATGCACAAAGCGCTCAAAGCCAATGCCGCTGTGGCGCTTTTGACCGATCAGGTGCCGCCGGAGGGGCTGGGTGTCTGGGCGCCATTTTTCGGTAAGTCCGCCTACACCATGACTTTGGCTGCGCGTTTGGCGCAGCAAAGCGGTGCCGCCTTGTTGCCGGTGCGTTTGTTGCGTTTGCCGCGCGGCGCAGGCTATGAGATGGAGATTTTGCCGCCGCTGACCGGCTTGAACACCACCCCGCCGCCCGATTTGTTGCAGGCTGTGACCCTGGTCAACCAGTGCATCGAGTCTCTGGTACTGAGCCAGCCCGGGCACTACCTGTGGGCCTATGCGCGCTACAAAAAGCCAAGGGGTGCGCCGGCGGCCACGGCCGATTCATCTGCTGACAACGGCAAGGAGTCGACTTGAGCATGGGGCCGCTTCAGCGCTTGGGCCGTCTGGGCACGCAGGCCGGCATTGTGTTGATGCGACTGTTGGCGCCCTTGCCGCTGCCTTGGGTGCGCTTTCTGGGCGTGTGCCTGGGCTATGTTCTTTACGCTGTGGTGCTGCCGCGCCGGCGTGTGGTTCACACCAATCTGGCGCTTTGTTTTCCGGCACTCAGTGCAGCTGAGCGCAGGGCGCTTGCGCGCCAGACCTTTGTCTATTTTGCTCAGACCTGGCTGGACCGCAGCTGGCTCTGGCACGGACCGCGCGCCGTGCTGATGCAGCGTCTGCGCTTGTGCGGGGCGGTGCATGAGCTGGACGGCCTGACGCCCACCATTGTGTTTTGCCCGCACTTTTATGGCTTGGATGCCGGCGTGACGGCGGTCAACATTCATGTAGACCGGGACCTGACCACGATTTACTCGCGCCAGAGCAACGCGCTCTTGGACAGTTGGATCAAAACGGGGCGGCAGCGTTTAGGACGTTTGCGTTTGTTTTTGCGCAGCGAGGGCGTCAAAACCCACGTCAATGCGCTGCGGGCTGGCGAGCTGCTGTATTTGCTGCCCGACATGGACTTCGGCAGGGACAACACGGTGTTTGTGCCCTTTTTTGGCGTGCAGACCGCAACGCTGCCCTCGATTCCCCGCTTTGCCCGCTTGGGTCCTGCCAAAGTGGTGCCGGTGGTGCCCAGGCTGACTGCCGATGGCTACCAAGTCGAGGTGATGCCCGCCTGGGAAAACTATCCGACCGACGATCTGTTGGCCGACACGGCCTTGGTCAACGCCCATTTGGAGCGATTTATTCAGACCATGCCGGAGCAATACTACTGGGTGCACAAGCGCTTCAAGACCCGCCCCGAGGGCGAGCCTGCGGTCTATTGAGCCACGGCATCCTTGGAACTTCAGCCCAGAAAAGCCGCCAGCCGCGCCTGTACCAGCGCCGGCTGTTCATGCACGATCCAGTGCGTCGCGCCTTCAATGCGCTCCAGCCTCAGTTGCCGCACAAAAGCCGCCAGGCCGTCGAGCAATTCAGGCAGCAAAGCGGTGTCGCCCGTGCCCCACAGCACCAGCGTGGGCAGCGTCACTTGCAGCATGCCAGGCGGCAGCGAGACGGCTGCTGCTGCCGGGTCACCCGGTCGTGGCGGGCGCAGCGGCGAGGCGCGGTAATAGTTGAGCGGCCCGCTCAGGCCGGCTTCCCAAACGGCGCGGTACTGTCGTCTGAGCGAATCTGTCAACCAGGCGCGGGGGCCGCTCACCGCGCCCATGCCTGTGAACAGCGCCCACAGCCGGCGGTAGTCGTCCTCGGCCAGCAGGGACTCGGCGTCGGGGCGGATCAAAAAGTTCATGTAAGCGCTGGCCGCCTGCTGCGCAGGCGAATGCTGCAAAGCCTTTAAAAAAGTACCCGGGTGCGGAGAGTTGATGATCGCCAGCTTGGCCATCAAGCCGGGGTTGGCGGCGGCCAGGTTCCAGGCAACCGCGCCACCCCAATCGTGCGCCACCAGGCAGGCCACTTGCCCGCCATCACCGCCAACATCAGCAATCAGCGCTGCAATGTCCTGCATCAGGTGTTTGGCCCGGTAGGCGGCCACTTCGGCGGGAGCGCTGGAGCCGGCGTAGCCGCGCAGGTTGGGTGCCACGCAGTGGTAGCCGCCGTGCTCGGGCCTGGAAAAATGCAGCAGCATGGCATCCCAGACAAAAGCCGCTTCAGGAAAACCGTGCAAAAACATCAGCACCGGCCGGCCCGCCGTGCCCGCACTGCGGCAAGACAGGGTGATGCCGTGGGGCAACAGGTGGTCACGGGTTTGGATCATGGGCATGCCTGGTTAAGAAAGCACCCGACCCGGCCCCAGACCTCAGGCTTGAGGGTCTGCGGCCTCAGACTGCGGAGTCGCTCTGGCAGGCTGGGCGGTCGGCGGCATGGCGGCCTCCAGACCTTCAGGATGGGCCCAGTGCCACAGGTGTTTGGCGACCTCGTCCACCCCTTTGCGTTTGAGGGCAGAAAAAAGTTTGACATCGCCGCCGCCGGCTTGCAGTCGCACAATCGACAGCACTTTGGCGGCTTCGGTTTTGTTGAGCTTGTCTGACTTGGTCAGCAAGACCAGAAACTTCAGGCCCTCAACCACTCTGGGGCGTACCACGTCGAGCAAAATTTCATCGAGCTCGGTCAGGCCCAGGCGCGGGTCGCACAGCAGCACGATACCGGTCAGGTTGCGGCGGGTTTGCAGGTAATTGGCCATCACCTGTTGCCAGCGGTATTTGGCGGCCTTGGGTACGGCCGCATAGCCGTAACCGGGTAAATCGGCCAGCACCGCGTCGGTGATGCCCTGCTTGCCCAGTGAAAACAAGTTGATGCTCTGCGTGCGCCCCGGTGTTTTGGAGGCAAACGCCAGCCGGTGCTGCTGCGTCAAGGTGTTGATGCAGGTGGACTTACCGGCATTCGAGCGGCCGACAAAAGCGATTTCAGGCACATCCAGCGCCGGCAGATGGTGCAACTCGGGCGCGGTGGTCAGAAACTTGGCCGTGTGCAGCCAACCCATGGCGATCTTGTCCATGTCAGGGGGCAAAACCGCGGGGGAGGAGGGGATGGCGGGGGCGGTCATAAGCGGAATCTCGGTGAAGGGCGCAAGCCTGAAGCAAGGCCCATAGGCCGCGTAGCCCCTGAATCCAGACCGATTCCGGACTTCAGTCCGAACCAGCAGGGCTAAGCCATTGTAAAATCAGATGTTGATGGTTTCTTACGCACCCTAATTTAAAACGCCCTGATATGAAGCTGCTTGTCACTTATTTCTTCGCCGCCCTGTTATCTGCGACGGCTTTGTCGTCCCATGCCGCCGCGCCAGCAGCACCAGCTGCGCCGGCCAAGGTCGTCAAGCCCGATCTTGTGGCTGGCGAAGCCAAGTTCACAGCAGCGTGCGCAGCCTGCCACGGCGCTGACGGCAATTCCGGCACCCCGGTCAATCCAAAGCTGGCCCAGCAGCATCCTGAATACCTGGTCAAGCAGTTGCAGGAGTTCAAGGCCGGCATTCGTAAAAACGCCGTCATGCAAGGCTTTGCTTCCCAGTTGAGCGATGCCGACATGAAGAACATCGCCTTTTGGGCCGCCTCCAAGAAAATCAAGCCCGGCTTTGCCAACGACAAAGAGTTGGTCGCCCTGGGCGAGCGCATTTACCGTGGCGGCGTGGCCGACCGGCAGATTGCCGCCTGCGCAGGCTGCCACAGCCCCAATGGTGCCGGCAACCCGGTGCAATACCCCCGCCTGAGCGGCCAGCACGCTGAATACACCGCTGCGCAGCTGACCGGTTTTCGCGATGGCGTGCGCCAGAACAACTTGCAGATGACGCAAGTGGCTGCCAAGCTCAATGACCGTGAAATCCGCGCGCTGGCTGACTACATCGCCGGCCTGCGTTAAGTTTTCATGCGGGTAACAGGCGGGTCTTTCAACGAAAGACCCGCTTTTTTCATGGGCACGACCTTGTGCCTCCTATTGCTGCAAGTGCTGGACTGCAGGCTGATAGATAGCTGATCGCACCAACTCTTTCCAATGACATGACCGTTTCCACCCAAGGCATTGAGCTTGACTCAGACTCCCGCGTCTGGCGCAGCGTGGTGGAGCTGTTGTCGTCGATGCGATTTTCGATCTCCCTGCTCACGCTCATCTGCATCGCATCGGTCATCGGTACGGTGCTCAAGCAGCAGGAACCCTTTTCCAATTACGTCAACCAGTTCGGTCCCTTCTGGGCCCAGGTGTTCAGCCTGAGCAGCCTGAATACGGTTTACAGCGCCTGGTGGTTTTTACTGATTCTGGCTTTTCTGGTCTTGAGCACCAGTTTGTGCATCAGCCGTAACGCCCCCAAAATCCTGGCCGAGCTCAAGCACTACAAAGAAGACATTCGCGAGCAAAGCCTCAAGGCCTTTGGTCACCGCGCAGAAGGCAAGCTGACCGAAATGCCGGCCGCCGCCGCCCGGCGCATCGGCCAGACACTGGTGCAGGGCGGCTGGCGCGTCAAGCTTCAGCAGCGTGATGCAGGCTGGATGGTGGCCGCCAAAAAGGGTGCTGCTAACAAGCTCGGCTACATTGCGGCGCACAGCGCCATCGTGTTGATATGCCTGGGCGGTTTGCTCGATGGCGATCTGATGGTTCGCGCGCAGATGTGGTTCAACGACAAATCTGTGTTTGCCGGCGGCGGCTTGATTGCCGACGTGCCCGACAAGCACCGCTTGAGCAGCGCCAACCCGACTTTCCGCGCCAATTTACTGGTGGCTGAAGGTTCGCAGTCGAGCACGGCCATGCTCAACCAGCCCGGTGGTGTGCTCCTGCAAGAGCTGCCTTTTTCCATCGAGCTGAAAAAATTCGTGGTCGAGTATTACTCGACCGGCATGCCTAAATTGTTTGCCAGTGACATCGTGATCCACGACAAAGAAAGCGGCGAAGAAATTCCGGCGCGTGTCGAGGTCAATCATCCGGTGCGCCACCGGGGTATTGAGATTTACCAGTCCAGCTTTGACGATGGCGGCTCCAACGTCACGATGCAAGCGGTTCCCATGAACGCCGCCACCAAGCCCTTTGAAATTCAGGGCACTATCGGTGGCTCCAGCAATTTGAGCAATGGCCCCGAAAAGCTCACACTTGAATTCACCGCGCTGCGCGTGATCAATGTGGAAAACTTCGGCAACAGCGGCAGTCAGGCCGAGGGTTCAGGCGCTGACGTGCGAAAGGTGGATCTGCGCCAGGCGATTGACGCCCGTCTGGGGGCAGCCAACAAGACCAGCACGCAAAAAGAGCTGCGCAATGTCGGGCCCAGCGTGAGCTACAAGCTGCGCGATGCCGCCGGCCAGGCCCGTGAATTTCAAAACTACATGCTGCCGGTGCGCATGGATGCCAACCCGGACAGTACAGCCGTCTTTTTGTTGGGTGTGCGTGAAACGCCGGCGGATTCCTTTCAGTTTTTGCGCGTGCCGGCGGATGCAGAAAGCAGCATGGCCACCTTCTTGGCCGCGCGTGCCGCCCTGGCCGATCCGCTCAAGCGTGACGAAGCGGTCAGGCGCTATGTGCGCCAGGCCATCGCCACCGACAGACCCGACCTCGCTGCGCAGCTCACGGCGTCTGCCGGCAGGGCGCTGGCTTTGTTTGCGGGTGCGCAAAGCGTCCAGCCCGCGGCTGCCAGTCCGGCACTGCCCGCTGCCAAACCGGTGGCCGGCTTGCAGGCGATTTCAGACTTCATGGAAATCAATGTACCGCAAGAAGAGCGCAACCGCGCCAGCGAAGTTCTGGTGCGCATACTCAATGGCGTGCTGTTCGAGCTGGTCGCTCAAACGCGCCAGGACGCCGGCCTTGCGCCCCTGAAGCGGGACGAAAAAGCGCAGAACTTCATGTCCCAGATGGTGCTCAGTTTGAGTGACGCATTCCACTACCCTGCGCCCATGGCTTTTGAATTGACCGGGTTTTCGCAAGTGCAAGCCAGCGTTTTCCAGGTGACGCGCTCCCCGGGGCGTAACATCGTCTACTTGGGTTGCGCCTTCTTGATTCTGGGTATTTTTGCCATGCTTTATGTGCGCGAGCGACGGCTTTGGGTTTGGCTGTCGGCCCCGCACATGCAGGCAGAACCCGCTCAGGCAGACTCCCCCGCCTGTCACGCCACCATGGCGCTGTCGTCCAACCGCAAGACCATGGATGGCGATAAAGAATTTGAAATGCTGAAATCCCGACTGTTACAGGAACGCTCATGACCACCCAAACCACCACCTTGCAAAACAGCGGCGGTCAGGACGCTTTTATTTTGCGGGAGGGTTATTTCGTGCGTCGTAACGTGCTGGACTGGCTGTTCGCTGCGCTGGTGTTGGCCGGTGGTGTATTTGCTTTTGTGCGTTACCAGTCGGCCATGGATGGCTATGAACAAGCTATCTTGCTGGGCACGATACCGGCGGCCATCGCCATGGGCTGGTTCTGGCGGCCCTTGCGCGCCCTGATGCTGGTGGTGACGCTGGCCTCACTGCTGGGCATCTGGTCTTACCAGGGTGATCTGGCGCGTGCCGAGCAGGTGTTTTGGCTCAAATATTTCTTGTCCAGTCAGTCCGCTATTTTATGGATGAGCGTCTTGTTTTTCATGGGCACGCTGTTTTACTGGCTGGGCATGATCGCAGGCCAGGGAGAGGGTGGGCGCAGTGCCAGCTTCGAGTTGATGGGCTCGCGCATTGTCTGGGCCGCCATCGCCATGGCGCTGATTGGGACCATGGTGCGCTGGTACGAAGGCTATTTGATGGGCCCCGATATCGGCCACATCCCGGTCAGCAACCTTTATGAAGTGTTCGTTTTGTTCAGCTGGATGACCGCGGCCTTTTATCTTTATTTTGAAGCGCAGTACAAGACCCGTTCGCTGGGCGCTTTTGTCATGCTGGTGGTCAGTGCCGCTGTTGGCTTTTTGCTTTGGTACACCGTTGTGCGCGAAGCCCACGAGATCCAGCCCTTGGTGCCGGCGCTCAAGAGTTGGTGGATGAAGCTTCATGTACCGGCCAACTTCATCGGCTACGGTATGTTTGCACTGGCTGCCATGGTGGCGCTGGCTTATCTGGTCAAGCAGCAGGCCGGCGAGAAGCGCTGGTACAAGCTCACGCCGCTGTGGCTGCTGGGTGTGGTGATGTGTTTTGTGCCTATCGTCTTTCGCAAGTCATCGGCTGCCGCCGGCGGCAGCTACTGGCTCGGTTACCTGCTGGTGTCGGCGCTGGTCGCGGGCGGCATTTTGTGGGGCCGCCAGCGTCTGGCTGAACGCCTGCCCAGCTTTGAAGTGCTGGACGATGTGATGTACAAAGCCATTGCCGTAGGTTTTGCTTTTTTCACCATTGCCACCGTGCTCGGTGCGCTGTGGGCTGCCGAAGCCTGGGGCGGTTACTGGAGCTGGGATCCGAAAGAAACCTGGGCCTTGATCGTCTGGCTTAACTATGCGGCCTGGCTGCACATGCGCCTGATGAAGGGATTGCGCGGCACAGTCGCTGCCTGGTGGGCGCTAGTCGGGCTGGCGGTGACCACGTTTGCATTTTTGGGCGTTAATATGTTTTTGTCGGGTCTGCACAGCTACGGTGAGCTGTAAGGCTTGCGGTATTTTCCGCACTGATGTTTGAAAGGGTCACCCATGTTGATCAAAACACTGAACAATGGTTTTATACATCCCGCTTCCAGCGAGATCACCACTGAGCGCCTGTACCGCGAACGGCGCACCCTGATCAAGCTGATGGCTTCGGGTGCTGCTGGTGCTGCCATGGCCTCCTGGGCCAGCCGTGAGGCGATGGCACAAGAGCTGTCGCGGCCGGGTAAAAATCCGGCACTGCCGGGGCGCAAGTCCCCGGTGGCTGGCGCGGTGACCATGGACAAGCTCACAGACTACAAAGACGCCAGCGGCTACAACAACTTCTATGAGTTCGGCACGGACAAAGCAGACCCGGCTAAAAATGCAGGCTCGCTGGTCACCTCCCCCTGGACCGTAGAGGTCGAAGGCTTGGTTAAAAAACCAGCCAAATATGCGATCGAAGATTTGCTCAAGCTCAGCGCGCAGGAAGAGCGTATCTATCGCCTGCGCTGTGTTGAAGGTTGGTCTATGGTGATTCCTTGGGTGGGCTATTCGGTGGCGGAGCTCATCAAAAAAGTGGAACCCCTGGGCAGCGCCAAGTACGTCGAGTTCATCACCCTGGCGGACCCCAAGACCATGCCTTTTGTGGGCTCGCGCGTGCTCGAATGGCCTTACACCGAAGCGCTGCGCATGGACGAAGCCATGCACCCGCTGGCCATGCTGGCCTTCGGTATGTACGGCGAGACAATGCCCAAGCAAAACGGTGCACCGCTGCGCCTGGTGGTGCCCTGGAAATACGGCTTCAAGAGCGGCAAGAGCATTGTCAAAATCCGCTTCACGGACAAAGAACCCAAGACCTCCTGGAACAAGTCGGCGCCGCAGGAATACGGTTTTTATTCCAACGTCAACCCCAACGTGGATCATCCGCGTTGGAGCCAGGCGAGCGAGAGGCGCATCGGTGAAGACGGCTTGTTCGCCAAAAAACGCAAGACCCTGATGTTCAACGGTTACGAGGCCCAAGTGGGGCAGCTGTATGCCGGCATGGACCTCAAGAAGTTTTTCTAAACCCGCGCGCGTTTCAGGCTGCAAGGGCTTGCGGGCTGTTTGTTGATGAACCGGCTGTTGTCCCACCGCTGGGCCAAGCCTTTGGTTTTTGCCCTGTGCCTGCTGCCTCTTAGCTGGCTGCTTTACCGGGTGGTGCAGGACCAGCTGGGAGCGAACCCGCAAGAGGCTTTGATACGCGCTACCGGCGACTGGGCCTTGCGCTTTTTAGTGATCGTGCTGGCAGTGACACCGCTGCGCGAGCTCAGCGGGCTGTCAGCGCTGGCACGTTACCGGCGCATGTTGGGCGTGTTCATGTATTTTTATGCACTGCTGCATTTCTTGAGCTACAGCGGCTTTGACATGGGCTTTGATGTGGCCGACATATTCAATGACATTGTCAAGCGGCCCTTTATTTTGGTGGGCTCGCTAGCTCTGCTGCTGCTCACGCCGCTGGCCGCAACTTCATTTAACGCAGCCATACGGGCCGTGGGTGCGCAGCGATGGCAGCGCCTGCACCGGCTGGTGTATGCGGTGGCAGGGCTGGCGATCTTGCATTTCTTCTGGATGCGCGCTGGCAAAAACGATTTTGCTGAAGTACTGGTGTACGCCGGCATTCTGGCGCTCTTGCTGGGTTGGCGACTGCGCAAGCTGCGGCCTCGGCCGCGTTGAAAACTCAGCGTCAGGGCACTAAGCGCTCATGGCGCATCTGCTCAGCCGCACTCTCGCGCTCGCGAATGACATGCACTGCGCTGCCGTCGACCAACAGCTCGGCAGCACGGCCGCGGGTGTTGTAGTTGCTGGCCATGCTCATGCAATAGGCGCCTGCGGACAACACGGCCAATTGGTCGCCGGCTTGCACGGCCAGTGTGCGGTCACGGCCGATCCAGTCACCGCTTTCGCAAACCGGGCCGACCACGTCGTAGACGCAGGTTTCAAGCGTCCCTGCAGGTTGCTGCAGCGGAACAATCGCGTGAAAAGCCTGGTACATGGCCGGGCGGGGCAAATCGTTCATGGCGGCGTCGATGATGCAAAAATTCTTTTGCTCGCCGGGTTTGACATACAGCACCTCGGTCAGGCACACGCCGGCGTTGCCCACCAGTGAGCGGCCGGGCTCGATCATGAGTTTTTTCTTCCCGAAACCGCGGGCGTCAAGTTTTCTCAGCAGTTGCGCCCACAGCACGTCTGCAGCCGGCGGCGTGTCGCTGTTGTAGTTTATGCCCAGACCGCCGCCAAAGTCGATGTGCTCAAGCACAGTGCCGTCAGCCTCGATGCCGGCGACCAGGTCGAGCACGCGGTCCATGGCGTCCAGGTAGGGTTCGGTCTCTGTGATCTGCGATCCGATGTGGCAGTCAATTCCAACGACACGCAAACCACTCAGGCTGCCGGCATGCCGGTAGATGCGCAGCGCATCCTCATGCGCCACGCCAAACTTGTTACCTTTGAGACCGGTGGAAATATAAGGATGGGTTTTAGGGTCTACGTTCGGGTTCACGCGAATGCTGACCGGAGCGCGCAGGTTCATCGACAGCGCCACCTCACTGAGCACATTGAGCTCGGCTTCGCTCTCCACATTGAAGCAGCCGATGCCCGCTTGCAGTGCCTGGCGCATTTCACTGCGCGTCTTGCCGACGCCTGAAAAAATGACCTTGGAGGCCTGCCCGCCGGCGGCCAGCACGCGTTCAAGTTCGCCACCCGAGACGATGTCAAAGCCGCAGCCGGCCTGGGCAAAAACCTGCAAGACGCCCAGCGAGGAGTTGGCCTTCATGGCGTAGCAGATTTGCGCATCGCGGCCGGCAAAGCCGCGCTGGTAGGCGGCCAGTGCAGACAGCATGGCCGCTTTGGAATAGACAAACAGCGGCGTGCCGTGTTGCGCCGCCAGGCTGCTCAATGCCACGTCTTCTATTTGCAATGCTGCGCCGTGGTAGGCCACAAAAGGGTGTCCGGGCAGGGCTGCCGTGATGGTTGGGCTCACAGGGTGCGGCGTCATGGTGCGGAGGGGGCTTTGACAGCAGCTGGTGCCTGCAGGATTGGTGCTGCAGTGTTGGGGGCGGGTATGACAGCTGCGGGCACAGCTTGTCCTGGTGGCAAAAACAGCGGGCCTTTTTGGCCGCAGCCGGTCAATGCCAGGAGCAGCAGGGCGCTGAGTCCATATGCCGCAAGACCATGCGGGCGGGTCGCCAGCGCACGGCGGCCTAGAATTTGGTTGTGACGAAGAAGTAAAGCAAACATGATGGGATTGTAATGACCGAGCTCGAATACCTGGACCTGGCTGAGGCCGTTTTGCAAGCGGTAGAGCGGGCTTGTGACCGCATCAACGATGAAACGGACGCCGACATCGACAACCAGCGCACCGGCGGCATGGTCACGCTGAGCTTTGACAACCGCAGCCAGATCATCATCAATTTGCAAAAGCCTTTGCAGGAAATCTGGATGGCCGCGCGCGCGGGCGGCTTTCATTACAAGTGCGTGGACGGCCGTTGGCAAGACACCAAGGGCGCGGGCGAATTTTTTGCCGACTTGTCGCGCTACGCCAGCGAGCAGGCCGGCCGGCCTCTCCGCTTCAGTTCTTGAACAGGTCCAGGATACGACGGCGTTCATCGGCCGCCGGCATCACCTGGACGGGTGGCGCTGCCCCCGGCTGGGACGGGTTGCCGGCGTCAAGCGGTAAACCCGAGGGTCGGCCTTCGATGCCTAAGCTGCTGACGCCGGCGCCACGTGCAAATTCGTCATAAAACCACTCGCCAGCGACGTTGACCACCCCGGGGGGTACCGGGATTTCGGTCACCGGCGTTGATTTGAGCGCTGTTTCCATGAAGGTGATCCAAATCGGCAAACTCAGGCCGCCGCCGGTTTCGCGGTCGCCGAGTTTGCGGGGCTTGTCATAGCCCATCCAGACCGCCGCTGTGAGCGTGGGTTGGTAGCCGACAAACCAGGTGTCAATCGAGTCGTTGGTGGTGCCGGTCTTGCCGTACAGGTCGGGGCGTTTGAGCGTGGCCTGCGCGCGGGCGGCCGTGCCTGAGCGGGTGACTTCCTGCAACAGGCTGGACATCATGAAGGCATTGCGTGGCTCGATGGCGCGCATGCTCTCATTGAGAACAGGTGCCGGTGTCTCCACCAAGGTGCGGCCTTGCTGGTTGGTGATTTTGGTGATCAGGTAGGGGTTGATGCGGTAGCCGCCATTGGCAAACACCGAGTAGCCCGTGGCCATCTGCATCGTCGTCACCGATCCGGCACCGAGCGCCATGGTCAGGTAGGCCGGGTGCTTGTCAGCTTCGAAGCCGAAGCGGGCAATCCAGTCTTGCGCGTTTTGCGGACCAACCGCTTGCAAAATCCGGATGGACACCATGTTCTTGGATTTCTTCAGGGCTGTACGCAGGCTCATGGGCCCGTCAAAAGTGCCGTCGTAATTTTTGGGCTCCCAAGGTTGGCTGCCGGTCACGCTGGCGTCAAAAAACAGCGGTGCGTCATTGATGACAGTGGCCGGCGTGAAGCCTTTTTCAAGCGCTGCCGAATAGATGAAGGGCTTGAAGCTCGAGCCCGGCTGCCGCCAGGCCTGCGTCACGTGGTTGAATTTATTTTTATCAAAATCAAAACCGCCAACCAGTGCTCGAATGGCGCCGTTGCGCGGGTCCATAGCGATAAAAGCGCCCTCGACCTCAGGCAGCTGGGTGATCTCCCAGGCTGTCTCCGAGGTCTTGGCCACCCGGATCAGCGCGCCGCGGCGCAGCCGGATGTTGGCCGGCGCCTTGGCGCTGAGCCCTGACTCGGCGGGCTTCAAACCATCGCCAGTGATCTCGACAAGCTCACCGTTTTGCCGCACTGCTTTGATTTTTTTGGGCGAAGCTTCCAGCACCACGGCGGACATCACGTCGCCGTTGTCCGGGTTGTCGGCCAGCGCATCGTCAATCACATCCTCGGCCTCTTTAGGGTCTTCAGGCAGGGTGATGAATTTTTCAGGGCCACGGTAAATCTGGCGCCGCTCGAAATCCATGATGCCCTTGCGCAGCGCTCTGTAGGCGGCCGTTTGCTCCACCGAAGACAGCGTCGTGTAGACATTCAGGCCACGGGTGTAGGTGTCGTCCCCGTATTGGCTGTAGACCAGTTGGCGAACTGTCTCGGCCACGTACTCTGCATGCACCCGCCCGTCGTCTTGGCCTTTGCGTATTTTGAGCTGCTCTTTTTTGGCCGCAATCGCTTGCTCTGCGGTGATGAATTTGTTTTCCTCCATGCGCTCAATGATGTAGAGCTGGCGGGAGCGGGCTCGCTGCGGGTTGCTGATCGGGTTGTAGGCCGAAGGGGCTTTGGGCAGGCCGGCCAGCATCGCGGCTTCGGCGATGGTGATTTTTTGCAGGGGTTTGCCGAAATAGGCTTCAGAGGCGGCGGCAAATCCGTAAGCACGTTGTCCCAGAAAAATCTGGTTCATGTAGATCTCAAGGATCTGGTCTTTGGTGAGCAGGTGTTCGAGCTTGAAGGTCAGCAAAATTTCATAAATTTTGCGCATGTAGCTTTTTTCGGCAGACAAATACACATTGCGAGCCACTTGCATGGTGATGGTCGATGCACCCTGGCTTTTGGAACGGCCCACATTGGCCAGGCCGGCGCGCACCACGCCCAGATAGTCCACGCCGCCGTGCTGGAAAAAGCGCGCGTCTTCGATGGCCAGCACCGCGTCTTTCATCACCTGCGGAATGTCTTTGATGGGCGTCAGGCTGCGCCGCTCTTCGCCGAACTCACCGATCAGTGCGCCATCTGCTGAAAAAACACGCATCGGCAGCTTGGGCCGGTAGTTCAGCATGTCCGAAACATCGGGCAAATTGGGATAGGCCACTGACAAAGCCAGCGCAATCACCATCAGCAGCGCCAGCATGCCGGCCGTCGCCAGGCCTGCGGCCCATTTCAGCAGCCGGATCAACAGGTTCAGTGGCGTGGCCTCAGGCGGGCTTGGGGTCTGGCTTGCGGGCTTTGGGGTGTCTGTGGGTTTCCGGGGCATGGACTCAATCGTGGGAACAGCCGGCCATTATAAAAAACGGCCTGACGGTTCAGGGTGTCTGCGGGTCTCAGTCGACAAACTATACGTGGGCCGTAGCGCTCAGCGACTTTGCCTGCGCAAGGGTAGAAGTTGAAAATTCTAAAAAGAGTATTTTGGTATTGTTAAATGGCGTTTGATTGTCCATACTTGAGTTCTTTAAATTTAATTTAATTCTTTGATCTCTTTGTTCCAAGCCCAACCTGAGCCGCTGATCGGCTTGGACATCGGCGCTGACAGCCTGCATTGGGTGGAGTTGGCCCGCGATGGGCGTGCACGCTTGCGGCTTGAACGCTGTGTAGCCGTGCCCCTTGCGCCCGGCTGCATCGTGCAAGGGCAGATCGAGCGCTTTGAGGACGTTAGCGCTGCCCTGAAGCGCTTGGTACAAGCCACCGGCAGCAAGCACCGACGCGTGGCCCTGGCCATGCCTGCTTCCGCCGTCCAGACCCAGGTGCTGAACCTGCCCGGCCCTTGGCGTCCGAGCGCTCTCGAGCAACAGGTCCGGCAAGCGATGGCACTTGACCGCGATTCAGAGCTTGCAGCCCTGGCCATGGACTTCGGCCTGGTGCACGGCGCTGGCGCGACAACAACGCAGCAGGTCTGGACCGCCACCACGCCTCAGGACATGTTGCAAGACCGTCTGGGCCTGGCCGAGTCAGCCGGCTTGATACCCACCGTGGTGGACGGCCAGGCCCAGGCCTGCGCACGGACCGCGGCCCTGTTGCTGCGCATGCGGCCGGCGACGAACCCGGCTGGCGTGACGGCGTTTGTCCAGCTGCTCTCAGATGGCGCTTCTTTGCAGCTGTTGGCGGGTCATAAAGTTGTGCACCAGTCTGCGGTCTGGCCCTCGTGCCCTCAAACGGTGTTCGAGCTTTGCCAGCTTATACAGAGCGAGATGGCAAGTGTGACTTGGGGCGGTTCAAGGGCCCGCTTGGAGCTGATTTTGCTGACCAGTGATGCCCCTCAAGAACCGCCATGGTGTGAAACGCTGGGCCTTCAGCTCGGCTGCGATTGCCAGTGGGCCGACCCGGTCAAAGCCCTCAGGCATGACCATCAAGCTCTCAGTCCTGGGCCAATTCCCCAGGCCAGTGCCGGGCTGATGACAGCTTGCGGGCTTGCACTGAGGAGGTTCAAGGACCTATGCTGATTAACTTTCTGCCGCATCGCAAGCTTTCGCTGATGCAGCAGCGCCGATCCTTTGTGCAAAACATGGCCCTGGCCTGCCTGGCGGCCCTGCTGACGGCGCTGGGCCTGAGCCAGCTGTTGGCACAGGATTTAGCGCGTGCTGAAGACAGCGGCCTGCAACTGCGCCAGGAATTAAAGGCGCTGGACGCTCAACTCAAAAGCACGGCCGGCCTGCAAACTGAACTCAAGGCTGCGCGCATGCGCGAGGCCGTCTTGCAACAATTTCAAACAGACAGCGCGCAGCCGGCGGCTTGGTTGTGGCCACTGGCTGAGCAAGTTCCCGATGGTCTTTATTGGAGTGCAGTCAGCCAGGATGGCGGGGTGGTGCTGATGAGGGGTGCAGCCCGCTCAAGTGCGCAGGTTTTTGAATTGCTCTCGCAGATGCAGCGTTCAGCGCCATGGCTGCAGCCCCCTGAGCTGCTGGACATGTCGCTTGCAGCCGCCGTGCAGCAAGAGGGGTTTCCGTCGGGCCTGAATTTTTCTATACGTGCAGAGCTGCCGACGGGGCCGGCCGAGAAACAGCCGGGCGGGCGGCCATGATGGCGCTCAGGCTGCCCTCGTTAGCACTTAAAGAGCCAATGCAATGGCCGGCTTGGCTGCGTCATTTGGTCCTGGTGCCGGTCTTCGGACTGACTTTGCTGCTGCTCTGGTCTGTGTGGCTGCAAGGGCTTTCGCAAGACATTGGATTGGCGCAGCAGTCGCATGGTCAACTGCAGGCCACCCTGCGTGAGCGGCGCGCGGAACTCGTCGTGATGGCAGAACTCAATGCGCAGCTGGCGCAGACGCAGTCCAGGCTTTCAGAGCTTGAGTTGCGATTGCCCGGCGCCTCCGACATGAACCAGGTGATGTCCAGCCTGAGTCGCAGTGCAAAAGCCTGGCGCTTACAGCTGGCCATGATCAAGCCGCAAGCGCCGACTGCAGGCTTACTTTATGAAGAGCAGCGGCTGACGCTGCAGTTGATCGGCCGTTTTGAAGACCTGGGCGGCTTTGCGCGTGAACTGTCTGCCCTGCCGTGGCGCTGGGCTTTGCACAGTTTCAGTTTGGTGCCCTTCCAGAACGACATGCTGCGCATGGACATGGTGCTGATCAGCTTGAGGTCACCGCACGTCAAGAATTCTTTGGCGCTGCCCGAACCTTCAGCAATTAAATATGCCGTCAATGAACGCCTTCGGCCTGCCATAGCGCCGGGCTCGGCACCATTTAGCAGCGAGCGTTTGTGGCCGCCAGCGCCCTTGCTCGCTGCGAATGTCTTGGCGCGCCCCGCACCTGGCCGCGCCAGGGCGCCACTGCAATCCGAACCTCTGGCCAACATGACCCTGGTGGGCAGCTTGCTGGGCCAGGGGCCGGCGGCAGCTTTGGTACGCGTCAAGGACAGGATTTACCTGGTGCGTGTGGGCGATGTGCTGGGCCTTGAAGAAGCGCAAGTCGCTGAGATCAGCGCGTCGCGGCTGATGTTGTACGAACACAGTTCAGTTCCCGGTGCCAACAAGGTGGTGCAGACACGCTTTATGAACCTGCTGGAGAAAACCCCATGAACTCTGCATCGATTTGGATGGCCGCACACAGCCCCCGTATGCTGTATCTGGCGATGTGCCTGTTGTGGGCTTGTTGGCCGGTGGCGGCGCAGCAGGCGTCTCCCGCCGGGCAGCCGTTAGCGGAGCAAATGAGCCAGGATGGGCGCGGCCTGATGACGCTGAATTTTCAGAACATTGACATCCGTTCTTTGCTGCAGGTGATGGCAGATTTCACGGGCTTGAATCTGGTGGTGTCTGACAGCGTGACCGGCACAGTCACGCTGCGCCTGAAAGAGGTGCCATGGGCGCAGGCGCTGAATATCATTCTGGAAACGCATGGTCTGGGCATGCGTCAGCTGGGAAATGTTTTACAAATCGCACCCAAAGCTGAGCTGGCAGCCAGAGAGAAAACTGACATCGAAGCCCAGCAGGCTTTGCAGGGACTGGGCCCGGTGCGCATGCAGGAGTTCAAGCTGAACTACGCCCGCGCAGCTGATGTGGCGCGCAGTCTCACGGGATCCGGTGCGGGCGCCAACGCGCCGGGTGGCATGCGCATTTTGTCGGCGCGCGGCAGTGTGCTGGCGGATCTGCGGACCAACCAGGTCTTTGTCACCGACATGCCCACCCGGCTGGTGCAAGTGCAAGACCTGATCCGCAAGCTCGACATTCCTGTCAGGCAGGTATTGATAGAGGCGCGCATTGTCGAGGCCTCCGATAATTTCGGCCGCTCTCTGGGCGTGCGTCTGGGTGGCCGGGCGACCAGTTTGAACAACAACATCAACACCCAGGCCGGCGCCAGTTACTTGTCGCCCGCTGCAGGGGCGCCGCAGCAGCAAACAGCCTTTGGTGTCACAGCCGGCGACTTTGTCAATATGCCCGCAGCTGCGCAAAACGGCTACAACGCGGCCTCGTTCGCAGTCTCACTGTTTAACGCTTCGCTGACCCGGGTGCTGAATTTGGAAATATCAGCGATGGAAGCTGATGGCAAGGGCAAGATCATTTCCAGCCCGCGCATTGTCACGACCGACCAGGTCAAGGCTTTGATTGAGCAAGGAACCGAACTGCCTTACGAGGAAAAATCGGCCAGTGGCGCGACCACGACAGCATTTCGCAAAGCCAATCTCAAACTCGAAGTCACGCCGCAGATCACGCCGGAGGGCAACATCATTTTGAACCTGGACATCAACAAGGACAGCGTTGGGCGGCTGACCACCAAAGGCTTTGCCATTGACACCAAGCATGTGCAAACCCAGGTGTTGGTGGAAAACGGCGGGACGGTTTCTATCGGCGGTATTTTTGAGGAAATTGAGCGTACAGACGACACCAAAGTGCCTGTTCTCGGCGATTTGCCTGGACTGGGCTGGCTGTTTCGCAACCGCAGCCGCAGCAACAGCAAGTCGGAAATGATGGTGTTCATCACCCCGAAATTGTTGGTCGGTGCGGCGAGCGCGCCTTAGCCCCGGCCGCTCAGGGTTATGCTCTGAGGCTTTCAGGTCTGGGGTGTCGCTAAGCCTTGTGCGGGCTGGCGTGCCGGCCCCCGGAGCCTGCCAACCTGACGACAATTTGCAGCCTTGAACTCGAAACCTTTACGAATCGCTTGCGTGGGCCTGCCCGGCTCCGGAAAGTCCACCGTCGGCCGCCAGTTGGCCCGGCGTGTGGATTTGCGTTTCATTGACACTGACCATGTCCTCGAGCACCGGATGGGTTGCTCGATACGGGAGTTTTTCGAGCGCGAAGGTGAGCCGGCTTTCAGAGACATGGAAGAATCTGTGATCGATGAGCTGTCATTGGGTGGTGACTGTGTTTTGTCCACCGGCGGTGGTGCGGTGCTGCGGCCGTCCAATCGCCGTCACCTGCATGAGCGGACCACCACGGTCTATTTGCATTCGGCGCCGGAAGAGGTTTTCAGGCGTTTACGCCACGACCTCAACCGCCCTTTGCTGCAAGTGGCCGACCCCTTGTTGCGCCTCAAAGAGTTGTATGTGCTGCGTGACCCGCTTTACCGTGAAACGGCGCACCTGGTGATTGAAACCGGCCGCCCCTCTGTGGCCAGTCTGGTCACCAGCATCATGCAGTCGCTCAAGCTCGAGCCGGCCACGCCCCCTGCCGCGCCGCCGCCCGCCTGAGCTGGCGCTGGCTACACTTGCCACCATGCCTCAAGAAGCCAATCAAGTGTCCGCTCTAGCGCCTGCCCGACAGGTGCGTATCGAGCTGGCAGATCGTTCCTATGACATCCTGATCGGTGCAGATTTGTTGGGCAGTGCCCACAGCTACGCGGGTCTGCCGCGTGCCAGCACGGCGCTGATCGTCTCCAACACCGAGGTGGCGCCTCTTTATGCCGCGCGTTTGCAGGCGGCGCTGGCCAGCGCTTATGCCAAGGTGCTGCTGGTGACCTTGCCCGATGGCGAGGCGCACAAGGACTGGCCCACTTTGCAGCTGATTTTTGACGCATTGCTGCAAAACAGCTGCGACCGCAAGACCGTGCTGTTTGCTTTGGGCGGCGGTGTGGTGGGCGACATGGCCGGCTTTGCCGCGGCCAGCTACATGCGCGGCGTGCCTTTTGTGCAGATTCCAACCACCTTGCTGGCGCAAGTCGACTCTTCTGTCGGAGGCAAGACGGCGATCAACCACCCGCTGGGTAAAAACATGATCGGCGCTTTTTACCAGCCGCAGCGCGTGATTTGCGACCTTGACCTGCTCAAAACTTTGCCTGCGCGCGAACTCAGTGCCGGGCTGGCAGAGGTCATCAAGTACGGCCCGATTGCCGACATGGATTTTTTCAGCTGGATCGAGTCGCACATCGATGCCTTGCGTGCCGCGGACAGCTTAGCGCTGGCGCATGCTGTTGAGCGCAGCTGCGAGATCAAGGCCCTTGTGGTCGGCCAGGATGAGCGTGAAGCGGGTCTCAGGGCCATCCTCAATTTCGGCCATACCTTCGGCCACGCCATTGAGTCGGGCATGGGTTATGGCGCCTGGCTGCATGGCGAGGGCGTGGCTTGCGGTATGGTCATGGCGGCCGAGTTGTCGCAGCGCCTGGGCCTGGTCGATGTGGCCTTTGTGGCGCGCTTGCGCCGCTTGATTGCGCTGGCCGGCTTGCCCACCGTGGGGCCTGTGCTCAGCCAGAGTGACAACGCAGGCCGCTACCTGGAATTGATGCGGGTTGACAAAAAAGCCGAGGCCGGAGAAATCAAGTTTGTTGTGATTGACCGTCTCGGCAGCGCCCGCGTGCAAAGCGCGCCTGACGCGCTGGTGCGTCTGGTCATTGACGCCTGCTGCGTGCCGCTCTGACATGCGCAGCCCCAAATGACGCTGGCTGTTTATGCTTGCGATCCTGCGCGCACGCGCGGGCGCCGCTTTGCCGAGCCGCCGGCGCCCACGCGCACCGACTTTCAGCGTGACCGCGACCGCATTGTTCACTCAACGGCTTTTCGCCGGCTGGTTTACAAAACCCAGGTTTTTTTGAACCATGAAGGCGACCTGTTCCGCACCCGGCTGACGCACTCTCTGGAGGTGGCGCAACTTGGCCGCTCGATCGCCCGCTCGCTGGGCCTGAACGAAGATCTGGTCGAGGCCGTGGCGCTGGCGCATGACCTGGGACACACGCCTTTCGGCCATGCCGGCCAGGACGCACTCAATGAATGCATGGCGCCGCACGGCGGCTTTGAGCACAACTTGCAAAGCCTGCGCGTGGTGGACCAGCTCGAGGAGAGATACCCGGGCTTTGATGGTCTGAACCTGTGTTTTGAAACCCGTGAGGGCATCCTCAAGCATTGTTCAGCGCGCAACGCCGATCAGCTGGAAGCAAAAGAGCCCGGGGGCGTGGCGCGCCGCTTCATTGACCGCAGCCAGCCCAGCCTGGAGGCGCAGCTGTGCAACCTGGCCGATGCCATTGCCTACAACGCGCATGACATCGACGACGGTGTGCGTTCCGGTTTGATATCGATGGCGCAGCTGCAATCGGTAGATTTGTTTGAGCGCTATCGCACGGAGGCACTGGCCGAGTACCCCGTTTTGGCTGAGCCGCAACGTGCGCGCCGCCTGCTTTACGAAACCATACGCCGGATGCTCAGCGCGCAGGTCTATGACGTGATTGGGGCCACACGGCAAGCGATTGAAGCCGTTGCGCCGGCCAATGCTGACGAAGCCCGCCAGGCCGGTCCGCTGCTGCGCTTCAGTGAGGCCATGCATGCGCAGTCTGCCGCGCTCAAACAGTTTTTGTTTGGCAGTCTTTACCGCCACCCGCAGGTCATGGAAACCACCGGCCAAGCCCAGATTGTGGTGCGCCAGTTGTTCGAGGTCTACTCACTTTGCCCCGCTGAAATGCCTGCCGTTCACGCGGCACGCCCGGACGCAGCGCGCGCTGTCGCAGATTACATTGCGGGCATGACCGACCGGTTTGCCGCCAAGGAGCATGAGCGCCTGACCGGTCTCAAACTGCTTCAAACGGGCTGAGTCTTGCCCGTGCTGCCGGCTGCCTCGTTGCCAGCGCTTTAACATGGCGTTTTAAGTTCAACACCCGATGGCCCGCCAACCTCGTCTTACTGTTGCTGCGTATCCGCACCACATCATCCAGCGCGGCAACAACCGCCAGTTGATCGTGCTGGACGATGCTGACCGTCATTTTTTACTGGCGCTGTGGCAGGCGCAAGCGCAAGCCTGTCAAGTTGCTGTTCATGCTTACGTGTTGATGAGCAACCATTTTCATTTGCTGGTTACGCCCGACACAGCGGACGGCGTGCCCCGGATGATGCAGGCCGTTGGCCGCAGCTATGTGCGCTATTTCAACAACCGCCATGGCCGTAGCGGCACTTTGTGGGAAGGGCGCTACCGATCGACGCTGATCGAGACCGAGCGCTACCTGCTGGCCTGCATGGTTTACATCGACCTCAACCCGGTGCGCGCCGGCCTGGCTGAGACGGCGGCGGATTACCCCTGGTCCAGCCACCGGCATAACGCAGGAATGTCCGTAGACAAGCTGGTTACGCCCCATGCACTGCTTTGGAGCCTGGGCAACACCCCTTTTGCGCGCGAAGCTGCTTACCGTGAACTGGTGCGTGCCGGCGTTGCCCCATCGCAACAGCAAGCACTGACCAGCGCTACCCTCTCGGGCTGGGCTTTGGGCTCAGAGGCCTTCAAGCGGGGCTTGCAGGACAACACGCGCAGGCGCATAGCGCCCGGCCAGCGGGGTCGCCCGCCCGGTCCCGCAACCTCAGGCCCTAAAGGCTGAAACTCTTTTAATCTGTCCCCAATTAATCTGAAGTGGCTGGATTCAAAAAATAAATGGGATCTGACCCCATTTATTTTGTTTGGCATTGTTGTTGCAGTGCACTATGCTCTTTCTTCGGTATTTTTTGATCGCTTCCATTGATGGGGAACTGCCATGACCACGGCTGCTGAAATCAAGCATTTTGAACAACACGGTTTGTACTCGGGCCAAAACGAGCATGACGCTTGCGGTGTGGGCTTTGTGGCCCACATCAAGGGCCAGAAAAGCCATGCCATCGTCCAGCAGGGTCTGAAAATCCTTGAAAACCTGGACCACCGGGGCGCTGTCGGCGCCGACAAGCTCATGGGCGACGGCGCCGGTATCCTGATTCAGTTGCCTGACGCGCTGTACCGCGAAGAAATGGCGCTGCAAGGCATAGCACTGCCTCCGCCCGGTGAGTACGGCGTCGGCATGGTGTTTTTGCCCAAAGAAAACGCTTCCCGCCTGGCCTGTAAGCAGGCGCTGGAGCGTGCGGTTCGCCTGGAAGGTCAGGTGCTGCTGGGCTGGCGCGATGTGCCGGTCAACCGCGACATGCCCATGTCGCCCACCGTGCGCGAAAAGGAACCCATCTTGCGGCAGATCTTCATCGGCCGCGGCAATGACGTGATCGTGCAGGATGCGCTTGAGCGCAAGCTCTATGTGATCCGCAAGACCGCCAGCGCGGCCATTCAAGAACTGCAGCTGACGCACAGCAAAGAATATTACGTGCCCAGCATGTCCAGCCGCACGGTGGTCTACAAGGGCTTGCTGCTGGCCGACCAGGTCGGCACTTACTACCTGGACCTGCAGGACCTGCGTTGCGTCTCGGCCCTGGGTTTGGTGCACCAGCGCTTTTCAACCAACACCTTCCCCGAATGGCCGCTGGCCCACCCTTACCGCTATGTGGCGCACAACGGCGAGATCAACACCGTCAAGGGCAATTACAACTGGATGAAAGCACGCGAAGGCGTGATGTCTTCGCCGGTGCTGGGCCCGGACCTGCAAAAGCTTTACCCGATCAGCTTTGCCGACCAGTCCGACACCGCCACCTTCGACAACTGTCTCGAGCTGCTGACCATGGCCGGTTACCCGATCAGCCAGGCCGTGATGATGATGATTCCCGAGCCCTGGGAACAGCACACCACCATGGACGAGCGTCGTCGTGCGTTTTACGAGTACCACGCCGCCATGCTCGAGCCCTGGGACGGCCCGGCCTCCATCGTCTTCACCGACGGCCGCCAGATCGGTGCCACGCTGGACCGCAATGGCCTGCGGCCTTCCCGCTATTGCGTGACCGACGACGACCTGGTCATCATGGCTTCGGAGTCCGGCGTGTTGCCGGTGCCCGAGCACAAGATCGTGCGCAAATGGCGTTTGCAGCCCGGCAAGATGTTCCTGATCGACCTTGAGCAAGGCCGCATGGTCGATGACGAAGAGATCAAGGCCACACTGGCCAACAGCAAGCCCTACACGCAGTGGATCGAAAACCTGCGCATCAAGTTGGATGATGTGCCGACAGAGCCAGCTGGGGCCGCGAACCGGCTTAGCCGGGCGCAAGGCGCCGCCTCCAGCGAGGGGGGAGGCGAACCACACGCAGTGGGGAACCACGGGGCAGTGCCTTCTTTGTTAGACAGGCAGCAGGCTTTTGGTTTCACGCAGGAAGACATCAAATTCCTGATGTCGCCCATGGCCGCCAATGGCGAAGAGGCCACCGGCTCCATGGGCAACGACAGCCCGCTGGCCGTGCTGTCCAACAAAAACAAGCCGCTGTACAACTACTTCAAGCAGTTGTTCGCCCAGGTCACCAACCCGCCGATTGACCCTATCCGCGAAGCCATCGTCATGTCGCTGGTGTCTTTCATCGGCCCCAAGCCGAACCTGCTGGACATCAACCAGGTCAACCCGCCCATGCGGCTTGAAGTCAGCCAGCCGGTGCTCAATGTGGCCGACATGGACAAGCTGCGCAACATCGAGGCCCACACCCAGGGCAAGTTCCGCAGCTACACACTGGACATCACCTACCCGCTGGCCTGGGGCCACGAAGGCGTGGAGGCCAAGCTGGCCTCGCTGTGCGCTGAGGCGGTGGACGCTATCAAGAGCGGCAAAAACATTCTGATCGTCAGTGACCGCGGCGTGAACGCCACGCAGGTCGCCATCCCGGCCGCGCTGGCGCTGTCAGCAGTGCATCAGCACCTCGTCAAAGAAGGCCTGCGCACCACGGCAGGTCTGGTGGTTGAGACCGGCTCGGCCCGCGAGGTGCATCACTTCGCCGTGCTCGCCGGTTATGGCGCAGAAGCCGTTCACCCTTACCTCGCGATTGAAACGCTGGCCGAACTCTCGGCCGGTTTGCCAGGCGACCTGAGCACTGACAAAGCCATCTACAACTACACCAAGGCGATTGGCAAAGGTTTGTCAAAAATTATGTCCAAAATGGGCGTGAGCACCTACATGAGCTACTGCGGCGCGCAGCTGTTTGAAGCCATCGGCCTGAACCGCGCCACCATCGCCAAGTACTTCACCGGCACCGCCAGCCAGGTCGAAGGCATGGGCGTTTTCGAGATTGCCGAAGAAGCCCTGCGCATGCACCGCGCAGCGTTTAGCGACGACCCGGTGCTTGCCACCATGCTCGACGCCGGCGGTGAATACGCCTGGCGCGCACGCGGCGAAGAGCACATGTGGTCGCCCGATGCGATTGCCAAACTGCAGCACGCCACGCGCGCCAACAACTGGAGCACTTACAAGGAATACGCTCAGCTGATCAACGACCAGAACCGTCGCCACATGACGCTGCGCGGCCTGTTCGAGTTCAGGATTGATCCGTCCAAGGCGATCCCGATCGACGAGGTCGAGCCGGCCAAAGAAATCGTTAAACGTTTTGCCACCGGCGCCATGTCGCTGGGTTCGATTTCCACCGAGGCGCATGCCACGCTGGCCGTGGCCATGAACCGCATAGGCGGCAAAAGCAACACCGGCGAGGGTGGCGAAGACCCGAACCGTTACCGCCAGGAACTCAAGGGCATCCCGATCCGCAAGGGCGAAAGCCTGAAAAGCGTGATCGGTGAAAAGCAAGTCGAAGTGGACTTGCCTTTGCAAGACGGCGATTCATTGCGCTCGAAGATCAAGCAAGTCGCCTCCGGTCGCTTTGGCGTGACCGCCGAGTACCTGGTGTCAGCAGACCAGATCCAGATCAAGATGGCGCAGGGCGCCAAGCCAGGCGAGGGCGGCCAGCTGCCCGGCGGCAAGGTCAGCGAGTACATCGGCGCGCTGCGTTACTCGGTGCCGGGTGTCGGTTTGATCTCGCCGCCGCCACACCACGACATTTATTCCATCGAAGATTTGGCGCAGCTCATTCATGACCTGAAAAATGTCAATCCGCGCGCCAGCATCAGCGTCAAGCTGGTGTCTGAAGTCGGTGTCGGCACCATCGCAGCCGGCGTAGCCAAAGCCAAGTCCGACCACGTGGTGATTGCCGGCCATGATGGCGGCACGGGCGCTTCGCCTTGGTCATCGATCAAGCACGCTGGCAGCCCTTGGGAAATCGGCCTGGCCGAAACCCAGCAGACGCTGGTGCTCAACCGCCTGCGCGGCCGCATTCGCGTGCAGGCTGACGGCCAGATGAAAACCGGCCGCGATGTGGTGATTGGCGCCTTGCTGGGCGCAGACGAATTCGGCTTTGCCACCGCACCGCTGGTGGTCGAGGGCTGCATCATGATGCGCAAGTGCCACCTTAACACCTGCCCGGTCGGCGTGGCCACGCAAGACCCGGTGCTGCGCCGCAAGTTCAGCGGCAAGCCCGAGCATGTCGTCAACTACTTCTTCTTTGTGGCCGAAGAGGCGCGCCAGTTGATGGCGCAACTCGGCATCCGTAAGTTCGACGATCTCATAGGCCGCGCTGACTTGCTGGACACGCAAAAAGGCGTCGAGCACTGGAAAGCCGGCGGACTGGATTTCGGCCGCCTGTTCTACCAGCCCAACGTGCCGGCCGATGTGCCGCGCCTTCATGTGGCCGAGCAGGAGCATGGACTCGAAAAAGCGCTCGATGTGCGCCTGATCGAAAAGTCCAAACTGGCGCTGGAAAAAGGCGAGAAAGTCCAGTTCATCGAGGTGGCGCGCAACGTCAACCGCACCGTGGGCGCCATGCTCTCGGGTGAACTGACACGCCGCCATCCGGAAGGCCTGCCGGACGACACGCTGCGCATCCAGCTCGAAGGTACAGGCGGCCAGTCTTTCGGCGCTTTCCTGGCCAAAGGGATCACCATGTACCTGATCGGAGATGCTAACGACTACACCGGCAAGGGCTTGTCGGGCGGTCGTATTGTGGTGCGCCCTAGCATCGACTTCCGTGGTGATGCTGTGAAAAACACCATCGTCGGCAACACGGTGCTCTACGGTGCGACCACTGGCGAAGCGTTTTTCAGCGGCGTGGCCGGCGAGCGTTTTGCGGTGCGTCTGTCGGGGGCCACTGCCGTCGTCGAAGGCACAGGCGACCACGGCTGCGAGTACATGACGGGCGGCACCGTTGCCGTGCTGGGCAAGACCGGTCGCAACTTTGCCGCCGGTATGAGCGGCGGCGTGGCTTATGTCTATGACGAAGACGGCCAGTTCGCCACGCGTTGCAACACTTCCATGGTCACGCTGGACAAGGTGTTGAGCGCGGCCGAGCAGACCCTCAACGACAAGTCCGGCTGGCACGCAGACGAGACCGACGAAGAACAGCTCAAGCGGCTTTTGCAAGACCACAACCGATGGACCGGCAGCAAGCGAGCGCGTGAACTGCTGGACAACTGGAGCGAGGCCCGGCATAAATTCGTCAAAGTGTTTCCGAGCGAATACAAGCGTGCCCTGAGTGAGCGCAAAGAGCGCCAGTTGCTGGCCGCGAGTGACACAAGCCGCGCTCAGTTGTCTGGCAAGCCCGGCGCCGTCACGGCCTGATAAGCGCACACCCCCTAAAAAGTATCTGAGGACGGACATCATGGGAAAAATCACCGGTTTCATGGAATTCGAACGGCTTGAAGAGGGCTACAAGCCCGTGCCTGAGCGACTGAAAAATTACAAAGAATTTGTCATCGGCCTTGACGACCAACAAGCCACGCAGCAAGCTGCGCGCTGCATGGACTGCGGCACGCCGTTTTGCAACAGCGGCTGCCCGGTCAACAACATCATTCCGGACTTCAATGACATGGTGTTTCGTAAGGACTGGAAAAATGCCATCCAGACCCTGCACAGCACCAACAACTTCCCCGAGTTCACCGGCCGTATCTGCCCGGCGCCTTGTGAGGCCGCCTGCACCTTGAACGTCAACGATGACGCGGTCGGCATCAAATCGATCGAGCACGCCATCATTGACCGTGCCTGGGCCGAAGGCTGGGTCACGCCGCAACTGCCCAAACACAAGACCGGCAAGAAAGTCGCTGTGGTCGGCTCCGGCCCCGCCGGCATGGCGGCAGCGCAGCAACTTGCGCGCGTGGGCCATGACGTCACGCTGTTCGAGAAGAACGATCGCGTGGGCGGCCTGCTGCGCTACGGCATTCCCGACTTCAAGATGGAAAAAATCCACATCGACCGCCGTGTAGAGCAAATGAAGGCCGAGGGCGTGAGCTTTCGCTGTGGCGTGCTGGTCGGCGATCTGCCGAAAGACAGCAAGGTCACCAACTGGGCCAAGGAAACCATCACGCCGGCGCAGCTGCAAAAAGACTTTGACGCGGTGGTGCTCACCGGCGGTGCCGAGCAGTCGCGTGACCTGCCCGTGCCCGGCCGCGAGCTGGCAGGTATTCACTTTGCGATGGAGTTTTTACCTCAGCAAAACAAAGTCAATGCCGGCGACAAGTTCAAGGACCAGTTGCGCGCTGAGGGCAAGCATGTCATCGTCATCGGCGGCGGCGACACCGGCAGCGACTGCGTGGGCACCAGCAACCGCCACGGCGCCGCCAGCGTGACCCAGTTCGAGCTGATGCCCGAGCCTCCGATCGAAGAAAACCGCCCCATGACCTGGCCTTACTGGCCGGTCAAGCTGCGCACATCGTCCTCTCACGAAGAAGGTTGCGAGCGCGAGTTTGCTATTTCGACCAAAGAGTTCATCGGCGAAAAAGGCAAAGTCACCGGTCTGAAAACCGTTCGCGTCGAATGGAAAGGCGGCAAGATGCAGGAAGTTGCCGGTTCCGAGCAACTTCTCAAGGCCGACCTGGTCTTGCTGGCCATGGGCTTTGTGGCGCCGGTCAGCACCGTGCTGAAAGCTTTCGGTGTGGATGCCGACAGCCGCGGCAACGCCAAAGCCAGCACCGACTTCACGGGGGGGTACGCCACCAATGTGCCCAAGGTGTTTGCCGCTGGCGATATTCGCCGCGGTCAGAGCCTGGTGGTCTGGGCGATTCGTGAAGGTCGTCAGGCCGCGCGCGCGGTGGATGAGTTCCTGATGGGTGCCAGCGACCTGCCGCGTTAAGCGGCAGTGCGCGGGGCTCGCCTGCGGGAGCCCGTTTGACATTAAAGCCTTATCATTAAGGCTTAACCCCGACCCAAGCCGGCTACACGCCGGCTTTCACTTTGAATGGCTGATCTGACGCCCTCACTCGTTGAGTTCAAACAAGTGACCTTCGCCTATCCGGGCGCCAAGGGGGATCGTGTCATTCTCAAAGACCTTAGCCTGAGCGTGCCGCGTGGCAAAGTGACCGCCCTGATGGGCGCCTCCGGCGGGGGCAAGACCACGGTGCTGCGCCTGATAGGCGGTCAGCAAAAAGCCAGTACCGGCAAAGTTTTGTTTGAAGGCCAGGATGTCGGCGGCATGGCGCAGACGGCGCTGTATGCAGCGCGCCGGCGCATGGGCATGCTGTTTCAGTTCGGCGCCTTGTTCACCGACCTCAGCGTGTTTGACAACGTCGCCTTTCCCCTGCGGGAGCACACCGATCTGAGCCCAGCGCTGATACGCGACATCGTGCTGATGAAGCTGGACGCTGTGGGCCTGCGCGGAGCGCGAGAGCTCATGCCTTCAGAGATTTCCGGCGGTATGGCCCGCCGCGTGGCGCTGGCCCGCGCTATCGTTCTGGACCCTGAGTTGATCATGTACGACGAGCCCTTTGCCGGGTTGGACCCGATCTCTTTAGGCACTGCTGCGCAGCTGATCCGCCAGCTCAATGACACCCTGGGCATCACCAGCATCGTGGTCTCGCATGACCTCGAAGAAACCTTCCGCATCGCTGACCAGGTCATCATTCTGGCCCACGGCGGGATTGCCGCACAAGGCACGCCGCACGAGGTCATGAACTCCACCGACCCGCTGGTGCATCAGTTTGTTCATGCCCAGCGTGAAGGGCCTGTGGAGTTTCATTACCCCGGACCGTCCGCCGCTGCCGATTTTGGATTGCCTGACCCGTTAGCGCAGAGCAAGCCGCCCACTAAAAAAGGCGGCCCGACATGAAGCCCGGTGACATTGTTTCAGGGCTGGCGGACCTGGGTCTGAGTGTGCGCAGCAAATTGGCCGAACTCGGGTTTGCTGCGCGCCTGTTTGTCAAACTGTTTGCGCTGACGCCGTCCACCCTGCTGCGGTTTGGGCTGGTGCGGGATCAGATTTTTTTCCTGGGTAATTATTCGCTGGCCATCATTGCCGTGTCGGGTCTGTTTGTCGGTTTTGTGCTGGGTTTGCAGGGCTACTACACCTTACAGCGCTACGGCTCTTCAGAGGCGCTGGGTCTTCTGGTGGCGCTCAGCTTGGTGCGCGAGCTCGGGCCGGTTATCACCGCTTTGCTGTTTGCCGGGCGCGCCGGTACCGCGCTGACCGCGGAGATCGGCCTCATGAAGGCTGGCGAGCAACTCTCTGCCATGGAGATGATGGCGGTCGATCCGATCCGCCGAATTCTGGCGCCGCGCCTGTGGGGTGGCGTGATCGCCATGCCGCTCTTGGCAGCTGTGTTCAGTGCTGTGGGCATCGCAGGCGGTTGGATGGTTGGCGTGCTGATGATCGGCATCGACGCGGGCTCCTTCTGGAGCCAGATGCAGGGTGGCGTCGATGTGTGGCGGGATGTCGGCAACGGGGTCATTAAAAGTATGGTGTTTGGTGTGACCGTCACGTTTGTTGCGCTTTACCAGGGCTTTGAGGCCCAGCCTACGCCCGAAGGGGTGTCGCGCGCCACCACCCGAACGGTGGTGGTGGCTTCACTCGCCGTACTCGGGCTCGACTTTTTGCTCACTGCCTGGATGTTCAGTATTTGACGGGTTTTACGACTTTCAAGCTCAGCCGCCCTTTGCGGCTGGTGCGTCACATGCGAGAATTAACGCAGTTTTTTGGGAAGGTTCGGCGGCTTTTTTTTGCTTGACTGAAGTCAAGGCTGCCGGGTCAATCCCCTTTATGTTTATGAAAGTCAAGAATGCCACGTTCTAGAAACGATGTTTGGGTCGGCCTTTTTGTGTTGACCGGCGCGCTTGCTTTGCTGTTTCTGGCACTGAAATCGGCTAATTTGCTGAGCCTGCAATTGGTCGATACGTCCTATCCGGTGTCCGCTAAATTTGACAACATCGGCGGCCTCAAGCCCCGCGCAGCTGTGAAAAGTGCTGGCGTGGTGGTCGGACGCGTCGAGAGCATCAACTTTGACGACAAGAGCTACCAGGCGCGCGTGAACCTGGCCATGGAGGGACGTTACATCTTCCCCAAAGACAGTTCGCTGAAAATTCTCACCAGTGGTTTGCTGGGGGAGCAGTACATCGGCATTGAGCCCGGGTCCTTGGACAAAACTCTTGCCGCCGGCGACACGATCACCCAGACACAGTCAGCTTTGGTTCTGGAAACTTTGATCAGCCAGTTCCTTTTCAGCAAGGCTGCTGACACGGGCACTTCCAGCGCACCGCCGGCAGTCGGGGCTGCCAAATGACACTTTGCCGCAAACTCGCTGCCAGCGCTTGGTTTCGAGGCGGTCTGGCCGGCCTTGTTTTGCTTGTCTTGCAAGGCTGCGCGAGTGCGCCCAATGCAAACCCCCGTGATCCTTGGGAGCCATTTAACCGGCAAGTCCATGGTTTTAATGAAGGTCTTGACGAGGCTGTTGTCAAGCCTGTGGCCATTGCTTATCAGGACGTCACGCCGTCTTTTCTGCGTACCGGGGTGAGTAACTTTTTTGGCAACCTTTCGGACGTCTGGTCCCTGGTCAACAATGTGCTTCAACTCAAGCCCAAGGAGTCTGCTGAAACGCTGGCCAGGGTTGGCGTGAACACCACCATCGGTTTGGCAGGTGTGCTTGATGTGGCCACAGAATTGAAGTTGGAAAAGCACAGTGAAGACTTTGGCCAGACCCTGGGCCGCTGGGGTGTGCCGACCGGACCTTATCTGGTGCTGCCGCTGCTGGGGCCATCGACAGTGCGCGACACCGCCGCTTTGCCTGTGAATTGGCGTGGTAATTTAATTGGCGGCGTGGACGATTCGGTTTTGCGTAACAGCTTGAGTGCCTTGCGTTTGGTGGACTTGCGCGCCGGTTTGCTGGGTGCCAGCCGCATGATTGACAGTGCCGCACTGGACAAATACAGCTTCACGCGTGATGCTTACCTGCAGCGCCGTCGTTCATTGATCAGGGGATATATTGGCGAGCCAAACAGCCCCCAGGAAGAGCGCTACGATCTGCCTGAACCTCAGAATAAAACTGCGCCCGGTGCTTCGCCGCCGCCGCGACCTTGAATTTAGCCGTGCCGACCAACTGAAAGATGGACATGCTGTTAAACCGCCGAAACTGGACCCGGCTTGTGGCCACTGCCTTTGGCTTGTCATCGAATTTGACGCTGTCCTTGGCACGCGCTGCAGAAGAAGCGCCCGACGAAATGATCCGCCGCATGTCCATGGATGTGCTCAGCACCATCAAGGCTGACAAAGATGTGCAAAGCGGCGATGTACGCAAGATCATCAACTTTGTTGACACCATGATCATGCCCAAGGTCAATTTTTTACGCATGACCGCTTCCGCTGTTGGTCGCAGCTGGCGCCAGGCCACGCCAGAGCAGCAAAAAAGACTGCAGGAAGAGTTCAAGAATCTCTTGGTGCGCACTTACGCGGGCGCCTTGAGCCAAGTCCAAGACCAGACCATCAACGTCAAGCCCTTGCGTGCGCAAGCAGGGGACACCGAAGTGATCGTCCGCACTGAAATTCTGGGTCGTGGCGAGCCCATCCAGCTGGACTACCGGATGGAAAAAACGGCGGGTGGCTGGAAAATATACGATCTCAACGTGCTTGGCGTTTGGCTGGTCGAGACTTACCGAACGCAGTTCGCGCAAGAAATTTCTGCACGTGGCATTGATGGGCTGATCGCCGCGCTGGCGCTTCGCAATAAAAACGGCGCCATGACCAGCGCCGGGCCCAAGAAAAACTAAAGCCTGCTGCCGTGTTGAAACTACCTGCAGTGATGACCCATGACCAGGCCAAGGCCTTGGCCAAAACCTTTGAGATGGCTTTACTGGCCGAAACCGCCAACCGCGAGCCCGTGGTCGCTGATGCGGGCAGTTTGAACCGTTTTGACTCTTCCGCCCTGGCTGTCCTGCTGGCCTGCAGGCGGCAGGCCCAGACGCTTGGCCGCGCTTTTTATGTGCGTGGCCTGCCACCCCGTTTGCGTCAATTGGCCGGCCTTTACGGCGTTGCTGAGCTCATTCCAGACGCCCCTTGAGTGGCCAAGCAGGGGTATAGGCGCCTAGCCCCTAAAATAGCCGGTTCATGCCCGCTATCTCATTTCAATCCGTCTCTAAAACATATCAGTCTTCGCGGGGTGCAGCTGGCTCGGCTGTGAAAGCGCTGGACCATGTCAGCTTCGATATCGAGCAGGGCGAATTTTTCGGCCTGCTAGGGCCTAACGGCGCGGGTAAAACCAGCTTGATCAGCATTCTGGCCGGTCTTTCGCGCGCTACCAGTGGACGGGTTTTGGTGCACGGCAGCGACGTGGTCGCCGACTATGCATTGACCCGGCGTCAGCTCGGTGTGGTGCCGCAAGAGCTGGTTTTCGACCCTTTTTTCACAGTGCGTGAGGCCTTGCGCATCCAGTCCGGTTACTTCGGCATCAAAGGCAATGACGACTGGATCGACGAGCTGCTGGCGAGCCTGGGCCTGGCCGACAAGGCGCAGGCCAACATGCGACAGCTCTCGGGCGGCATGAAGCGGCGTGTGCTGGTGGCGCAGGCGCTGGTGCACAAGCCGCCGGTGATCGTGCTGGACGAACCCACCGCCGGCGTAGACGTGGAACTGCGGCAGACGCTCTGGCAGTTCATTGCCAAACTCAACCGCCAGGGCAGTACCGTGTTGCTCACCACGCATTACCTCGAAGAGGCCGAAGCCCTGTGCAGCCGCATTGCCATGCTCAAGCAGGGCCGTATGGTGGCCCTGGCATCCACCTCCGATTTACTTCAAAGCGCCTCCTCCAACGTGCTGCGTTTCAAGATTGACCGCGAACTGCCTGCCGCGCTGGCTAGTCAGGCGCGCGTGACCGGGCGCATCGTGCAGTTTCCTGCGCACAACGCGCTCGAGATTGAAAACTACCTGGCCGCCGTACGCCAGGCCGGCCTGGTGGCGCAGGATGTGGAGATACGCAAGGCTGACCTGGAAGATGTTTTCCTCGAAGTCATGTCCGGCAAGGTAGCGGGTGCATTGGTGCCCGCAGAGGTGCCGGCATGAAAGGCGGTTTCGAGATGACAGGCTGGCAGGCGCTTTTGTACAAAGAGGTTTTGCGCTTCTGGAAAGTCGGCTTTCAGACGGTGGGCGCCCCCATCCTGACGGCGGTGCTGTACATGTTGATTTTTGGTCATGTCTTGCAAGACCAGGTCAAGGTGTATGGCAGCGTCAGCTACACGGCGTTTTTAGTGCCTGGTCTGGTGATGATGAGCGTGTTGCAAAACGCGTTTGCCAACAGCTCGTCCTCGCTGATCCAGAGCAAAATCATGGGCAACCTGGTGTTTTTGCTGCTCACACCGCTGTCGCACTGGCACTGGTTTGTGGCTTACGTGGGCTCCTCTGTGGTGCGCGGCCTGGCGGTGGGTGCCGGCGTGTTTGTGGTGACAGTGTTTTTTGGCCAGCCAGGCTTTGTGGCACCCGTATGGATTGCGGTTTTTGCCCTGCTGGCGGCGTCTTTGCTGGGTGCGCTCGGGTTGATTGCAGGCTTGTGGGCTGAAAAATTTGACCAGATGGCGGTGTTTCAGAACTTCATCATCATGCCGATGACTTTTTTGAGTGGCGTTTTTTACTCGATTCATTCGCTGCCGCCGGCCTGGCAGACAGTCAGCCACCTGAACCCGTTTTTCTACATGATCGACGGCTTTCGTTACGGGTTTTTTGGCGTGAGTGATGTCTCCCCCTGGCTCAGCCTGAGCATCGTCGGCACGGCGCTGCTGGGCACTAGCGCGGTGGCACTGCACCTGCTGAAAATTGGCTACAAAATCCGCCATTGAGCTGGCTTTTTATCGACCACCCCTTCAAACCATGACAAGCGAAGAACTCCAAGCCATCATCAGCGCCGGTCTTGACTGCCAGCATATTGAGCTGTCCGGCGACGGCCAGCATTGGTACGCCACCATCGTGTCCTGCGCTTTCGAAGGCCAGCGGCTGATCCAGCGCCACCAGCGGGTGTATGCCACGCTGGGCGGGCGTTTGCAGACCAATGAGGTGCATGCCCTGTCGATGAAAACCTTCACGCCCGCCGAGTGGGCCAGCCAACAAGCCAAGACCGAGTAGCCCACGCCATGGACAAGTTACGCATCAAGGGCGGTCAGTCGCTCGCCGGCACCGTTGAGATTTCGGGGGCCAAAAACGCCGCCTTGCCCGAGTTGTGCGCAGCGCTGCTCAGCAACGAGCCGGTTACCCTGACCAATGTGCCGCGGCTGCAAGACGTGTCGACCATGCTCAAGTTGATTCGCAACATGGGCGTGAGCGCCGAGCAGGGCGCTGCCGGCACGCCCGAATCGGGCACCGTGCGCATCGATGCAGGCCGACTTGACAAGCCTGAGGCGCCCTACGAACTGGTCAAGACCATGCGTGCTTCGGTGTTGGCACTGGGCCCGCTGTTGGCACGCTTTGGCCGTGCCACGGTCTCGCTGCCGGGCGGTTGCGCCATCGGTTCGCGCCCTGTGGACCAGCACATCAAGGGCTTGCAGGCCATGGGGGCTGAGATTACCGTGGAGCACGGCTACATGGTGGCCCGCCTGGCACCAGGTCTCAAGCGCCTGCAAGGCTGCCACCTCACCACCGACATGGTGACCGTGACAGGCACCGAAAATTTCTTGATGGCTGCCTCCCTGGCCGACGGCGAAACCGTGCTGGAAAACGCGGCCCAGGAGCCCGAGATCGGCGACCTGGCTGAAATGCTCATCAAGATGGGTGCGCGCATTGAAGGTCATGGCACGCGGCGTATTCGTATTCAGGGCGTTGAGCGCCTGCAAGGCGCCAGCCACCAGGTGGTGGCTGACCGGATCGAGACCGGTACGTTCCTGTGCGCCGTCGCAGCTGCCGGCGGGGATGTGGTGCTGCGCCACGGGCGGGCCGATCACCTGGAAGTGGTCATCGAAAAACTCCGCGAGGCCGGCGCCAAAGTCACGGCGGACGAGGGCTTTATCCGTATTGTGTCCAAGGGCCGGCTCAAGGCGCAGTCCTTTCGCACCACCGAGTACCCGGGCTTTCCGACTGACATGCAAGCGCAGTTCATGGCGCTGAACGCCATCTCGCACGGCACCAGCAAGGTGACTGAAACGATTTTTGAAAACCGCTTCATGCACGTCAATGAAATGGTGCGCTTGGGGGCTAACATTCAGATCGACGGCAAAGTGGCGCTGATGGAGGGTGTCGCAAAACTCTCCGGTGCGACTGTCATGGCCACCGACTTGCGGGCATCGGCCAGTCTGGTCATTGCGGGCCTGGTGGCCGAGGGGGAGACAGTGGTCGAGCGCATTTACCACCTGGACCGCGGCTACGATCATATGGAAAGCAAACTGCGCGGCATAGGCGCTGACATTGAACGGGTCAAAGCATGATCACACTGGCACTGTCCAAAGGGCGGATTTTTGACGACATACTGCCGCTGCTCAAGGCGGCCGGTATCGAAGTGCTGGACGATCCCGAAAAATCCCGCAAGTTGATTTTGCGCACCAACCAAGCTGACGTGCGCGTGGTGCTGGTGCGCGCCACCGATGTGCCCACCTATGTGCAGTACGGCGGCGCCGACATGGGCGTGGTCGGCAAAGACACGCTGCTGGAGTCAGGCACTCAAGGGCTTTATCAGCCGCTGGATTTACAAATTGCCAAATGCCGCATTAGCGTGGCCGTGCGCGATGGCTTTGACTACGCTGCCGCTGTGCGCCAGGGCGGCCGGCTCAAAGTGGCCACCAAGTACGTGGCGATTGCCCGCGACTTTTTTGCCACCAAGGGCGTGCACGTGGACCTGATCAAGCTCTATGGCAGCATGGAACTGGCGCCGCTGACCGGCCTGGCCGACGCCATTGTTGATCTGGTCTCAACGGGCAACACACTCAAGGCTAACCACCTGGTGGAAGTCGAACGCATCATGGACATCAGCTCGCGCCTGGTTGTCAACCAGGCCGCGCTCAAGCTCAAGCAAGCGCCCATTCGCCGCATCATCGACGCCATGGCCAAGGCCGTGGCTGCCTGACCCGCCATGACCCTGCAAGCTCGTCCGGCCCGGCTTTCCACCCGTGACGCTTCGTTTGAAGCGGACTTCAAGGCGCGGCTGCATTGGTCGGCCGAGGCGGACGCTGCCATCGAAGATCGCGTGGCTGCCATCCTGGCCGACGTGCAGCAGCGTGGCGATGCCGCGGTGCTTGACTACACGCAGCGCTTTGACGGCCTGACGGCCGCCAGCGTGCAGGCGCTGGAGCTGACGCAGGCCGAACTCAAAGCGGCCTTTGACGGCCTGCCCGCGTCTCAGCGCACGGCCCTGCAAGCGGCCGCGGCTCGCGTGCGCAGCTACCACGAAGCGCAGAAAAAAGCCTCGGGCGAGAGCTGGAGTTACCGCGACGAAGACGGTACTTTGCTGGGCCAAAAAGTCACGCCGCTGGACCGCGTCGGCATTTACGTGCCCGGCGGCAAGGCGGCTTACCCCTCATCGGTGCTGATGAACGCGATTCCCGCGCAGGTGGCCGGCGTGGGCGAAATCATCATGGTGGTGCCAACGCCGCGCGGCGAGAAAAACCCGCTGGTGCTGGCCGCCGCCTACGTGGCCGGCGTCAGCCGCGCCTTCACCATCGGTGGCGCGCAGGCGGTGGCGGCGCTGGCTTACGGCACGGCCACGGTGCCGGCGGTGGACAAAATCACCGGCCCCGGCAATGCTTACGTGGCCGCTGCCAAGCGTCGCGTGTTCGGCACCGTGGGCATCGACATGATCGCCGGCCCCTCCGAGATTCTGGTGCTGGCCGACGGCAGCACACCGGCCGACTGGGTGGCGATGGATTTGTTCAGCCAGGCCGAACACGACGAGCTGGCGCAAAGCATTTTGCTCAGCCCTGACGCTGCCTACATTGACGCCGTGCAAGCCGCCATCGACCGCCTGCTACCCGCCATGCCGCGCGCGGCCATCATCGCCAAGTCACTGTCTGACCGCGGCGCGCTGATCCACACGCGCAGCATGGAAGAAGCCTGCACCCTGAGCAACCGCATCGCACCTGAGCACCTGGAAGTCTCCAGCCGCGAGCCCGGCCGCTGGGAGCTATTGCTCAAACACGCCGGCGCCATTTTTCTGGGTGCCTACACCAGCGAAAGCCTGGGCGACTACTGCGCCGGCCCCAACCATGTGCTGCCCACCAGCGGCACCGCGCGCTTTTCCAGCCCGCTGGGCGTATATGACTTTCAAAAGCGCTCCAGCCTGATCGAAGTCAGCGAAGCCGGCGCGCAAGTGCTGGGCCCGGTGGCGGCCGAGTTGGCTTACGGCGAAGGCCTGCAAGCGCATGCTCGTGCCGCCGAGTTCCGCTTGCACAAGGTGCCGCCCATGCGGGAAAAACCATGACATCCAAAGCTGCTGGGCTGTCGCCCGAAATTCAACAACGCATCCGCCAGGACGTGCAGTCCATGCACGCCTATGCCGTCCAGGACTCGGCCGGCATGGTAAAGCTCGACGCCATGGAGAACCCGCACCGGCTGCCCGCCGAGCTGCAGGCTGAGCTTGGCCGGCGACTTGGCGCGCTGGCGCTCAACCGCTACCCGGACGGGCGCATCAATGACTTGCGCAGGGCGTTGGCCGCTTATGCGCAGATGCCCGAGGGCTTTGACATCATGTTGGGCAACGGCTCGGACGAGCTGATCTCTTTGCTGGCACTGGCTTGCGATGTGCCCGGCGCCAGCGTGCTGGCGCCCGTGCCCGGCTTCGTTATGTACGCCATGAGCGCGCAGTTGCAAGGCCTGGCTTTCGTCGGCGTGCCCTTGACGGCTGATTTTGAATTGGACGAAGCAGCCATGCTGGCGGCCATCGCCACGCACAAGCCGTCCATCGTTTACCTGGCCTACCCAAATAACCCGACTGCCAATTTGTGGGACGACGCGGTGATCGAGCGCATCGTCGAAGCCGTTGGCGCGCAAGGCGGATTGCTCGTGATGGACGAGGCCTACCAGCCCTTTTCCAGCAAGAGCTACATAGACCGTATCGCGCGCCACAGCCATGTGCTCTTGATGCGCACGCTCAGCAAGTTCGGCCTGGCAGGTGTGCGTCTGGGCTACATGATGGGCCCCAAGGCGCTGATCGCCGAGATCGACAAGGTGCGCCCGCCTTACAACATCAGCGTGCTCAATTACGAGACCGCACTGTTTGCGCTGGAACACCAGCCGGTGTTTGCAGCCCAGGCCGCTGAGCTGACGGCGCAGCGCCAGCGCCTGCTGACTGCGCTGCGCGTCATGCCAGGGCTCAAGGCCTGGAACAGTGACGCCAACATGATTTTGGTGCGCCTGAGTGCCAAAGCCGGCGAGACCGACCCTGCACTGCGGGTTTTCGAGCACCTGAAGGCCGCTGGCGTGCTGGTCAAAAACGTTTCTAAAATGCATCCTTTGTTGGCCCATTGCCTGCGCCTGACTGTCGGCACAGAAGGCGAGAACACGCAGCTGCTGGCAACCCTTGAAAAAGCCTTATGACCACCACCTCCTCCTTGCCAGCGCGCACCGCTGAAGTCACGCGCAACACGGCGGAAACCCAAATCACCGCCCGGGTCAATCTGGACGGCACGGGGGTTTCACGCCTGGCCACCGGCATCGGCTTTTTTGACCACATGCTCGATCAGATTGCCCGCCACGGGCTGATCGACCTGGACATCCAGGCCGCAGGCGACTTGCATATTGACGGGCACCACACGGTCGAAGACGTCGGTATCACCCTGGGTCAGGCCGTAGCGCTGGCGGTCGGCGATAAAAAAGGCTTGCGCCGCTATGGTCACGCCTACGTGCCGCTGGACGAAGCGCTCAGCCGCGTGGTGGTTGATTTTTCCGGTCGCCCTGGTCTGGTGATGAACGTGCCCTTCAAGAGCGGCATGATCGGCAGCTTTGACTCGCAGCTGGCCTATGAGTTTTTTCAGGGATTTGCCAATCACGCTTTTGTCACCCTGCACATCGACAACCTGCGCGGCGAAAACGCCCACCACCAGGCCGAGACAGTGTTCAAGGCCTTTGCCCGCGCCCTGCGCATGGCGCTCGAGCTGGACCCGCGAATGGCTGGCGTGATCCCCTCGACCAAGGGTTCGCTCTGAGCCTTGACAGGCCGAACACGCCGCACTAGATGCCCTCATGACTGTTTTGAAAAAAGTCGCCGTTGTCGATTACGGCATGGGTAATTTGCGTTCAGTGTCACAGGCGCTGACCCATGTGGCGCAGGGCACCGATTTTCAGGTCATCGTCACCGCCAAGGTTCAAGATGTCCTGGACGCCGACCGCGTGGTGCTGCCCGGGCAGGGTGCCATGCGTGACTGCATGCACGAGCTCGACGCGTCCGGCTTGCGCCAGGCGGTGCTGCACGCAGCGGCCAATAAGCCTCTGTTTGGCGTTTGCGTGGGTATGCAGATGTTGCTCGAGCACAGCCAGGAAGGGCAGGCCGGGGTGGGCACCCCTGCGCTGGGGCTGTTTGCCGGCGAAGTCCTTAAATTTGACCTGGCAGGCCTCTTGCAGCCCGATGGCAGCCGCTTTAAAGTCCCGCAAATGGGCTGGAACCAGGTTTTTCAAGGCAGCGCACAGGCCCCCTCCATGGCGCACCCGCTTTGGCAGGGTATTGCGGACGGCGCCTATTTCTATTTTGTGCACAGTTTCTACGCCAAGCCGTCTGATGCGCGCCACACTGTCGGCGAAGCTGACTACGGTGGGCGCTTCACAGCGGCGCTGGCGCGGGATAATATTTTTGCTACCCAGTTCCACCCTGAAAAAAGTGCTGAGCAAGGGCTGGCCCTGTACCGTAACTTTCTGCATTGGCAGCCTTGACTCTTTTTTCATCTTTCACGAAACATGCTACTCATCCCTGCGATTGACCTGAAGGACGGCCTGTGTGTGCGTCTCAAACAGGGCGATATGGACCAGTCCACCACCTTTGGCGAAGACCCGGCGGCCATGGCACGCAGCTGGGTGGACAAGGGAGCGCGGCGACTTCACCTGGTGGATTTGAACGGTGCATTTGCCGGCAAACCTAAAAATGAAGCGGCAATTCGTAAAATCCTGACCGAAGTCGGCAGCGAAATCGATGTGCAACTCGGCGGCGGTATTCGCGACCTGGACACCATTGAGCGCTATCTGGACGCCGGGCTGCGCTACGTCATCATCGGCACTGCAGCCGTTAAAAACCCTGGTTTTCTGCAAGACGCCTGCACCGCTTTTGGCGGCCACATCATCGTCGGCCTGGATGCCAAGGATGGCAAGGTGGCCACCGACGGCTGGAGCAAATTGACCGGCCATGAGGTGGTCGACCTGGCCAAGAAGTTTGAGGACTACGGAGTCGAATCCATCATCTACACCGACATCGGCCGCGACGGCATGCTCAGCGGCATCAACATTGAGGCCACTACGCGGCTGGCCCAGGCCTTGAGCATTCCTGTCATCGCTTCGGGCGGTCTGTCCAGCATGGCCGACATTGAAGCACTGTGCGCTGTCGAAGAAGAAGGCGTGGAAGGCGTGATCTGCGGCCGCTCTATTTACAGTGGTGACCTCGACTTTGCGGCCGCTCAGGCCCGCGCCGACGAGCTCAACGGCTAAGCGGCATGGCCACCGCCTGATGCTCGCCAAACGAATCATCCCCTGTCTCGATGTCACCGGCGGACGCGTCGTCAAAGGCGTTAACTTTCTGGCACTGCGCGATGCGGGCGACCCGGTGGAAATTGCTGCTCGCTACAACGAACAGGGTGCCGACGAGCTGACTTTTCTGGACATCACCGCCACCAGTGACGGGCGTGACCTGATCCTGCACATCATTGAAGCGGTCGCCTCGCAGGTCTTTATTCCACTGACTGTGGGCGGTGGCGTGCGAACGGTGGACGATGTGCGGCGGCTGCTCAATGCCGGCGCTGACAAGACCAGCTTTAATTCGGCCGCATTGGCCAACCCGCAGGTGATTGAAGAGGCCTCGGCGCGTTACGGCGCGCAGTGCATCGTGGTCGCCATCGATGCCAAGCGCCGCTCGGACGAAGAGGTTCTGACACGCGGTCCGGGCTGGGATGTCTACAGCCATGGCGGCCGCAAAAACACCGGTCTGGATGCCGTGGCATGGGCCACTGAAATGGCGCGGCGCGGTGCCGGTGAAATTTTGCTCACCAGCATGGACCGCGATGGCACCAAATCCGGCTTTGACCTGGCACTCACGCGCGCTGTCAGCGGCGCGGTGAGCGTGCCGGTCATCGCGTCGGGCGGCGTTGGAAGTCTGGACGATCTGGCTGATGGCATACAGCTTGGCGGGGCCGATGCCGTGCTGGCCGCCAGCATTTTTCACTACGGTGAGTTCACTGTGCAGCAGGCTAAGCAGCGTATGGCCGAACGCGGTATTGCGGTTCGGTTGTGAGCGCTTGCGAGTCGATGCAGGCATGTAGCGCTTCCTGGCGCCTGATCACTGACAATAGATGCCATGAATTGGTTAGATGAAGTTCGCTGGGACGAACGGGGCCTGATTCCCGTGATCGCTCAAGAGGCTGCCACTGGCGACGTGCTGATGTTCGCCTGGATGAACCGCGAGGCCTTGCAGGAAACCGCTGAATCCGAGCGGGCGGTGTATTTCAGCCGCTCGCGCTCGCGGCTTTGGCGCAAGGGCGAAGAGTCGGGCCATGTTCAAGTCGTGCATGACATCCGGCTGGACTGTGACAACGATGTGATCTTGCTCAAGGTGAGTCAGCTCGGTCAGGAGAGCGGTCCCGCCATTGCCTGCCACACGGGGCGACACAGTTGTTTTTTCCACCAGTATGAAAACGGGCAATGGCATGTGGCCGAGCCCGTGCTCAAAGACCCGCAAACCATCTATAAAAAATGACCACCACAAGCAACGACTCCCTGGCGCGCCTGGCGCTCGTGATTGAAAGCCGGAAAGTGGCCCACGGCGGTGACCCGGGCAAAAGTTATGTGGCCCGTTTGCTGGACCAGGGGCCGGACGCCTTTCTCAAAAAAATCGGTGAAGAAGCCACTGAAACGGTGATGGCGGCCAAAGACATTGACCGTGGCGGCGCGACACCCGAGTTAAAGAGCAAGCTGGTGGGTGAGGTGGCTGATTTATGGTTTCACAGCCTGATCGCCCTGGCCTATTACGGTTTGCAACCGGCTGATGTGATTGCCGAGCTGGAGCGCCGTGAGGGCACCAGCGGCATGGAGGAAAAAGCCTTGCGCAAAGCGCAGCAGCGCGCAGCAGCAGAAAAATAATCTGCAGGAGCCGGCCATGGGTGATTTCGATTTGAAAGACAGCGCCGGCAAAACCGGCAATGACCGCCTGGTCGTGCATATTTTGTACGGCCTGCACACCTTGGCCTGGTTCAGTGCGGGGGTTTTTGCCCTGGTTGCCTTGATCATCAATTACCTGCGTCGTGCCGATGAAAGCGAGCCCTTGTATCTGGCGCATCACCGCTACATGATCGCCACCTTCTGGTGGACGCTGCTTTGGCTGGTGCTGCTGTCGCCTTTGTGGCTGGTGTTTTTCTTGCCCGGGGCGCTGGCTTATGCCTTGGTTTGGCTGTGGTACTTGTACCGCTGCCTCAAGGGCTGGTTGCGCTTTAACGACCAGCGTTGGCCCCAGACTCAGACCCCTACCCCCATGCAGGAGAGCGCATGAACGACAAAAATGCCCACGTCATTTCAACCGGTAGCGCTGTTGCAAGCTGCCTTTTTTGCAAGATCGCGGCCGGCCAGATTCCAAGCCGCAAGGTTTATGAAGACGAGCACATACTGGCTTTTCACGACATCAATCCTTGGGCACCCGTGCATTTTTTGATGATTCCTAAAATGCACATCAACTCGATGGCGCAAGTTGGCCCTGAGCACGAGGCGCTGATCGGGCGGATGATGGCCCTCGCGCCCAGGCTGGCGCTGGAGCAGGGTTGCCGTCCCTACCCGGAAGGCGGCTTTCGGGTTGTGACCAACACCGGTGCCGAGGGTGGCCAGGAGGTGCATCACCTGCATTTCCATGTCATGGGTGGTCCGCGGCCCTGGCTACGTGGTTAAAACCGACCGCTACAGGCCCCTCACGCCCGTTTTACAGGGTCGGCCGGCCCTTTAAAGACCCGCCAGCCGGCGTGGCGGCATACAAGCGCTTTAGAATCACTCTCATTCATACACAATCCGGCTTTTTCGCCGGTATCAAAGCTTAGGAGCGAAACATGGGTTCATTTTCCATTTGGCATTGGCTTATCGTCCTGTTGATCGTGGTCATGGTGTTCGGCACCAAGAAACTCAAAAACATAGGTGGCGATCTCGGCGGTGCTGTCAAGGGCTTTAAGGACGGCATGAAAGAGGGCGGTCATGCGCCGGCCGCTGAAGATGCGGCTACCGCCACCACCACCGCTCAAGTCACCGCGCCGGCCGCCGCCACCGCCGCCCCTGCTTCTGCCGCTGCCCCGGTGCCAGACCCCAACACCATTGACGTGCAAGCGCGTCAAAAAAGCTGATCAGGCTTTTCATTGAACCTCTTGAGCCACCAACAGCAAGCCGCTTTGTGCGCTGGAGTGGACTGACGTGATCGATCTCGGTATCTCCAAAATTGCGCTGATTGGCGCCGTAGCCTTGATCGTGATCGGACCGGAAAAGTTACCGCGTTTGGCGCGTACAGTGGGTGCTTTGCTGGGCAAGGCCCAACGCTACGTGGCAGACGTCAAAAATGAGGTTAATCGCTCGATGGAGCTCGATGAGCTCAAAAAGATGAAAGAAAGCATGGAGAGCGCTGCCCGTGACGTTGAAAGTTCGGTGCAGACCAGCGCCAGTGATTTTGAAAAGACCTGGGCCGAAACCACTTCGCTGGCCTCCGACGACAGCAGCACGGAAGCAACCGGCATGATCAGCTTCCCAGAATACAAACACCCGGGTAAAAACTGGCGACTCAAGCAAGGCGCTACGCCGCAGTGGTTCAAGTCACGCTCTGGCGTTCGCACCAAGGCATTGTCTGGCGCGGCGCGGGTTGCGCGTTACCGGCCCAAACCCAGCGCCAGCCGTCCTATTTGAGCGGGATCCGATTTTTCTATGAGCGACGCCCCCAAAGACAAGCCTGACGAACTCGCAGGCTCTGAGCAACCTTTTGTGCAGCATCTGATGGAGCTTCGCGACCGCATGCTCAAGGCGGTGCTCGCCATCGGCATTGCCGCGGCTGTGCTGGCGATGTTCCCCGGCCCGGGCGCTTTGTATGACCTGATGGCGGCGCCTCTCATTGCCACCTTGCCCAAGGGTGCAACGCTGATCGCCACCAACGTCATCTCGCCTTTCGTCGTGCCCATCAAGATCTTGTTCATGGCGGCCTTCATGATCGCGCTGCCAGTGGTGCTCTATCAGGTCTGGGCTTTTGTGGCGCCCGGCCTTTATAGCCATGAAAAAAAATTGGTGTTGCCGCTGGTGATCTCCAGCACGCTGTTGTTTTTCTTCGGAGTGGCTTTTTGCTATTACTTTGTGTTCGGCCAGGTGTTCGGCTTTATCCAGAGTTTTGCCCCCAAGTCCATCACTGCCGCGCCAGACATTGAGGAATACCTTAACTTTGTGATCGGTATGTTTTTAGCCTTCGGACTTGCTTTTGAAGTGCCTATTGCGGTGATTTTGCTGGTCCGTATGGGCATTTTGACCGTGGCGCAGTTGCGTGAGTACCGGGGCTACTTCTGGGTGCTGGCCTCTGTCGGTACGGCGCTTGTAACACCGCCCGATGCCGGCTCTATGCTCATGCTGCTGGGCGTGGTGGGAGGCCTTTATGAAGTCGGCATTGTGGCCGCCCAGGTCTTTGTCAAGCACACCAAGGCGCCCGAGCCTGCGGCTGAAGACGGCACTGTTCAACCCTGAGCGTGCTCCGGCCCCGCGGCCCCATGTCTTCTATTCTTAACGTGGCATTGCAGGGCGCTGGCGTTTACCCGGCGTGACCGCCAAGGCCAGCACTTCGTTTTGTCGCTGCAGCTTGAAGTTCTCGCTCACGCCTGGTTTGAGTGCGGCCACGGCACTGAGCAACTCAGACACAGTGCGCACCTGAACGCTGCCCACCGCAACGATGACGTCACCCGGGCGGATGCCGGCTGCAGCGGCCGGACCGTTTTGCAGCACGCCGGTGATGATCACCCCGCTTTTGGCGGACAGGTTGAAGGTCTTGATCATTTCACCCGTCAAATCCTGCGGCTCGACGCCGATCCAGCCGCGTGTGACCTGACCGTCCTTCAGGATGCTGTCGAGCACCTGCCTGGCCGTCGAAACCGGAATGGCAAAGCCGATCCCCATGGAGCCGCCTGAGCGGGAGAAAATGGCGGTGTTGATGCCTAGCAAACGCCCCTGCGTGTCGACCAATGCGCCGCCGGAATTACCCGGGTTGATGGCGGCGTCGGTCTGAATAAAGTTTTCAAACACATTGATGCCCAACTGGTTGCGGCCCAGGGCGCTGACGATGCCACTGGTGACCGTCTGACCGACGCCGAAAGGGTTGCCAATGGCCAACACCTGATCGCCGATTTCCAGCGACTCGGCGTTGCCCAGCACGATCACCGGCAGCGCGTCCAACTCGATTTTCAGAATTGCCAGATCGGTTTCCGGGTCAGTGCCGATGACTTTGGCGCGCGCCTTGCGCGAGTCATTCAAGATGACTTCAATGTCGTCGGCGCCGGCTATCACGTGGTTGTTGGTGAGTATGTAGCCGCTGGGGCTGACGATGACGCCGCTGCCCAGGCCGACTTGCGGCTCGGTGCGAGACTGGTCGCCAAAGAAATAACGAAACCAGGGGTCTTCTTTGCCTTGGGCGCGAGCGGCGACCTTGCTGGCGTTGATGCTGACCACCGCGCCCGAGGCCGCTTTGGCGGCCGCCCGCAGGCTGCCCGGCCCGCCACCCGCCGCCTGTTTGTTGCTGTCGGCCGGGGCTTCGAAGACTGCGACGGCCGACTCGCCGGGACGGGCTAGCCACTGGGGCTTGAGGCTGACCAGCACAAAATAAACTGCCAGCAGCACGGTGACAACTTGAGAAAACAACAGCCAATATTTGCGCATGATGATGAAGCCCGTTCAAAAAAAGGCGGCAAGGCTCAGCGTGTGCATCGCCAGGGTCTTGATTCTCACCGATCGTGCGGCGCCAGAGCGATCCCCCGATAATCGGCCAAGGCTAATCTACGAAGGGCTGCCGCATGAACGAACCGATGAAAGCTTCCGGCGGTGTTTCGCGCATCGAATTGCTGCGCACTTTTGACACCTTGCTGCAGCCCGAGCGTTTCAAGGATTTCGGCCCCAATGGCTTGCAAGTCGAAGGTCGTGAGCGTATCAAGAGCATTGTCTCGGGCGTGACGGCCAGCCTAGCGCTGATCGAGGCAGCTGTGGCTTGCGGGGCGGATGCTGTGTTTGTGCACCATGGTTTGTTTTGGCGCGGTCAAGACGGCCGCGTCACCGGCTGGATGAAGCAGCGCCTGGCCTTACTGCTGGCGCACGATATCAACCTGTACGCTTATCACTTGCCCCTGGATGCGCACCCGGAGCTGGGTAACAACGCCCAACTCGGCCGCATTCTCGGTTTGACAGCCGCTGCAGGAGAAGCCGGACGTTTTGGCGACAACGGTTTGGGCTTTTTGGGGCAGCGCACGGACGGGGAGGTATTCGGCAACGCTGCCGCTCTGGCCGGACATGTTTCAGCGGCCTTGGGTCGCCAGGTGGTGTGCATCGAAGCCGCGTCGACAGCGGGCCAGCCCTTGCGCCAGATTGCCTGGTGCAGCGGTGGTGCGCAAGGCTACTTTGAGGCGGCGGTGGCCGCCGGCGCCCAGGCCTTTATCACCGGCGAAATCTCGGAGCCCCAAGCGCATCTGGCGCGGGAGATGGGCGTGACTTTCATTGCCTGCGGCCACCATGCGTCGGAGCGCTACGGCGCGCCGGCTGTCGCTTCGGAAGTTGCGACGCAGCTGGGCCTCGGCCATCAGTTCATCGACATCGATAACCCGGCTTGACCCATGTCCAATTTTTTGCCTTTCCTCATCACTATGGGAGATGCCGCCGGCATCGGCCCCGAAATCATTGCCAAGGCCTTCGCCGATGCGCCATCAGACACCGCCGGCTGTGTGGTGGTGGGCGATGTGGCGGTGCTGCGCCGTGCCGCCGCCCTGGTGGCGACTGTTCGTCCCGGCCAGCTGCCGCTTTCCGTGGCTGAATTGACCCATCCCGGCGACGGCTGCGCCTTACCGCCACGCTGCATTGGCGTTTGGCCTGCCGGCAATTTGCAGTCGCCGCCCGCCTACGGGCAAATCAGCGCCGATTCGGGACGCGCCGCAGGCCAATGCATTCTGGTCGCGGCCGGTGCCGTGTTGTCAGGCAAGGCGCGGGGCATGGTTACCGCACCCCTGCACAAGGAGGCATTGGCCGCAGCCGGGGGGCCCTTTGCAAATTTCCCAGGGCACACCGAAATGTTGCAGGCCCAAGCGGCCAGTTTCACGGGCAAGACCATCGCAGAGCTGCCCGTGCGCATGATGCTGGCCAGCCCCGAGCTGCGCACGGTGCTGGTCAGCATTCATGTTTCGCTGCGCGAGGCGATTGAGGCCGTGCGTTTTGATACCGTGCTCGAAACTTTGCGCATCACCCATACCGCGCTTGCGTTGCTATTGGGTCGCCCACCCCGGCTGGGCGTTGCCGGCCTGAACCCTCACGCCGGCGAGGGCGGGCTGTTCGGGCGCGAAGAAATTGAGGTGATTGCGCCTGCCATTGCCGCGGCCAAGGCCGAAGGCATTCTGGCCAGCGGGCCCTTCGCCCCGGACACCGTGTTCATGCGTGCCCGGTCCACTGCTGAGCACCCCGGCGAGTTCGATGTGGTGGTTGCCATGTACCACGACCAGGGGCTGATTCCGGTGAAATACTTGGGCATGGAGAATGGAGTCAATGTCACGCTGGGCTTGCCGCTGCTGCGCACCAGCCCTGACCATGGCACAGCGTTTGATATTGCCGGCAGCGGCCGTGCAGACGCCGCCAGCCTGCTGGCGGCCATCCGCATGGCGCGGGACCTTGGTGGATAGGGCTTGAAAACCGGCTTGCCGCTCCGCTACAATCACGGGTTGACCCTAATAAGCATTTTTCAAGTGAGTTCTTGAAGGAATTTCATGACCCAAGCCAGCGTTAATTCAAGCCCTGTGGACTCTGAAGGAGCCACAGTGGATCAGCAAAAAAGAAACTGGATCGTCACAACCTGTGCGTTTGGTGGTGCCGGCGTAGCAGCGGTGGCCGTACCCTTTGTGAGCACGTTCCAGCCTTCTGAGCGGGCCAGAGCGGCCGGCGCGGCGGTCGAGGTGGATATTTCCGCCCTCAAGCCGGGTGAAAAATTGACGGTTGAATGGCGCGGCAAGCCCGTCTGGATCATCAAGCGCACTCCTGAGCAAATCGCGGCCTTGACCAAGGCGGAAAACCAGCTGGCCGACCCGCATTCCAAGCGCAACCCTAATGAATTGACGCCTGCTTACGCCCGCAACGACAACCGCTCCATCAAACCCGAAGTCATGGTTGCCGTGGGCATTTGTTCGCACTTGGGCTGCTCGCCGGTGGACAAATTTCAAACGGGTGCTCAGGCATCGCTGCCTGATGACTGGCAAGGGGGTTTTCTGTGCCCCTGCCATGGCTCGACCTTCGATATGGCGGGTCGCGTTTACAAAAACAAGCCTGCCCCCGACAACCTGGAGGTGCCGCCGCACATGTACCTCTCGGAAAGCCGGTTGCTGATTGGCGAAGATAAAAAAGCCTGAAGCTTGTCAGGACCATTCCTGCGTATCTCCGCAGGCCACGTCCTTCATTGAGTAGGAACTGTAATGGCTGAACTTAAAGAAATTTCCCCTGATGCGCCCATGGGCGCCAAATTGCTGAATTGGGTTGATAACCGCTTCCCGGCTAGCAAGTTGTACAACGAACACCTTGGCGAATATTTCGCCCCCAAGAACTTCAACTTCTGGTACGTGTTTGGTGCCTTGTCTTTGCTGGTGCTGGTTATCCAGATCGTCACCGGCATTTTTCTCACGATGCACTACAAGCCGGACGCTGCCCTGGCTTTCGCCTCAGTTGAGTACATCATGCGTGACGTGCCCTGGGGCTGGCTGATCCGTTACATGCACTCCACCGGCGCCAGTGCCTTCTTTGTCGTGGTCTACCTGCACATGTTCCGCGGTCTGATGTACGGCAGCTACCGCAAGCCGCGCGAGTTGGTCTGGTTGTTCGGTTGCGCTATTTTCCTGGCGCTGATGGCTGAAGCCTTCATGGGTTATCTCTTGCCATGGGGCCAGATGAGCTACTGGGGCGCTCAGGTGATTGTGAACTTGTTTGCTGCCATTCCCTTCATCGGCCCGGACCTCGCGTTGCTGATTCGCGGTGACTATGTGGTGGGTGATGCCACGCTGAACCGCTTTTTTGCATTCCACGTGATTGCTGTGCCCTTGGTCCTTTTGGGCCTGGTCGTGGCGCATATCATCGCGCTGCATGAAGTCGGCTCGAACAACCCTGATGGCGTTGAAATCAAAGCCCACAAGGATGCCAAAGGCAAGCCGCTCGACGGCATTCCCTTTCACCCTTACTACACGGTGCATGATATTTTTGCCGTGAGCGTTTTTCTGATGATTTTCACAGCGATTATTTTTTTCGCCCCTGAAGCCGGCGGCTACTTCCTCGAGTACAACAACTTCATCCCGGCCGACCCGCTCAAGACGCCATCGCACATTGCACCGGTCTGGTATTTCACGCCTTACTACTCGATGTTGCGTGCTGTGACCGGCGAGATGATGTATGTTTTTGTCGCTTGCGTTGTTGCCGCTGCTGCTTTCACCATTCTCAAAGCCCGTGTGGCCATGTTGCTCAAGATGGCCATCGCTGTCGTAGCCCTGGTGGCCGTGGCGGCCATGCTGGTGTTTGATCCCAAGTTCTGGGGCGTGGTGGTGATGGGTGGTGCGGTCATCATTTTGTTTTTTCTGCCCTGGCTGGACTACAGCGAAGCCAAGTCGATTCGCTACCGGCCTGACTGGCACAAATACCTTTATGCGGTGTTTGTGATCAATTTCATCGTGCTCGGTTACTTGGGCATCAAACCGCCATCACTCATCAATGAGCGGGTCTCGCAAGTCGGTACCTTGTTTTATTTCGGCTTTTTCCTCTTGATGCCATGGTGGAGTCGTCTGGGTACCTTCAAGCCTGTGCCTGAGCGCGTGACCTTTGTTGCTCACTGAGCTGGAGAACGAGACCATGAAAAAAATCAAACAACTGGCGCTGGTTCTTTTGGCATCTTTAATGCTGGCCTCGGGGGCGCAGGCCGCCACGGTTGGCATTGCCTGGGACAAGGCGCCCAATAAAACCAATGACCTCCCCGCCTTGCAAAACGGCGCAAAGCTCTTTGTCAATTACTGCCTGAACTGCCACTCGGCCGCCTACATGCGCTACAACCGCCTGAAGGACATCGGCCTGACTGAGCAGCAGATCAAAGACAACTTGCTGTTCGCCACTGACAAAGTCGGTGAGACCATGAAGGCATCGATCGATCCCAAGCAAGCCAAAGACTGGTTTGGCGGCAACCCGCCCGATCTGACTGTTATTGCGCGTTCACGTGCGGGCCCTCAGGGCAGTGGCGCTGACTACCTCTACACCTACTTGCGTACCTACTACCGCGACGAAACAAAGCCCACCGGCTGGAACAACCTGGCCTTTCCGGGCGTTGCCATGCCGCACGTTTTGTGGGAGCTGCAGGGCGTGCGCGAGCCGCAGTTTCAAACTATCAGCAGCCACGGCAGTGACGCTCAGGTGTTCAAGGGCTGGACCCAATTGACGCCCGGCACTATGACGCCGCTGGAGTTCGACCAATCTATAGCCGATTTGGTTGCTTACTTGCAGTGGATGGGCGAGCCAGCTCAAAACACCCGCGTGCGTATCGGCGTTTGGGTGCTTTTATTCCTGGGCCTGTTCAGCTTCGTCGCGTGGCGGTTGAATGCGTCGTTCTGGAAAAACGTCAAGTAATTTTTTTCGTCGGGCAGCCATGCCCGACACCTTTTGGAGTGGCAGGCCAGGGTCTATTTGATCTGAAGTCTCCCACTCCTTTGTATCCAGGAGTCCCCCGCCATGATGGTTCTTTATTCAGGCACAACCTGCCCTTTTTCTCATCGTTGCCGTTTTGTGTTGTTTGAAAAAGGCATGGACTTCGAGATTCGCGATGTCGATCTCTACAACAAGCCCGAAGACATCAATGTCATGAACCCCTACGGCCAGGTGCCGATTCTGGTAGAGCGCGACCTGATTTTGTATGAGTCGAACATCATCAATGAGTACATCGACGAGCGCTTTCCGCACCCACAGTTGATGCCCGGCGACCCGGTGGACCGCGCCCGCGTACGCTTGTTCCTGCTTAACTTTGAAAAAGAACTCTTTGTTCATGTCAGCACGCTCGAATCACGCGCTACCAAGGGCAACGAGAAAATGCTCGAAAAAGCCCGCTCCCACATTCGTGATCGCCTGACCCAACTCGCTCCCGTGTTCTTGAAAAACAAGTTCATGTTGGGCGACAATTTTTCCATGCTGGACGTGGCCATCGCTCCTTTGTTGTGGCGCCTAGATTACTACGGCATTGACCTGTCTAAAAATGCAGCGCCGCTGCTCAAATATGCCGAGCGTATTTTTTCGCGTCCGGCCTACATTGAAGCGCTGACGCCGTCTGAAAAGGTCATGCGCAAATAAGCGCAGACTGGCAAAAGAGGGTGGCTGAATTCATGAACGCGCTAGACGCAGGCTCCACGCGTCCGTACCTGATACGGGCACTGTATGAGTGGTGCACCGATCATGGGCTGACGCCTTATGTGGCGGTGCAGGTCGATGAGACTGTGCAGGTGCCGCGTGAGTACGTCAAGAACAACGAGATCGTCTTGAACATCAGTTTTGATGCCACCAGTTCGCTCAAGCTTGGCAATGAATTCATTGAGTTCAAAGCCCGGTTCTCCGGGAGTGCTCGCGAAATCATTGTGCCGATTGAGCGGGTGATTGCGATTTACGCGCGAGAAAACGGCCAAGGTATGGCATTTCCGGCCCCTGAGCAGCAAACTGCTGCCAACAACTTAACCCCGGGTTTTTCTGCAGCCTTGTCTGCGCAAGACGGTCCGGCCGAAACCCGCTTGATGCAGCTTGTGCCAGAGACTGCTGCCACTCCCGGCAGCGACCCAGGCAACAACGACTCGCCGGAACCACCAAAAACTCCTCAGGGCCTGCGCCCATCCCTTAAGCGGGTGAAGTAAACTATTACCTGTGCCGCTTTAGCTCAGTTGGTAGAGCAACCGCCTTGTAAGCGGTAGGTCGTCAGTTCGAATCCGACAAGCGGCACCACTCTTTAAAAGCCTGACCCGTTCAGGCTTTTTTACTTTCCGGCTTGGCTGCACGTGCCATAAGCTTGGAGTTTTCAGCGCAGAGCTGATTTGTGAAGCAAAACCTTCAGCTGAATTGTCTGGATTGGCAGGCCGTCGGCCTTGAGCTGAGCCTGCAGGGCCGGAACCAGTTGTCTGACTTTGGCTGCGGCCGCGCTGCCCATCACCAGCAGACACCAGTTGTCACCCTCAATCGGCCCGGCCTGGACGCTGGCCCGCAGCGACGGCGGCAGCAGCCGCTCCACACTTTTAAGCATGTCACCGGACTGCCGCGCCATCGTGGCCAGTTTGGCCAGGGTGGGTGAATTGTCGATGGCTTGACTGAAGCTGACGGCTTGGTGCGGCCGGTGGGGTTCGTTCATAGCGAGATGGGCGTTAAAACATGGGATGAAAGGCTGCTTGAAGCGGGTTCGTCCTGATTATCGTGGCTGGCGTTCAGGCAACTGCGGCCCCAGCCGGCCGGCAAAGGTAAAATGAAGGGTTTTAGCGCAGCGCAACGGTGTACTGCGCAGGCTCAATAGTTGCTCTCAATAAAGGTTTGGCCCTCAGCTTAAGCGCATGGCGTTGGCGGGGCCCACGTATCTATGGCTTTTAATCCACTCACCATGCTGTTCGGCAGCCGCAATGACAGGCTGCTGAAAACTTACCGCAAAACGATTGACCGCATCAATGCCCTGGAGGGGCAGTTTGAGCAGCTCAGCGACGAGCAACTTCGCGAAAAAACACAGAACTTCAAGGACAGAGTGAGCGCCGGCGAGAGCTTGGACGATTTACTCGCAGAGGCCTTTGCGGTGGTGCGAGAAGGCAGCAAGCGCGTGATGAAAATGCGTCATTTTGATGTTCAGCTGCTGGGCGGCATGGCTTTGCACAACGGGAAAATTTCAGAGATGGGCACCGGTGAGGGCAAAACTCTCACAGCCACCTTGCCGGTGTATCTCAATGCCCTGTCGGGTAAGGGCGTACACGTGGTCACGGTCAATGATTACCTGGCCAGCCGAGATGCACGCTGGATGGGCAAGCTCTACAACTTTCTGGGCCTGAGCGTCGGCATTAATCTGCCGCAAATGAGCCGCGAAGAAAAGCAGGCGGCTTATCGCTCTGACATTACCTACGGAACCAACAACGAATACGGTTTTGATTACCTGCGCGACAACATGGTCTACGAAGTGTCAGACCGCGTGCAGCGTGGTTTGAACTTTGCCATCGTTGACGAGGTTGACTCCATCCTGATCGACGAGGCCCGTACACCGCTGATCATCAGCGGCCAGGCTGAAGACCACACGGCCATGTACCTGGCGATGAACCAAGTTGTGCCGCAGATGACGCGTCAAGAGGGTGAGGCGGATCCCCGCACCGGGGAAGGCATCATCACGCCGGGCGACTTCACCATCGACGAAAAAACGCACCAGGTGTTCCTGACTGAGCAGGGGCATGAAAACGCTGAGCGCATTCTCTTTGGCATGGGTTTGATTCCTGAAGGGGCTACGCTGTATGACCCGGCCAATATCACGCTGGTTCATCACCTTTATGCAGCACTGCGCGCAAACCACATTTACCACCGCGACCAGCACTACGTGGTGCAAGAAGGCGAGGTCGTTATCGTTGATGAGTTCACCGGACGACTGATGTCCGGGCGTCGCTGGAGCGAAGGTCTGCACCAGGCGGTCGAAGCCAAAGAAGGTGTTGCCATTCAGGCCGAGAACCAGACCATGGCCTCGATTACCTTTCAGAACTACTTCCGTCTCTACGGCAAACTGGCCGGCATGACCGGTACGGCCGATACCGAGGCCTATGAGTTCCAGGAAATCTACGGACTCGAGACCACCGTGATCCCGCCGAACCGCCGCAGCCAGCGCGAAGACCAGCTCGACCGTGTTTACAAGACAACCCGCGAAAAATACGAGGCGGCGATCAAAGACATTCGTGATTGCTACGAGCGCGGCCAGCCCGTACTGGTCGGTACCACCTCGATTGAAAACTCCGAGATCATCGACCAGCTGCTGGAAAAAGAAAAACTACCGCACCAGGTGCTCAATGCCAAGCAGCATGCGCGTGAGGCCGACATCGTGGCGCAGGCCGGACGTCCCGGCATGATCACGATTGCCACCAACATGGCCGGTCGTGGTACTGACATCGTGCTGGGCGGCAATGTCGAGAAACTCATCGAGGCCGTGGAAGCCAATGAGGCGCTGGACACCGGCGCTAAAGAAACAGAAATCAACAGGCTGCGCGCCCAATGGCAGGCCGACCATGAAAAAGTCAAAGCACTCGGTGGCTTGCGCATCATTGCAACAGAGCGCCATGAATCGCGCCGCATTGACAACCAGTTGCGCGGACGCTCGGGCCGTCAGGGTGACCCCGGCTCATCTCGGTTTTACCTGAGTCTGGATGATCCTCTGATGCGAATCTTCGCGGGTGACCGCGTCAAGTCCATCATGGAGCGGCTGAAAATGCCGGACGGTGAGGCCATTGAAGCGGGCATCGTCACGCGCAGCATTGAGTCGGCACAGCGCAAGGTCGAGGCCCGCAATTTTGATGTGCGCAAGCAATTGCTGGAGTACGACGACGTCTCCAACGACCAGCGCAAGGTGATTTACCAGCAGCGCAATGACATCATGGACGCAAAAAGTCTGCAAGGGCAGATTGCTTCGCTGCGCGAAGGTTGTTTTGCCGATCTGACACGTCAGTATGTGCCAATGGAAAGCGTCGAGGAGCAGTGGGACATTGCTGCGTTGGAGACTGTGTTGCGCGATGAGTGGCAACTCGAGGTGCCGCTGCGCGAAGAAGTAGCAGCAGCCACAGCGATCACCGACGACGATCTACTGGAAAAAGTGTTGGCAGCGGCCAATGCAGCCTTCAGCGCCAAGGTTGAGAGTGTGGGCGAAGAGAGCTTCGTGCAGTTCGAGCGCATGGTGCTGCTGCAAAGCATAGACACGCACTGGCGTGATCATTTGAGCTCGCTCGACTATCTGCGCCAGGGCATTCATTTGCGCGGTTATGCCCAAAAGCAACCCAAGCAGGAATACAAGCGCGAAGCCTTTGAGTTGTTCGGACAGTTGCTCGATAGCGTCAAAAACGAAGTCACCAAGACCTTGATGACGATCAAGGTACAGTCCGGTGAGCAGCTGGAACGGGCAGCCGAGGAGTTGGAGGCGCGTGCTGAAAAAATTGCCAACGTGACCTACACCGCGCCGACTGAAACCGGTGAAGTGCAAGTTATTTCCGGTCTTGACGCTCAAGGCCAAGCCCTGGCAGCTGAGCGATTTGCACGCGTTGGCCGCAACGATCCCTGCCCATGCGGCTCTGGGAAAAAATTCAAAGCATGCCACGGTAAATTGAACTGAGACCGCTTGATCTTTTGCTTAGATGCAAAAGCCCGGATGTCATGCACGAGAGCATGCAATAACCTTGATGGATGGAGAAGCCGATGCCCGTGAACCTGGTTGCCACGCCTGCAGCTGAACTTTTTCCCGTGCCGGGTGTGCGCTGGGGTATTACCGAGGCGGGAATTCGCAAGGCTGGCCGCAAGGATTTGTCAGTCCTGTTACTCGACGAAGGCAGCGTGGTGGGCGGCGTTTTCACGCAAAATCGTTTTTGTGCAGCCCCTGTACAAATTTGCCGCGAACACCTGGGCTTGCATGACGGCCTCACGCAGGGCATACGCGCCATGCTTATCAACACCGGCAACGCCAATGCCGGCACGGGTGCGGATGGTTTGATGCGCGCGCGCGCCAGCTGCATAGCACTGGCACAGCAACTCAATGTGTCGCCAGAGCAGATATTGCCTTTTTCTACCGGCGTGATCATGGAGCCTTTGCCGCATGATCGCATTGCCGCCGGACTGCCCGCGGCCCTGGCCGACGCCCGGCCCGACAACTGGGCCCGCGCCGCTGAAGCCATCATGACGACCGATACGGTGGCCAAAGCTTTTTCCAAGCGCATCACGCTGGGCGGTGCCAGTGTCACCATCACCGGCATCAGCAAAGGCGCCGGCATGATCCGCCCGAACATGGCAACCATGCTCGGCTTCATGGCTACCGACGCTTGTGTCTCGCAGGCGCTGATGGCGCAACTGGCCCGTGAGCTGGCCGAAGAGTCTTTCAACCGCGTCACCGTGGATGGTGACACCTCGACCAACGACTCTTTTGTGATCGTGGCTACGCATCAGGCCCGGCATCCGCCAATTGAATCTCTGGACAGCGCTGACGGCCGCGCCCTCAAGGCGGCCATGCTGGAGATCGCACAAAAGTTGGCGCAAGCCATCGTGCGCGACGGTGAGGGCGCAACCAAATTCATCACCATTCGCGTTGAAGGCGGACGCACCGGACAGGAGTGCCGTCAGGTGGCTTATGCCATCGCGCATTCACCACTGGTCAAAACTGCGTTCTTTGCCAGCGATCCCAATCTGGGCCGCATCCTGGCCGCCGTCGGCTATGCAGGTATTGACGATCTGGATCAGACGCTGATTGACTTGTACCTGGACGATGTGCTGGTGGCGCAACACGGTGGTCGCCACCCCGGGTATGTGGAAGCGGATGGACAGCGCGTGATGAAGCAAAGCGAAATTCTGGTGCATGTTCGGCTGGGCCGCGGTAATGCGGTTGATACCGTCTGGACTTGCGACCTGTCGTATGACTACGTCAAGATCAACGCTGACTACAGAAGTTAAACCCATGAATGAGTCGTTTGAACGTCTGATAGCGCGTGTCGAAACCCTGATCACGCGCATCGAATCTGTGTTGCCGCAGCCTTTGAGTGCGCCCGACTGGCAAGCCTCGGTGGCTTTTCGCTATCGCAAACGCAGCTCAGGGCACGGCAGCCTGGAGCCTGTCATGCATTTGGGCACTATGGGTCTTGACGATCTGAAAGAAATCGACGAGCAAAAAGACAAGATCCGGCGCAACACTGAGCAGTTTGTCAGCGGCGTGCCGGCCAACAACGTCTTGCTGACCGGCTCGCGTGGCACGGGCAAGTCGTCTCTCATCAAGGCTTGCTTGAACGCCTACGCAGCGCGCGGCTTGCGGCTGATTGAAGTCGACAAAGCCGACCTCACTGATTTACCCGATATCGTTGAGCTGGTTTTTGACCGGGCTGAGAAATTCATCATCTATTGCGATGACCTCAGCTTTGAAGAGGGCGAGTCGGGCTACAAAGCGCTCAAGTCGATTCTGGACGGCTCGATTGCCGCCGCCACGCCCAATGTGCTGATTTACGCCACCAGCAACCGGCGCCATTTGCTGCCGGAGTACATGGCCGAAAACCTCACGTACACGCACACCGCCGACGGTGAAGTGCATCCCGGTGAAGTGGTCGAAGAAAAAATTTCCCTCTCCGAGCGCTTTGGTTTGTGGGTGAGTTTTTACCCTTTCAGTCAGGACGAGTACCTGAGCATCGTGGCGCAGTGGTTGTCTTCTTTTGGCGTCAGCCCGGCGGACATTGAGGCCGCTAAGCCCGCATCCTTGGTGTGGGCACTGGAGCGCGGCTCGCGCAGCGGCCGTGTGGCCTTTCAATTTGCCCGCGACTACGCCGGCCAGCACACCAAGGCATGAGTGTGCTGGTGGCTGACGCCGACAGCCCGCGCGAGGGCGGCGCTGGCCGTCAGGTGGTGGATGTCGCCGTCGGGGTTTTGTTGCGCAGCAATGGCGAATTTCTTCTCACATCGCGCCCGCCCGGTAAGGTCTATGAGGGCTACTGGGAGTTTCCGGGCGGCAAACTCGAAGCTGGTGAGACGGTTGAAGCAGCCTTGCGCCGTGAACTGCAGGAAGAAATCGGTATCAACATTGGTGCAGTGCACGCTTGGCGAGTTGAGCTCGTTGACTATCCGCACGCCCTCGTGCGTTTAAATTTTTGCAAGGTCTTTGATTGGACCGGCGAATTGACCATGCGAGAAGGACAGGTCTTTGCATGGCAAACATTGCCTGTGAAGGTGCAACCGGTGTTGCCCGGCACCGTGCCTGTGCTGGCTTGGTTTGCCCGGGAGCGTGGCTTCATGGGGGCAACGCACCATGCCGAGCTGCAAGGCCAGGCGCAGCAGCCCAAGCCTTGAAGTCCGCTGCAAGGACTCTCAGCTCAATTTAGTTTTGAGAAAGCTGGCAATGTCTGCCGCCGGCACCTGGGTGGACGCGGCATCGCGGCGGTGCTGGTACTCCACGTGGCCTTCTTTGAGGCCGCGGTCGCCGATGGTGACGCGGTGCGGCACGCCGATCAGCTCCCAGTCTGCAAACATGGCACCGGGACGCTCGCCACGGTCGTCCAGAATGACGTCTACGCCGGCGGCCATCAGAGCTTCATAGAGGGCCGTGGCGGCGCTTTGAACTTCGGGAAAACGGTCCGGGCTGATCGGGCAGATCACCACGGTGAAAGGCGCTATGGCGTCCGGCCAGATGATGCCGCGCTCGTCATGATTTTGCTCGATGGCGGCAGCCGGCAGGCGTGTGATGCCGATGCCGTAGCAGCCCATTTCCATGAACTGAGGCTTGCCGTTTTCGCCCAGAAAAGTGGCATTCATGGCCTGGCTGTATTTGGTGCCCAGATAAAAAACGTGACCCACTTCAATACCGCGCTCAATCGACAGCGGGCCCTGACCGTCAGGTGACGCGTCACCCGCCACCACGTTGCGTATATCGGCCACCATGGTCGGCTCGGGCAGGTCGCGGCCCCAATTGACGCCGGTGAGGTGAAAGTCGACTTCGTTGGCGCCGCAGACCCAGTCGCTCATGACGGCGACTTCGCGGTCAACCAGCAATTGCACAGGCTTGAGCAGATTGACCGGACCCAGGTAACCCGGCTGGCAGCCGAAGTGCGCCTCGATCTCTGCCAGCGTGGCGAACCTGAATCCAGCCAGGCCGGCGACCTTGCCGACCTTGACTTCGTTCATGTCGTGGTCCCCGCGTACCAGCAGCAGCCAGACCTGTGTCTTGATGACTTTGCCCGTAGCGTCCAACACGTCGGTCGCCAGCACCAGAGACTTTACCGTACTGTGCAGCGGCAGAGCCAGCAGCTCGGCCACGTCAGCGCAGGTGCTCTTGCCGGGGGTGGCCGTTTTCGTCATGGCTTGTACCGGACTCTGGCGCGGACCGGCCGGTGCCAAGGCTTCGGCTTTTTCCATATTGGCGGCATAGTCGCTGCCCGGGCAGTAGACGATGGCGTCTTCGCCGGTGGCGGCGATCACCTGGAATTCTTCGCTCAGGTCGCCGCCGATGGCGCCGCTGTCGGCGGCCACGGCGCGGTAACGCAGCCCGAAGCGGTCAAAAATTTTGCGGTAGGCAGCCGCCATCACTTGGTAGCTGGCTTTGGCGGCGGTCTGGTCGCGGTCAAAGCTGTAGGCGTCCTTCATGATGAATTCGCGCCCGCGCATCAGGCCAAAACGCGGCCGGCGTTCGTCGCGGAATTTGGTCTGTATCTGGTAGAAATTCTTGGGTAGCTGCTTGTAGCTGCGGATGTCCTGGCGCACCACGTCGGTGATGACTTCTTCGCTGGTGGGTTGCACCACGAAGTCGCGGCCATGGCGGTCTTGAATGCGCAGCAACTCAGGCCCCATTTTCTCGAAGCGACCGGTTTCCTGCCAGAGCTCGGCCGGCTGAATCACCGGCATGGTCATTTCAATGGCGCCGGCGCGGTTCATTTCCTCGCGCACGATGGCTTCGACCTTGCGGATCACGCGCAGGCCCATGGGCATGTAGTTGTAAATGCCGGCACCTAGCTTTTTGATCATGCCGGCGCGCATCATGAGCTGGTGGCTGACGATTTCAGCGTCGGCGGGTGCTTCTTTGAGCGTGGAAATGAAGAACTGTGAAGCTTTCATGCGGGTATGTTTTCCAGAGGTGGGCGACTGCGGCCGGCAGCAGACTTGGCGCTTGGGCTTGTGCTGTGCATAATGGGCTCAGTTTAAAAAATTTGAGGTTTGATTATGCTCGACCGCGATGGCTTCAGGCCTAACGTCGGGATCATCTTGCTCAACCAGAAGAGTCAGGTGTTTTGGGGCAAGCGTATCCGCACCCACTCTTGGCAATTCCCGCAAGGCGGCATCGACCGGGGCGAAACTCCCGAGCAAGCCATGTTTCGCGAATTGCACGAAGAAGTGGGGCTGCATCCGCAGCATGTGCAGGTGCTTGCCCGGACCCGCGATTGGTTGCGCTACGAGGTGCCTGACCGGTTTATCCGCCGTGATGCGCGTGGACATTACAAGGGCCAGAAGCAAATCTGGTTTCTGCTGCAACTGGTCGGTCACGACTGGGATTTGAACCTGCGCGCTACCGACCACCCCGAGTTCGATGCCTGGCGCTGGAACGAGTACTGGGTACCGCTCGATGTGGTGGTGGAATTCAAGCGCGGGGTTTATGAAATGGCGCTGACCGAGCTCTCGCGCTTTGTCCCCCGTCTGGATGCGCGGGCCGATTTGCGTGCCGATCAACGCGGTCGCTATGCACGCACTGGCCCGAGAGCGCGTGACGGCAGCGGTCATAACACGGGTGTTGAGACGCCGCAGCGCAGCCCTTTTACCGCCATGGAGTTGCCACCCGGCGCCAGTTTTGACCCCGATCCGCACACCAATTTTGAGCCGGCCAGCGGCGACAAGCCCTGAGGCCCGGGCGCCAATTAGCGGCTGAGCACCAGGTTGGTCCGGTGAACCATTTCCGGCTCGCCCGTGTAGCCCAGCAGGCGCTCAAATTCTGCCGAAGACTTGCCGCAAATCAGCCTGGCTTCAGCGCTGGTGTAGTTGGCCAGTCCCCTGGCAATCTCAAGACCCGTATCGTCGCGCACAGCAATCACATCGCCGCGTGAGAACTCGCCTTGCACAGCGGTCATCCCAATGGGCAACAGGCTTTTGCCTTCGTCGCGCACCTTGACCACAGCGCCGGCATCGACCATCACCGAGCCGCGCATTTGCAGATGATCGGCTATCCATTGCTTGCGCGCTTGATTTTTGGCTGTTTGCGCCACCAGCAGTGTTCCAATGGCTTCGCCCTGCGACAGGCGCACCAGCGCCTCAGGCTCGCGGCCCCAGGCAATGACGGTGGAGGCGCCCGAGCCGGCGGCCCGTTTGGCGGCCAGAATTTTGGTCAGCATGCCGCCCCTGCCAATGCTGGAGCCGGCGCCACCGGCCATGGCTTCAAGGGCCGGGTCGCCAGCTTGCGCCTCTTGAACCAGCGTGGCCAGGGGGTCTTTGCGCGGGTCGGCTGTGAACAAGCCTTTTTGGTCGGTCAGGATGATGAGCAGATCGGCTTCCACCAGGTTGGCGACCAAGGCACCCAGTGTGTCGTTGTCGCCGAACTTGATCTCGTCGTTGACGACGGTGTCGTTTTCATTGATCACCGGCACCACCCCCAGTTGAATCAGCGTCAGCAGCGTGGAGCGGGCATTCAGGTAGCGTTCGCGATCAGCCAGGTCGGCGTGGGTTAGCAAGACTTGAGCGCTGCCAATGCCGCGCTCGCGCAGCTTGCTTTCGTATACCTGTACCAAGCCCATCTGACCCACGGCTGCGGCGGCCTGGAGTTCATGAATGGCTTTGGGTCGCGATGCCCAGCCCAGCCGCTTCATGCCTTCGGCAATCGCACCGCTGCTGACCATGATGACCTCGCGGCCGTCTTGCACCAGTTGCGCCAATTGGCTGCACCACAGGCCGATCGCCTCGGCATCCAGGCCGCGCCCCTCGTCCGTGACCAGGCTGGAGCCCACCTTGACGACGATGCGTCTGGCGTTGACTAAAACGGGCGACAAAGTGGTGGTGGTCGTGGTCATGAGGCTCTGAGCAGGTCAGTCATCCAGGCCCGCGACGGGCGCAGGCGCAAAGCGCGGGTCGACCTCTTCAGGGACTTGTTCGCTTTTTTGCACCGATTTGACGTGCTGGTAGATGGCTTTGACGAGCTGCTCACAGCCTTCGCGTGTGAGGGCAGAAATCTCGAACACCGGGCCTTTGAATTTGAAACGTTTGACAAAATCCTTGACGAGCGCGGCCCGTTTATCGGGCTCGACCATGTCTAGTTTGTTCAAGACCAGCCAGCGCGGCTTGTCGGACAGACCTTCGTCGTATTTTTTGAGCTCGCCCACGATGGCCTTGGCCTGCTTGACCGGATCAATGCTGTCGTCAAACGGCGCCATGTCCACAATGTGCAAAAGCAATCGCGTGCGTTGCAAGTGCCGCAAAAACAGGTGACCGAGGCCGGCACCTTCGGATGCGCCTTCGATCAAACCGGGTAGGTCAGCCACCACAAAGCTTTGCTCTGGGCCAACCCGCACCACACCCAGATTGGGGTGGAGCGTGGTGAAAGGGTAGTCCGCGATTCGGGGGCGGGCGTTCGAGACGGCGGTGATGAAGGTCGATTTGCCGGCATTGGGCATGCCCAGCAGACCAACGTCGGCGAGCACTTTCAATTCGAGTTTCAGGCTTTTCTTTTCACCGGGCCATCCCGGTGTTTTGGTGCGCGGTGCACGGTTGGTCGAGCTCTTAAAGCGCAAGTTGCCAAAGCCGCCATCGCCGCCTTTGGCAATCAATATTTCTTCACCCGGCACCAGCAGTTCGAACAAAATATCGCCCGACTCGGCATCGGTGAGGATGGTGCCGACTGGCATTTTCAGGATGATGTCGTCCCCCTTGGCGCCAAACATGTCCGAGCCTTTGCCGTGCTCGCCATTGCGGGCGTCATGCCGCCGGGAAAAGCGGAAATCAACCAGGGTGTTCAGGTTGATGTCGGCCACGGCATAAATATGCCCGCCCCGGCCACCGTCGCCGCCGTTCGGGCCGCCGAACTCTTTGTACTTCTCATGACGAAAAGAGACGCAGCCATTGCCGCCATCGCCAGCGGCGATGTCTATGTATGCTTCGTCAACAAATTTCATGGTGAGTTACCCGATCTTCCGGAGGCTGCTGGCGTGCGTTACGAGTTTACAAAATCAAGAGAGGCCCGGACAGGCGCATTCAGAAACAAAAAAGCCCCGGCAGGCGGGGCTTCGATGCCATCGAAGTGAACCGCTTTAGGCCGGTGTCACGTTGACGGTTTGCTTGTTCAAAGCACCTTTGACGGCGAAAGACACGTGACCGTCAACCAGTGCAAACAATGTGTGATCCTTGCCGATGCCGACATTGGCGCCCGGATGGAACTTGGTGCCACGCTGGCGAACAATGATGCTGCCTGCGTTTATCACTTCGCCGCCAAACTTTTTGACACCCAACATTTTGGGCTGCGAATCGCGCCCGTTTCGCGTAGAGCCGCCGCCTTTTTTCTGTGCCATTTCCCGTTACTCCTGGTGTCTTGCTTAACCGGCAATATTGCCGATTTGCAATTCAGTGAAATTTTGCCGATGGCCCTGGCGCTTTTGGTAGTGCTTACGACGGCGCATTTTGAAGATGCGCACTTTGTCGTGCCGACCATGGGCAAGAACCGTGACTGTGACTGTTGCACCGGACACCAAGGGCGTACCCACCTTGATATCACTGCCGGTGCCGACAGCCAATACCTGGTCGATAACAATCTCTTGGCCTACGTCCGCAGCAATCTGTTCTACTTTAATTTTTTCACCCGTAGCAACTTTGTATTGTTTGCCACCGGTTTTTATGACCGCGTACATGTAAGACCTCGTCTATTGAGTTCTGCAGACGGATTTCCGCAGAGCCCTCGATTATAGCCCCTGTCCCTTGAACTTGTCGACCCCCCTGTTCGGGCTGCTTTTTCGGCCCCTGCTGAGCGGGCTGAGCCGGCCCGAGACTGCCCCAGCTGTCCGGGCCTTCCTATAATCATCCCAAACCTGCCTTGGAACCTCCTTGTCTCTTCATTCTTCAAGCACCGCAGCCGCTTTGGCCCTCATTGACGACGACATGCGGGGTATGGATGCTGTTATTGAGCGCCGCTTGAGCTCGGAAGTGGCCTTGATCGGCCAGATTTCGCGCTACATCGTCGCCGCCGGTGGCAAACGTCTGCGTCCGGCCCTGCTGCTCCTGATGTGTGGTGCGCTCGGCTACAAGGGCGAGCAGCGATTCAATCTGGCCGCTGTGGTGGAGTTCATACACACGGCCACCTTGCTGCACGACGATGTGGTCGATGAATCGACACTCCGGCGCGGTCGTGAAACGGCCAACGAGGCTTTTGGCAACCCGGCCAGTGTCTTGGTGGGTGATTTTCTCTACTCGCGCGCTTTTCAGATGATGGTCGACGCGGGGGACATGCGCATCATGCGCACCCTGGCCGAAGCGACCAACGTGATCGCCGAGGGGGAAGTACAGCAGCTGATGAATATGCACGATGCCGGCTTGTCCGAAGACGAGTATGTGCGCGTGATTCGCTCTAAAACCGCCAAATTGTTTGAAGCCAGCGCCAGATTGGCCGCCTTGCTGGCCCTGTCCTCACCAGAGGTGGAGGCAGCCTGTGCCGAGTATGGCCAGGCGCTGGGAACCGCATTCCAGGTGATTGACGATGTGCTCGATTACGACGGTGATGTCTCCGAGATGGGTAAAAACCTGGGGGATGACCTGCGCGAAGGCAAAGTGACTTTGCCCTTGATCATTGCGATGCAGCGTGGCACCGAGGTAGAGCGACAAACCTTGCAGCAGGCCATCGAAACAGGCGACACCAGCAAAATGGTGGACATTCTGGCCATTGTCCAACGCACCGGCGCCCTCGAGGCTACTTTGGCCACGGCCGCAGTGCAGGCGCAGATTGCGGTCGATGCGCTCAGCATCTTGCCAGACACGGCCTACCGCCAGGCTTTGATGCAGCTGGCCGCACAGCTGTTGAACCGCCGGGCCTAGCCGGCACGCGACAAACTGCTTTGGATGAAGCCAAAGTAGTTATGTCAAGGCGCAAGCGGCAAGGCTCCTAACCGAGCAGTTTTTCAAGTCTTTTTCTGACTAACTCATTCTTCATGCGCTGGGCATCAAGATTGGCCATAGTATTTTTATTAAAACGCAATGAATATTGGCCATATCGGCAAGTATTTGGGATTTAATTTAGATTTCTGAATAAGTATTTTAATATGTTAGAATAATGCTTTTATAAAGGGAATATTGATGAGCTCACTGAAAGATCTACTGAACCAAATTGAAACACTTCAAAACCAGGTTTCGGAAGTGCGTCAAAAAGAAGTAGGCGAAGCGATTTCCAAGGTCCGCGCTCTCGTGGAAGAGTATCAACTCAAAGCAAGTGATGTGTTTCCCGGTGGCAAAGCCAAGGCCGGCGCCAAAAAGACCGGTAAAGTCGCAGCCAAGTACCGTGATCCTTTGACCGGCAATACATGGAGCGGTCGCGGCCTGGCGCCTAAATGGCTGGCCGGCAAAAACAAGGCTGACTTCCTGATCGCCTGATGCCCTGATCACCGGCGAGTTAATCTCGCCTGTTTCTGACCAAGCCCATGCCTGCATGGGCTTTTTCAATGGCGCTGCCCGTTCTGCGGCAGGCCGAAATGGCATTACCCAAAAGCCAATAAAAAATAGTATTTTTGATTTACTTTTTGTGCGCTGCCGGTGATGATGCGTGCATGAAAGCAATTTCTTGCCATGGCCACTGCTGAAGCTCGCTTGCAGCGCGCTGCAGGCGCCATGGGTGGCAGCAGCCTAGAGGAGGCTTCGGCGGTCACGTTTTTGCAAAAAATGCTGCAACAAGCTGTGGATTTGCGAGCTTCAGACCTGCATTTCGAGCCCTACGAGTTCAATTACAGGGTTCGATTCCGAATCGACGGCGAACTGCGGGAAGTTGCCAGCCCGCCGCTGGGTCTGAAGGACACGCTGGCCTCGCGCATCAAGGTGATCTCGCGGCTAGACATTGCAGAAAAGCGCGTGCCGCAAGACGGCCGCATCAAGCTGACCATGGGTGCGGGGCAGGTGATTGATTTCCGCGTGAGTACCTTGCCCACATTGTTTGGCGAAAAAATTGTGATCCGCGTGCTTGACCCGAGCGCTGCGCAAATGGGCATGGACGCGCTGGGGATGGAACCCGAGGAGAAGGGGCGATTACTCGATGCTTTGCGCAGGCCGACAGGCATGGTCCTGGTGACTGGGCCAACAGGATGCGGAAAGACGGTCTCTCTCTACACCTGCCTGAACTGGTTGAACCAGCCGGGTGTGAACATCTCAACGGCAGAGGACCCTAGCGAGATTAATCTGCCCGGGGTCAACCAAGTCAATGTCAATGACAAAGCCGGCCTTAATTTTGCGGTGGCGCTGCGGGCTTTTCTGCGGCAGGACCCGGACATCATCATGGTGGGCGAGATTCGCGATCTGGAAACCGCGGACATTGCCATCAAGGCAGCGCAAACCGGGCATCTGGTGTTGTCCACGCTGCACACCAATGACGCGCCGACCACCCTGACCCGCTTGCGCAACATGGGCATTGCGCCCTTCAACGTGGCATCCAGCATCATGTTGATCACTGCGCAGCGGCTGGCCCGTTGTCTGTGCCCGCAATGCAAAGTGCCCGAGGATCTGACGCGTCAAACGTTGATTGAGGCGGGCTTTGCCGCGGCAGAACTCGATGGCAGTTGGCAGCCTTACCGCGCGCAAGGCTGCCAGGCTTGCAACCGGGGCTACAAAGGGCGTGTGGGAGTGCACCAGGTTATGCCCGTGAGCGATGAAATCCAGCGCATCATTTTGCGAGACGGCAGTGCTACGGAGATTGCAGCCCAAGCTCAATTAGAGGGTGTCAATACCTTGCGGCAATCGGGCCTGCGCAAAGTTAAACTCGGGCTGACTTCGCTACAAGAAATCCTCAGCTGCACCAATGCCTGATGCGCCGTCAAACGCGAGCCTGAACCTCACATGAATTTTCACCTGAACACCGGCCCGGCTGTCGAGCGCACCTTCGACTGGGAGGGCATCAACCGCCAGGGCCTGCCGGTGCAGGGTTCTATGCGTGCCGGCGGTGAGAACCAGGTCATGGCCATGCTGCGCCGGCAAGGTGTACAGACATCCAAGGTCAGCGGTCAAGCGCCAGCCAAGGGTGTGGAGATCAAGCCAGTGGACATTGCTTTATTCACCCGGCAGCTGTCGACCATGTTGCAGGCGGGGGTGCCTTTGCTGCAGTGCTTTGACGCGCTCGGTCGCGGCCAACGCAATCCACGATTTGCACGATTGCTGGCAAACATTCGCGCAGATGTAGAAACCGGCGCTGCCCTGAGTATGGCTCTGGGGCGACATGCGCCTTACTTCTCGCCGCTTTATTGCAGCCTGGTGGCTGCCGGTGAGGCTGCCGGCCGATTGGACTTGCTGCTGGAGCGCTTGGCAGTACATCTGGAAAAAACAGAGGCCATGAAGTCCAAGCTTCGAGCCGCACTCACTTACCCGACAGCCGTTGTGTTGGTGGCCTTGGTGGTGATGGCGGTGATCATGATTTTTGTCATCCCGGCCTTTGAAAGCGTGTTTGCTTCTTTCGGCGCGCAATTGCCCGCGCCAACCCTATGGGTCATGCAGACAAGCGCATTTTTTGTACGCTGGTGGTGGTTGGTATTGGGTCTGTCGGGTTTGGGACTGTGGACTTTGTGGCGGGCGTGGCAACAAAGTACGGTCCTGCAGGCCAAGCTGGACCGTGCCTTGCTCCGTCTGCCGGTCTTCGGTCCTTTGCTTCAAAAAGCCTGCATCGCCCGTTGGACGCGCACTTTGTCCACCATGTTCGCGGCCGGCGTGCCCTTGATGGAAGCTCTGGACGCTGTGGCGGGCACTGCCGGTAACTCGGTTTATTCACTTGCTACGGCAAGGATCCAGCGACAAGTCTCTGATGGTGTCAGCCTGAACCGGGCCATGGCCGAAACGGCCGTTTTTCCGGCCATGCTGCTGCAAATGTGCAGCATCGGCGAAGAGTCGGGTGCGCTGGACCACATGCTGGCAAAAGCAGCGGGTTTTTTTGAAGACGAGGTCGACCAGCAACTGGCCTCGCTGGCCAGTTTGCTGGAGCCTTTCATCATTGTCACCCTGGGCGTGCTGATTGGCGGTATCGTCGTGGCCATGTACCTGCCGATCTTTCAATTAGGTCAAGTCAGCTGATGTGGCCTGAACTCAGCCCTGTGTATTTGGCTTGGCTGGGGGGCTTGTCGGGCCTCATGGTCGGCAGCTTTCTGAACGTGGTGATTCACCGCCTGCCCCTCATCATGCAAGCCCAGTGGGCCCGTGACTGCGCCGAATTGACCGGGGAACGCACCGCGGCCCTCAGCCTGGGAAAGTCCGACCTGCCCGTACCGACCCTAGAGTCTGCTGCATTGAGCCTGTCGCAGCCGCGCTCACGCTGCCCGCATTGCAAGCACACCCTGGCCTGGCATGAAAACATTCCGGTGCTGAGCTATGTGCTTTTGCGCGGTAAGTGTTCGGCCTGCGGCCAAGCCTATGGCTTGCGCTACCTGTTGGTGGAGCTTTTCACCGGTGTGCTTTTTTATGGTTGTGTGCTGCGCTGGGGCGCCAGCTACACCGCCTTGGCATGGTGCGGTTTTTTAGCAGCCCTGCTCACACTGGCACTGATCGACTGGGACAGCACCCTGTTGCCCGATGAAATCACTTTGCCCCTGCTGTGGGCCGGCATGGTGGCAGCCGCCTTGCAAATCAACCCCGGCGTCAGTTTGGCCCATGCTTTTTGGGGTGCTGTCGGCGGCTACATGTCACTTTGGCTGGTCTACCATGCGTTCAAGCTGATCACCGGTAAAGAAGGTATGGGTTACGGAGACTTCAAATTGTTCGCAGCACTGGGTGCTTGGTTGGGCTGGACGGCCTTGCTCCCGATGATCCTGCTGGCCTCGGTGTCGGGCGCTGTGGTGGGCCTGGTGCTCAAGTACCGGGACCGGTTGCGAGATGGCGCTTATCTGCCTTTCGGTCCTTTTCTGGCTGCCAGCGCATTGCTGATGATGGTCTGGGGTCCTGTGGATGTGCTGCGTGACCTGGGCTTGACCCTGTGAACCGCAACATGCAACGCATCGGCCTGACGGGCGGTATCGGCAGCGGCAAGAGCACGGTCGCCGCCATGCTGGCCGAATTGGGCGCAAGTATCATCGATGCAGACGCTATTTCCCGTCAACTCACCGCTGCGGGCGGGGCGGCCATGCCGGCCATTGCCAGCGCATTCGGCGCCGGCTTTGTCAATGCCAGCGGCGCGCTGGACCGTGAGGCCATGCGAAAGCAGGTGTTTTCAGACCCGGGCAGCAAGCGCCGGCTCGAAGCCATCATCCATCCCCTGGTGGCCAGCCAGACGGCCGCGCAGGCCCTGACCGCTGAACGCGCCGGTGCCGCCTGTGTCGTCTTTGATGTGCCTTTGCTGGTGGAATCCGGTCATTGGCGCGCTCAGCTGCATCAGGTTTTGGTGATTGACTGCACCGAATCCCGGCAAATCAGCCGTGTCATGCAAAGGAGTGCCTGGACGCGCGAGGCAGTGCAACTGGTGATGGCCGGCCAGGCTGACCGTGCGCAGCGCCTGGCTGCGGCCGACCTGTGTATTTACAACGAGACCGTCTCCTTGGTGGAATTGGCCGCGCTGGTACGGTCAGTGGCGCAGCGCTTCGGGCTATGATGCGCGGGTTGCCGGTCTGCCCGGCCCCAGTAACGCCGATAAAGATAGCGCTGTGATCCTTTACGAGTATCCCTTTAACGAACGCATTCGAACTTACTTGCGGCTTGAGCATTTGTTCTCTCGCCTCGGTGAGCTGGCAGAGCGTGATGAACCCGTTGATCACCACTATGCAATCACAACCATTTTCGAGATCATGGACGTAGGCGGGCGCGCCGACTTAAAAACCGAAGTCCTCAAAGACCTGGAAAAACAAAAGCATGTTCTCAATGGTTACCGGGGCAACCCGTCCATTTCTGAGGATGCGCTGGATGAAGTGATCGGGCAGCTCGACGGCTTTTTCTCTGCGCTCAATGCGCTGCCGGGTAAGGTGGGTCAAACACTCACAGACAACGACTGGTTGATGAGCATCCGCAGCCGCGCCGGCATTCCGGGCGGCACTTTCGAGTTTGATTTGCCGGCTTATTTCGCCTGGCAGCACCTGCCGGGCAATCGCCGCCGGGAGGACCTGCTGCGTTGGATGGGCACTTTGTTGCCTTTGGCCCGATCGATTGGCATGTTGCTGAAGTTGCTGCGCGACGCCGGACAGCCGCAAAAGGTGTTGGCTTCCGGTGGCCTGTACCAGCAGACCTTGCCCCAGGGCCGCAGCTTTCAGTTGCTGCGCCTGCGTCTGGATTCGGCGACAGGGGTGATTCCTGAAATCAGTGCCAACCGCTTGCTGGTGTCGGTGCGGATGATGCAAAAGGAAAACGATGACCGGCTACACACTTACACCGATGACGCGCAATTCGAATTGACGCTTTGCGCTTGATTCAAGCGGCAGCCGCTCGATAAAGCCGCCGGCCTGTCTGAAAGCCCAGACCATGGACAACATAAATCCCCGTAGCAAAACCGTGGCCTGCCCGACTTGCGGCGGCCTCAGCGTGTATGCGCCGGCCAATGTTTTCCGGCCTTTTTGCAGCGAACGCTGCAAAAATGTGGATTTGGGTGCATGGGCCAGCGAAAGCTTTCGCGTGCCCACCGAGGCGCCGCCCGAAGATTTGCCCTACGGCGACGCCAAACTGCAGTAATCGGGGTCTAGGCCCCTTCAGGCTTCTGGCGTGCCGAGTACCTGCTGCAACTCGCCGTTTTGGAACATCTCCGTCATGATGTCTGAGCCGCCGATGAATTCACCTTTGACGTAAAGCTGGGGAATCGTCGGCCAGTTGCTGTATTCCTTGATGCCGTTGCGAATCTCTTCGTCTTCCAGCACGTTGACTGTTGCCGGCTTGGTGACGCCACAGGCTTTGAGCACCTGAATTGCACGGCCTGAAAAGCCGCACATAGGGAACTGGGCGGTTCCTTTCATGAAAAGAACCACGTCACTGGATTTGACGATGTCGTCGATGCGTTGCTGTGTATCGCTCATATTCATTGCTCCTTGATTCAGATATGGATTGGCGCGCAAACCGGATGCCATGGACTGGATTATCCGGCTCTTTCAGTGCCCTTGCCGCCGGCCGGCCAACGCCCCCCTGTACAGCGCAAAATGCCGGCCAGATCGGGGCGGCTGCTGACCGCTTCAAAGCCGCCTTCGCGCAGCAGCAGACTCACGGCCTCAGCCTGGTCGTAGCCGTGCTCAAGCAGCAACCAAGCACCGGCCGCCAGGTGCGGGGGTGCTTGCGCAATGATCTGGCGCAAGTCATCGAGCCCATCTGCCCCGGCGGTCAGCGCCTGCAAGGGCTCATGGCCCAAGGCGGCAAGGTGCGGATCGCCCGCGCGCACATAAGGCGGGTTGCTGACAATCAGGTCGAACACGCCGCTGACGCTCTCCAACCAGCAGCTGGCCATCATCCTGACATCCAGACCCAGCGAAAGAGCGTTTGCGCGCGCTACGCACAAGGCTGGCTCGCTGGCGTCGATGGCAAGCACCGCGCTATTCGGGCGGGCATGCTTGAGCGCCAGCGCTACCGCGCCGCTGCCTGTGCCCAGGTCCAGCACCCTGGCCGAGCCAGGCGCCGCCGGCAGCAGTGTCAGCGCCCAGTTCACCAGGGTTTCGGTGTCCGGCCGGGGAATCAGCACCCGCGGATCAACCGCCAGCGTCAAACCGAAAAATTCTTGTTGGCCGAGCAGGTAAGCCAGCGGCTCACCCTGGCTTAAGCGAGTGCACAGAGCGGTAAAATCTTGCGCCTGCTCTGGCGTAAGTGTGTCATCGGCATGGCTTGTCAGCCATGCGCGGTCCGTCAGCGGGCGGTCCAGCGAATGCAGCAGTAATCGCTGCGCATCCAACCGAGGCAAGCCGCTGCTGAGCGCGTGACGCAAGGCTTTGGCTATGTTGTCCAAGTTGCTGGTGTCGTTTGGACTGTCAGCGGGTTCAGCCATGGCGGTTTTCCAGTTCGGCCAGCAGTTCTGCGCCGCGCTCGACTTGCAAGGCGGTGATCACATCGTCCATGTCGCCTTCCATGATGGCGCCCAGTTTGTACAAAGTCAGGTTGATGCGGTGGTCGGTGAGCCGGCCCTGCGGAAAGTTGTAGGTGCGGATGCGGTCGCTGCGGTCGCCGCTGCCGATCAGGCCTTTGCGCATGGCAGCGTCTTTGGCGGCCCGCTCAGAGCGGTCTTTTTCTTGGATGCGCGCCGTCAGCACCTTCAGCGCTTGCGCTTTGTTACCGTGCTGGCTGCGTCCGTCCTGGCATTCGGCCACGATGCCGGTGGGCAAGTGAGTGATGCGCACCGCCGAGTCGGTCTTGTTGATGTGCTGACCACCGGCCCCGCTGGCGCGGTAGGTGTCAATGCGCAGGTCGGCCGGGTTGATCTGGATGGCCACCGCTTCGTCGGGCTCCGGCAGCACGGCGACGGTGCAGGCGCTGGTGTGGATGCGGCCCTGGGTTTCGGTGGCCGGCACGCGCTGCACCCGGTGGCCGCCCGACTCAAAGCGCAGCCGGCCGTAAACGCCCATGCCCAGCGCGTCGGCTGCCCCTTCGATGCGCAGCACCACCTCTTTGTAGCCACCCAGCTCAGAGGACGACTCGCTGATGATTTCGCTGCGCCAGCCGCAACGCTCGGCGTAACGCGTGTACATGCGAAACAGGTCGGCAGCAAACAGCGCAGATTCGTCACCGCCGGCACCGGCGCGCAGCTCCAGAAAAGCCGGCCTGGCGTCGTCCGGGTCTTTGGGTATCAGCATCCGTTGCAGCGCCTCGTCAAGCCGGCTGATGTCGGCTTTGGCCGCAGTGATTTCGTCCTCGGCCATGGCTGACATGTCTGGATCGCTGCCTGCGTCACTGAGCAAAGTCTGGGCTTCAGCCAGATCTGTCTCACGCTGAGTCAAGCGCTGGTACTGCGCGGTGATCAGGCTGGCTTCTGCGTGTTCCCGGGTCAGGCTGCGAAAGCGGCCCATGTCACTGACCACGTCGCTCGCCGACAGCAGGGCGTCCAGCTCCTGCAGGCGAAGTAGTTGGCGGTCCAGGGTTTGACGTAAAAAAGGTTTCATCTGAATGAGTTGTGCAAGAAATTGACCGGGGTGCGCAAGCACTGCAAAGCGCAATGGGACGCCCCGCTTTCAAGTCGGGGCGCACGGGCCGCTGGGGCGGTCACCGCTAAAGGCTGTTGCCGTCTTTGGGCGGATTGCCGCGCAGGAAAAGGCGACTGACGACCTGGGCCGTGCTGTCGCGCGTTTGTGCATCACAGGCGTGCAACTCGGCCATCGCGCCGTGCAGCATTTTCTGGGTCAGCCCGCGAGACAGGGCTTCAAGCACGGCTTCTATCGGCTCGCCCTTGTGCAGCATTTTTCTGGCGCGGTTGATCTCCAGGCTGCGCCACTCATCAGCCTGCGCATTGAGTTGCTGGATCAGTGGCACCGTGCCACGCTGGTTGAGCCAGTGCATGAAGTTTTGCACGCCGGCGTCAATGATCACTTCGGCTTGCGCCACAGCGGCCTGCCGATGTTCTTTGCCGGTTTGAACCACCTTGGCCAGATCGTCCACGGTGTAGAGAAAAATGTCTTGGAGCGCCTGCACTTCGGGCTCGATGTCACGGGGTACCGCCAGATCGACCATGAACATGGGCCGGTGCTTGCGCTGCTTGAGCGCGCGTTCCACCGCGCCCAAGCCGATGATGGGCAAGCTGCTGGCAGTGCAACTGATCACAGCGTCAAATTCATGCAGGCGCTGTGGCAAATCGCTCAGTCGCAGTACTTCAGCCCCAAAGCGCCCGGCCAGTTTTTCGCCGCGCTCCAGCGTGCGGTTGGTAATCGCCAAGGACTTCGGGTTTTTCGCAGCGAAATGGGTGGCCGCCAGCTCAATCATTTCACCGGCACCCACAAACAAGATCCGGATGTCCGCCAGATTCTCAAAGAGTTGACCGGCCAGGCGCACCGAGGCCGCTGCCATGCTGATGCTGTGGGCGCCAACATCGGTGTTACTGCGCACGTCCTTGGCCACAGAAAACGAGCGCTGGAACAGCTGTTGCAGCGTAGTGCCTATGGTGCCTGCGTCTTCTGCTGCGCGCACTGCGTCTTTCATTTGGCCGAGGATTTGCGGCTCGCCCAGCACCATGGAGTCCAGCCCGCTGGCCACGCGAAAAGCATGGCGTGCAGCCTCGTCGTTGTGCAGTGCGTAGCTGTGTGAGCGCAGCAGGTCTGGCGAGACGCCGCCGTTATGGGCCAGCCAATCAATGGTGCTGTCCAGGTCGGCATGCTCGCCGGCACAGTAAATCTCGGTGCGGTTGCAGGTGGACAGCAATGTTGCTTCAGGCTGACGGGCCAGGGACGCGCGTAAGCCCTTGAGCGTGGGTTCGATCTGATCGAGCGCAAAAGCGAAACGGCCCCGCAAGTCCAGCGGCGCTGTGTGATGGTTTAAACCGAGGGCCCAGACTGACATGCACCGATTATAAATTTTTGGCGGTGCCGCCCTTGGGGCTTGCCAATTGACGCCTTATGGAGCGCTTAAACTGCAGTTAAGCAGATTTCGAAACGCACCACTGTTGCGGCGCCAGTCGCCATCCACTATGACAGCCTACCTGCTGACAAACCATCTTTTGAATTTCATTGCGCCTGCGCTTTTTGTGGCTTTGTGTGTGGTGCTGGCAGCCCGGCGCTGGCCGGGGGGGCGCAGCGCTGCCAGATCCTCGCGAATGGGCTGGGGAAGGCAATTTGCGATCGTGGCGCTGGTCAACGTGCTGGTCTTGGTGGCCGGGCTGGTGTTTTTTTCGCAAGACGGCAAACTCCTGACCTATGCCGCCATGACCTTGGCTGCCGCCATCGCCCAATGGTTGTTGATGCGCGCTTGGCGCGCCTGAAACCATCCGCGCGCGTTCAGCGCGATGCAGAAAACAAATCGACCCGGTCGGTGATGATGGCGTCGGTGCCCAGTGCCAGCAGGCGCTCAGCCGCCCATTCGTCATTGACGGTGTAGCTCGACATCCGCAGGCCAGCGCTGCGCGCCTGGCGCACGCTAGATTCATCCCACAGCGCCTGGTTGCACACCACCGCCACGCAGCCCAAGCGCAAGGCGGTTTCCAGCCAGCCGGTCCATAACTGCTCGAGGAGCAGGCCGCGCGGCAACTGCGGCTGCGCTGATTGCGCTGCCTCCAGTGCATCGGGGCTGAAAGAGGTCAGCAGCGGCGCCATGGTCCCGGCCGGGGCATGCGCCCACAGCCGCGCCGCCGCGTCAGCCACCAGCGCGCCAGTCAGCGCCTCGACACCCGGCGTGGGCTTGATCTCGATGTTCAGCGCAAATCCGTTGCCCAGGCAATAGCGCGCCACGGCCTCCAGGCTGGCGATGGGCTCGCCCGCGTAGGAGCGCGAGTGCCAGCTGCCGGCGTCCAGGCGCGAGAGTTCGGCCCAGCTCAACTGCCCGGCGATGCCGCAGCCGTTGGTGGTGCGCTCCAGCGAGGCGTCGTGCAGCAAAAAAGGCACTTCATCTGAGCTCAGTTTGACGTCACACTCAAACATCCGGTAGCCGTAGCGTGCACCGAGTCGAAACGCGGCCAGGGTGTTTTCAGGTGCCAGCTTGCCGGCGCCGCGGTGCGCGACCCAGCGAGGGTAGGGCCAGTCGGTGTTCATGCAGCGTCCGCCAGGCGTTGGCCGGTCTGGCTGTCAAACCAGTGCAGTCGCTCTGGCCTGGGCGACACATGAATGTTGGCACCCAAAGCGGGGCAGGGCAGGCTTTCATCCATGCGCACAATCAGCGGCTCATCGCCCAAGTGGCCGTACACCAGTCGCTCTGCGCCCAGCATCTCGATGGTGTCAATCTGCACCGTCCAGCCGCTGCTGGAAATTTGCAGATGCTCGGGCCGTATGCCCAGGGTCGCGCCTGCCGGTCCGCCGAAGTCGACGTTGGGCACGTTTTTCAACAGGTTCATGGGTGGGGAGCCCATGAAGCTGGCCACAAAGGTGGTGGCCGGCCGGTTGTAAACCTCTTCAGGTGTGCCGAACTGCTCCATGTGACCGCTGTTCATCACAATCATGCGCTCAGCCAGTGTCATGGCCTCGACCTGATCGTGTGTGACAAATAAGCTGGTGATGCCCAATTCGCGGTGCAGCTTTTGAATCTCCAGCCGGGTCTGGGCGCGCAGCTTAGCGTCCAGATTCGAAAGCGGCTCGTCAAATAAAAACACCTGCGGCTGTCGCACAATGGCACGGCCCATGGCCACGCGCTGGCGTTGGCCGCCGGATAACTCTCGTGGCTTTCTGTGCAGCAGATGCAACAGCTCCAAAATGCCTGCAGCCTTGTCCACCCGGGCCTTGATTTCTTCTTTAGGAAGCTTGGCAATTTTCAAGCCATAGGCCATGTTGTCATACACGCTCATGTGCGGGTACAGCGCGTAGTTCTGGAAAACCATGGCGATATCTCGCTCGGCTGGTTCCAACTCATTGACTACGCGTTCACCAATGGACACAGTACCTGCAGTGATGGCCTCCAGGCCCGCCACCATGCGCAGCAGCGTGGATTTGCCGCAGCCCGATGGCCCGACGATGACGACAAACTCGCCATCGTGAATCTCAGCACTCAGATCTTGAATGACGGTATTGCCCTTGGCGCCTGTGCCATAGGTTTTTTGGAGGTGAGATAAAGTGATGGAAGCCATGTTATTTCTCGGTATCGACCAGGCCCTTGACGAACCATTTCTGCATCAGCACCACAACCAAAGCGGGTGGTAGCACAGCCAAAATTGCTGTTGCCATGACCAGGTTCCACTCCACTTGCGAGTCGGCCCCTGCGGTCATGCTGCGTATACCCATGACGATGGGGTACATGCGTTCTTCGGTACTCATGAGCAAGGGCCAAAGGTATTGGTTCCAGCCATAGATGAACTGGATCACAAATAAAGCCGCGATGCTGGTGCGCGACAAGGGCAGCAGCACGTCCCAGAAAAAGCGCATGGGCGAGGCGCCGTCCATCTTGGCTGCTTCGGTTAGCTCATCGGGCACAGTCATGAAAAACTGCCGGAACAAAAAAGTGGCCGTAGCCGAGGCAATGAGCGGGATGGTCAAACCTGCAAAACTGTTGATCATCCCGAAGTCGGCGACCACTTTGTAGGTGGGCACAATCCGCACTTCCACCGGTAGCATTAAGGTGATAAAGATGCCCCAGAACACCGCTTTGCGAAACGGGAAATTGAAATAAACAATGGCAAATGCGCTGAGCAATGAGATAACGATTTTGCCAAAGGCAATACTCAAAGCTGTGACAAGGCTGACCCACATCATCCTCGCCACAGGAACCTGGCTGGTCACTCCGGGGCCTTCTCCCAGCAAGATGGCGCGGTAGTTGTTGACTGCGTCGTGGCCAAACCAGATCGGAATGGGCGACTGGGCCATCTCCTGTGCTGAATGGGTCGATCCGACAAAGGCCAAGTAAATAGGGAACACGATGACCAAAACGCCCAAAACCAGCAGGCTGTGAGAGATGAAGTCCAAAAAGCGGTGACGTTCAACCATGTCAGTAATTCACCTTGCGCTCAATGTAGCGAAATTGCAGCACTGTCAGGCCAATCACAATCGTCATCAACACCACCGACTGCGCGGCCGAGCCACCCAGGTCCATAGCTTTAAAGCCGTCAAAGTAAACCTTGTAAACCAAGATGGCTGTTTCCTGGCCTGGGCCGCCCCGAGTCGTGGCGTCAATGATCCCAAAGGTTTCAAAAAAGGCGTAAACCGTGTTGACCACCAGCAAGAAAAACGTGGTGGGTGTCAGGAGAGGCAACTGTACCGTCCAAAAGCGCTGCCAAACGCTTGCGCCATCAATGGCCGCAGCTTCGACCAAGGACTTGGGAATGCTTTGAAAACCCGCCAAAAAGAACAAGAAGTTGTAGGAGATCTGCTTCCAGACCGAGGCGATCACCACCAAGGTCATCGCGTGCGTGCTGTTGAGCAAGATGTTCCATTCGATTCCGATTTTCTCGAGCACATAGGCCACCAAACCCACAGAAGGCGAAAATAAAAACAACCACAACACGCCTGCCACAACAGGCGCGACCGCATAGGGCAAGATCAACAGGCTGCGGTAAATCCACATGCCGCGCACCACGCGGTCGGCAAAAAATGCCAGGACCAATGAGATCGAAATACCCAAGCCAGCCACCAAGACCGAAAACAAGGCCGTGGTTTTGAAAGAAGCCAGGTAGGTGTCATCACGCCACAAGGCGGCAAAATTATCCAGGCCGCTCCACTCCACCGACATGCCAAAGGCGTCGGATTGTTGAAACGACTGCAACAAAGCTTGGCCCGCCGGCCAAAAGAAGAACGCCAAAATGATGAAACCTTGGGGTGCGATCAGCACCCAAGGCAACCAGCTCGAGCGGAAAAGAACTTTTTTATCGCTGCTCAAAATCAATCAAGCCAGTTGACGCGAACGCCAACTGGCTTGCCTCTAAAAAAGACCGAAACAATCAGGGCTTGTTGGCTTTTTCAAACTTCACAAGCAATTCATTACCGCGCTTGACGATGCTGTCCAAGGCTTCTTTGGCAGTCTTCTTGCCTGCCCAGACTTGCTCGAGTTCTTCGTCTTCAATGGTGCGGATCTGCACATAGTTGCCCAAACGGATGCCGCGCGACTTGTCGGTGGTCTTGCGGATCATTTGGTTGACAGACACGTCAGTACCCGGATTTTGCTTGTAAAAGCCAGACTCTTCAGTGATCTTAAAGGCTTCCATGGTCACGGGCAGGTAGCCGGTACGCTTGTGGTTGACCGACTGAACGACCGGGTCAGACAGGTAATTGAAGAAAGCCGCAACGCCTTTGTTTTCTGCAGGCTTCTTGCCGGCCATGGCCCAGAGGCTGGCGCCACCGATCACGGTGTTCTGAGGCGCTCCGGGCACATCGGGGTAATAAGGCAAGGTGCCTACAGCGAACTTGAACTTGGCGTTTTTGCTGATGCCGGCGTAGGCAGCCGACGAGTTGGTGTACATGGCGCACTCACCAGACTCAAATGTAGCGCCAGCAGCACCGGCGCGACCCTTGTAGATGAACAAGCCTTGTTGGGCCATGATCCCCAAGTTCTCAATGTGGCGCACATGCAAAGGCGAGTTGAGAACCAAGCGGGCGTCCATGCCCTTCATGCCGTTGCCTTTGGTGGCCAACTCGGTGTTGTGCCATGTGGAGAAGCTCTCCAACTGGGTCCAACCTTGCCATGCGGTGGTGAAGGGGCACTTGTGGCCGCTGTCTTTGAGTTTGGATGCGGCCAAAGCGACCTCAGCCCAGGTTTGGGGCAGCTTGTCGGTCGAAACGCCGGCCGCCTTAAGGGCATCCAGGTTGAACCACATGACGGTAGTCGAGCTGTTGAACGGGAAAGACATCATTTGGCCGTTCGGCGCTGTGTAATAGCCGGACACGGCTGGCACGTAGGCTTTGGGGTCAAATTTGTAACCACCGTCGCGCATGATTTTTTCGACCGGAACCACCACACCTTTGGAGGCCATCATGGTGGCGGTGCCCACCTCAAACACCTGCAAAATGTGCGGGGCGTTACCAGCACGGAATGCGGCCACGGCCGCAGTCATGGATTCATCGTAATTGCCCTTGAAAACAGGCACAATTTTGTAATCTTTTTGTTTGCTGTTGAAGTCATTGGCGATGTCGCCCACCCAGTCGCCCAAGGCGCCTGACATGGAATGCCACCATTGAATTTCGGTCTGGGCCAACGCGGTGTGAGGGGTGAAAAGTGCGCTTGCTGCGAGCGCCAAGGCGGTGAAACTGATCTTCATGAGAAATCCTTTCAGGTTTTAAAAGTCGACCTGATCAGTCTATGGTTCGTTTGTGACAGTTGTTTGAACTGCGATTGGCGGCAGCCAACAACCGTGATTTCCATGAGGCCAGCCTCTTCAGCGCCCCGCACTTGCAAAGCACTGCGTTAACATCGGTGTTCAGGGCGGCTCTCCCTCCTTGTCAGTCTATTTTTCAAGATGAACGCTCTCACAACATTAGACGAATTTCAGGCCATCGCCGGCGACTCTTCGGAGTTTTCGCTGGGCGACGCGGCGGGCCAGGCCCGGATCCGCGAGATTCCTTACAACTACACCTCGTTTTCTGACCGCGAAGTCGTGATTCGACTGCTGGGTGACAGGGCCTGGGCGCTGCTCAACGAACTGCGCGGCGAGCGCCGCACCGGCCGCTCAGCGCGCATGCTCTATGAAGTGCTGGGCGATATCTGGGTGGTACAGCGCAACCCCTACCTTCAAGACGACCTGCTGGACAACCCCAAGCGTCGCAAGTTGTTGGTGGAGGCCTTGCAACACCGGCTCGGGGAAGTCGAAAAGCGCCGTACACCCGACACGCATGCCGACCGCGACCTGATCGTGGGCGAGTTGCTGGTCTTGGCGCGCGCGGCTGTAGAGCGCTTTTCTGCCTCTTTCCAGGCCATGACTGAGCTGCGGCGCCAGACGCAACGTAAGCTGGGCAAGTGCACGCAAAAAGACAACATCAAGTTCGACGGTTTGTCGCGTGTCTCGCATGTGACCGACGCGACCGACTGGCGCGTCGAGTACCCGTTTGTGGTGCTGACCCCTGACACCGAAGTCGAAATGGCCGGCATGGTGAAGGCCTGCATCGAGCTGGGCCTGACGATCGTGCCGCGTGGCGGCGGCACAGGCTACACCGGCGGCGCCATTCCCCTGACCTGGAAGTCAGCGGTGATCAACACCGAAAAACTCGAAGCCATGACCGAGGTGCAAAAAGTCATGCTGCCGGGTCTGGCCGAACCTGTCCCCACCATTTGGACCGAAGCGGGCGTGGTCACACAGCGCGTGGCTGACATGGCCGACCGGGCCGGTTTTGTCTTTGCGGTCGACCCAACCTCGGCCGAAGCCTCTTGCATAGGCGGCAACATTGCCATGAACGCGGGCGGCAAAAAAGCCGTGCTGTGGGGCACGGCCCTGGACAACCTGGCGTCCTGGCGCATGGTCACGCCCGACGCGCAATGGCTGGAAGTGGTTCGGCTGAACCATAACCTCGGCAAAATTCACGATGTCGAAATGGCCAGTTTCGAGCTCAATTATTTTGAGGCTGACGGCAAGACGCCGATCCGCACCGAACGCATGGACATCCCGGGCAATAGTTTTCGCAAAGAAGGCCTGGGCAAGGACGTCACCGACAAGTTCCTCAGCGGCTTGCCCGGTATCCAGAAAGAAGGCTGTGACGGCCTGATCACCAGCGCCCGCTGGATCGTGCACAAAATGCCGGCGCACATGCGCACGGTGTGCCTGGAGTTTTTTGGCAACGCCAAGGACGCAGTGCCCAGCATCGTCGAGATCAAGGACTTCATGTTCGCCGAGCAAAAGCGCGGCGGTGCCATCCTGGCCGGCTTTGAACACCTGGATGACCGCTACCTCAAAGCCGTCGGTTACGCCACCAAGTCCAAGCGCGGCGGACTGCCCAAGATGGTGCTGGTGGGTGACATTGCCGGTGACGATGCCGATGTGGTGGCGCGTGCCGCCTCTGAAGTGGTGCGGATTTCCAACTCGCGTGCTGGCGAGGGGTTCATTGCCATCAGCGCCGATGCGCGCAAAAAATTCTGGTTGGACCGCAAGCGGACAGCGGCCATCTCGCGCCACACCAACGCCTTCAAGATCAATGAAGACGTGGTGATTCCGTTGCCGCGCCTGGCAGAGTATTCGGACGGCATCGAGCGCATCAATATCGAACTCAGCCTGGCCAACAAACTCGAGCTGTGCGATGCGCTCGAGGCTTTTTTCACCCAAGGCCAGTTGCCACTGGGCAAGTCAGACGATGCCAATGAAATTCCTTCGGCTGAGTTGCTCGAAGACCGCGTGTCGCAGGCGCTTAGCCTGGTGCGGGAGGTGCGCAGCTTGTGGCGCGGCTGGCTCGATCAGGTCGAGCCCTTGTTTGCACAATTGCAAGACCACTCCTTGCGCGCCAGCTGGAAAACCCAGCTGCGCTTGCCGCTGCAGGCAGTTTTCAATGGCGCGGCTTTTCAGCCCATCCTGGATGAGTGCAGCGCCATTCATGCCCGGGTGCTCAAAGGCCGCGTCTGGATCGCGTTGCACATGCACGCCGGGGACGGCAACGTACACACCAACCTCCCCGTCAACAGCGACAACTACGACATGCTGCAGACTGCGCACCGCGCCGTCGCCCGCATCATGGTGCTGGCGCGCTCGCTCGACGGCGTCATATCCGGCGAGCACGGCATCGGCATCACCAAGCTGGACTTTTTGACCGAAGCCGAACTGCAGCCCTTCACGGACTACAAGCTGCGTGTAGACCCCGAAGGCAGGTTCAACAAAGGCAAGCTGCTGCGCGACGCGGCTTTTCCGGCTGATTTGACCAACGCCTACACCCCCAGCTTCGGGCTGATGGGTCATGAGTCGCTGATCATGCAGCAGTCGGACATTGGTGACATTGCCCACAGCATCAAGGACTGCCTGCGCTGCGGCAAGTGCAAGCCGGTGTGCGCCACCCACGTGCCGCGCGCTAACCTGCTTTACAGCCCGCGCAACAAAATTCTGGCGACTTCCCTGCTGATTGAGGCTTTTCTTTATGAAGAGCAAACCCGCCGCGGCATCTCCATCAAGCACTGGGAAGAGTTTGAAGACGTGGCCGACCACTGCACGGTCTGCCACAAGTGCCTGACGCCGTGTCCGGTGAATATCGACTTTGGCGAAGTCTCCATGAACATGCGTAACCTGCTGCGCAAGATGGGCCAGAAGTCTTTCCGGCCCGGCAACGCGGCTGCTATGTTCTTTCTCAATGCGACCAATCCGCAGACCATCAAGTTCATGCGCAGCGCCATGGTCGATGTCGGCTTCAAGGCTCAGCGTCTGGCCCATGATTTGTTCCGAACTTTTGCGCGCAAGCAGACGGCCAAGCCGCCGGCCAGCGTGGGCAAGGCGCCGGCCAAAGAGCAGGTGATTCACTTCATCAACAAGAAAATGCCAGGCGGCCTGCCCAAAAAATCTGCGCGTGCCTTGCTGGACATTGAAGACAAGGACTACGTACCGATCATCCGCGACCCCAGGCGCACGACGGCTGAAACCGAGGCGGTGTTTTACTTTCCGGGCTGCGGTTCGGAGCGCTTGTTCTCGCAGGTCGGACTGGCTACCCAGGCCATGCTCTGGCACGCGGGCGTGCAGACCGTCTTGCCGCCTGGCTATTTGTGCTGCGGCTATCCGCAACGCGGCAGCGGCCAGTTCGACAAGGCAGACAAGATCATCACCGACAACCGCGTGCTGTTTCACCGCGTGGCCAACACGCTCAATTACCTGGACATCAAGACGGTGGTGGTCAGCTGCGGTACCTGCTATGACCAGCTGCAGGGCTACGAGTTCGACAAAATATTCCCCGGCTGCCGCATCATCGACATCCACGAATACCTGCTTGAGAAAAATATCACGCTGCGCACCGATGCACCCGGCCAAGGCTATCTGTACCACGACCCCTGCCACAGCCCCATGAAGTTGCAGGAGCCCATGAAAACCGTGAAAGCGCTGATGGGCGACAACGTGCTCAAAAACGATCGCTGCTGCGGCGAGTCCGGCACCCTGGGTGTGACGCGGCCCGACATCTCGACCCAGATCCGCTATCGCAAAGAAGAAGAGCTGCAAAAAGGCGAAGCGGCCTTGCGTGCCAGTGGCGCCGTGGCGGCCCAGGGCAATGTGAAGATTCTCACCAGCTGCCCGAGTTGCCTGCAGGGGCTGTCGCGCTTTGGCGATGACCTCAACAACGGTCTTCTTGAAGCCGACTACATCGTCGTCGAGATGGCCAACCAGATTCTGGGCAAGGACTGGATGCCCGCTTACGTCGAGGCGGCGAATCATGGCGGCATCGAGCGCGTGCTGGTTTAACCCACAGAAAGAATCGCCATGGCAGGACTACAAGCAGGTGCTCCGACACCCTCGGCCATCACGGTGCACAGCCAGTCAAGGCAGCTGCAGGTGGGTTTTTCCGATGGTTCAGACTTTCGCATTCCCTTTGAGTTGATGCGCGTGTACTCGCCTTCGGCCGAGGTGCAGGGCCACGGGCCCGGCCAGGAAGTGCTGCAGACCGGCAAGCGCGAGGTCACCTTGCTAGAGCTTGAGCCGGTCGGCAATTACGCCGTCAAGCCGGTGTTTTCAGACGGCCACGACAGCGGCCTGTTTTCCTGGGACTACCTGTACTTTCTGGGCTCGGAGCAAGAGCGTTTGTGGGCTGATTACCTGGCCCGTTTGCAGGCGGCCGGCGTCGAGCGTGATGCGCCCATGAGCGCCGCCGGCGGCTCGGCTTGCGCCAGCCATTGAGGCCTTGGTGATGAAACTCATTTTTTTTGGCCACACCACTTCAAGCGGGGCATTGAGGACATGAGCCAGACCCATTTCGGATTTGAATCCGTCGAAGAGCAGGAAAAAGCCCGCCGTGTGCGTGGCGTTTTCGACTCGGTGGCGTCCAAATACGACGTCATGAACGACCTGATGTCCGCCGGCCTGCACCGCGTCTGGAAGGCCTATACAGTCAAAGTGGCCGATGTGCACGAGGGCCAGTCGGTGCTCGACATCGCCGGCGGAACGGGCGATTTGGCGCTGGCTTTTGCGCCGCAGGTTGGCGCCAGCGGCCGGGTGGTACACACCGACATCAACGCTGCCATGCTCAGCGAAGGGCGTAACCGTTTGCTCGATGCAGGGGTGGCTTTGCCCACCCTGGTCTGCGATGCCGAAAAATTACCCTTTCCCGATGCCAGTTTTGACCTGGTGACCGTTGCTTTCGGTCTGCGCAACATGACCCACAAGGATGTGGCGCTGAAGGAAATGCACCGCGTTCTCAAGCCCATGGGTAAATTGCTGGTGTTGGAGTTTTCCAAAGTTGCCAAGCCGCTGGAGAAGGCTTATGACTGGTACTCCTTCAAAGTGCTGCCACTTTTGGGCAAATGGGTGGCCAATGACGATGCCAGTTACCGCTACCTGGCGGAGTCCATCCGCATGCACCCGGACCAGGATGCACTGAAGACCATGATGCATAAAGGGGGTTTTGGTCATGTGGACTATCACAACCTTTCTGGCGGTATGGTGGCCTTACATGTTGCAATTAAGTGTTGATTACCAAAGGATTGACTGAATCTGACGATTTCTTTTGGTGGAATTTCTGAAATAGTCAAGAATAGATTTAAAGGAGACATTATGAAAATCTGGTCAACCCTCTCTTTGGTCGCGCTCACCGTGGCCATGGTGTTCACTGGCGCTGACGCCGAAGCCAAGCGTATGGGCGGTGGCAAGTCGGTCGGCAAGCAGTCGTCCAATGTCACTCAGCGCGAGGCGGCACCTGCTGCAGCCAAACCAGCTGCTCCTGCCGCCGCACCTGCTGCCGCTGCACCCAAGCGACCTTGGGGTGCCATGCTGGGCGGTCTGGCCGCCGGCCTTGGCCTGGCCTGGCTGGCCTCATCCTTGGGTTTTGGCGAGGGCATGGCCCAGTTCATGACCTTTGCGCTGGCCGCCCTGGCCATCATGTTGGTGGTCGGTTTTGTCTTGCGCTACCTGAAGTCCCGCCGTGAAGGCGCCGGTCAGGCCTCAGAATCACCCTTCGCTTTCCAAGGCGCCGGTGCAAGCCCTGCGCCTGGCTACAGCCCTGCCAATGTCGGTAACGACGCTTCGGCCCGGCCCTGGGAGCGTGCAAGCACTGCCTTTGAGGCTTCTCCGGCTGCAAACGGCACTTCGGCTCAAGGCGGCTCCATGATCGGGTCAGCTTTGCTTGGCGCACAGACTTGGGGCGTTCCTGCGGGGTTTGACTCTGAGGGTTTTCTGGCCGCTTGCAAAACCAATTTTGTGACGCTGCAAGGCGCTTGGGATCGTTCAGACATCAGCGCATTGCGCGAGATGATGACCGATGAAATGCTTGATCAGATCAAAACCCAGTTGGCTGAACGTGAGTCGCACACCGGTGGTACGGTCAACAAGACTGACGTGTTGCGCCTGGATGCGCAGCTGCTCGGTATTGAAGAAACGACGGAGGTTTATCTGGCCAGCGTCGAATTCTCCGGAATGATCCGCGAAGACGAATCTGCGGGCCCCAGCCCATTCCGCGAGGTCTGGAACATGTCCAAGCCGCGTCATGGCGCAGGCGGCTGGCTGGTGGCGGGCGTACAGGCCTTGCAATGATTTAAGGTTTGCGCGCAGGCCAACCGGTCGGCGCGGCATTTATCCGTCAAAATCGGGGACGTATGAATACATCGTCCCCTTTTTCTTTTCTGGAATCTTTCGTCAAGCAACTTCAACCGCCGCCCTGGCTGGTGGCTGAGGGACAGCAGCGGTTGGTGCTGCTGCTCAACCATGTGTTGATGCAGGAAAAAGAAGCCCAGAGCCGGTTGGCCCGGAAAAAAGGCAGTGTCATCCGCGCGCAATGGGGTAGCTTCGATTTGGATTTGCTGATCTCCCCCGCCGGACTGACCGACCTGGCCCCGCCCGGTGCACCAGCAGATCTGACGCTGATCATCGTAGAGCAAGCCCCCTGGACTCTGGCCCAGTCGGTGCTTCAAGGCAAAGCACCGGCGGTGAAAATTGAGGGCGACGTGATGCTGGCAGCCGAGCTGGGCTGGTTGGCTGACAACCTGCGTTGGGATATCGAGGAGGACCTGTCCCGCCTGTTTGGCGATGTGCCTGCGCACGCCATGGTTGATGCCGGTCAGCGCTTGCTGGCCAGGCTGCGCACTTTCCTGGCGCAAGCGCCCAAGCCCTTCTTTGGCTCCGCCTCTCAAGACCTGCAGGCGGGCACATGAGCCGGTTGTTTCGCGGGTTTTTTATCGTCTGGACGGTACTGCGCTTTGGTCTTGATGAGCTGGTGCTGTCGAGCTTTAAAAACCCCTGGATACGTCTTTTAAAACGCATCGTCTGCCTCGGTCGCAATCTGAACGCGCCGCGCGGTGAGCGGCTGCGCCTGGCGCTGGAAAGACTAGGCCCTATTTTCGTGAAGTTCGGCCAGGTCATGTCCACGCGGCGCGATCTGCTGCCCCTGGATATCGCCAATGAACTGGCAAGCCTGCAAGACCGCGTGCCGCCGTTTGAATCGGCTGTGGCGGTTGCCATCATCGAGCGCGCTTTCGGCCGGCCTCTGGACAGTATTTTTGCCAGTTTTGAGCAAACGCCGGTGGCCAGTGCATCCATTGCGCAGGTGCACTTTGCGGTGTTGCCCGGCGGGCGTGAAGTCGCCGTCAAAGTCTTGCGGCCCAACATGCTGCCGGCCATTGAAAAAGACCTGGCCCTGATGCACATGATGGCCAGCTGGGTCGAGCGCTTGTCTGCCGACGGCAAGCGGCTCAAACCCCGCGAAGTGGTGGCCGAATTCGACACCTATTTGCATGATGAGTTGGACTTGTTGCGTGAAGCCGGTAACGCAGCCCAATTGCGGCGCAACATGCAGGGCTTGGATCTGGTGTTGATTCCGGAGATGGTCTGGGACTTCTGCATGACCGACGTGATGGTGATGCAGCGCATGAAGGGCGTGCCCATCAGCCAGGTACAGCGACTGCGCGATGCCGGCGTGGACATACCCAAGCTGGCCCGGGACGGCGTGACAATTTTTTTCACCCAGGTTTTTCGCGATGGCTTTTTCCACGCCGACATGCACCCGGGCAATATTCAGGTCAGCCTGGATCCGGCCACTTTCGGGCGCTACATCTCGCTGGATTTCGGCATCGTCGGAACGCTCACAGAAGTCGACAAAGAGTACCTGGCGCAAAACTTTTCGGCATTTTTCAGGCGCGACTACAAGCGCGTGGCCGAGCTGCACATCGAGTCGGGCTGGGTGCCGGCGCGCACGCGTGTGGACGAGCTCGAGTCGGCCATTCGAGCCTGCTGCGAGCCCTACTTTGACCGTCCGCTCAAAGAAATCTCGCTTGGCATGGTGCTGTTGCGTCTGTTCCAGACCTCGCGGCGCTTTGATGTGGAAGTCCAGCCGCAGCTGGTGCTGCTGCAAAAAACGCTGCTGAACGTTGAGGGCCTGGGCCGCGAACTCGACCCGGACCTTGATTTGTGGAGCACCGCCAAGCCTTTTCTGGAGAAATGGATGCTCGAGCAGATCGGGCCGAAAAAATTGTTGGCCCAGCTCAAGGCCGAAGCGCCCAGCTACGCCAAACTGCTGCCGACATTGCCACGATTTTTGCACCAGCTGCTCAAGCAACAGGTCTCGGGCCAGCGCAGCGAACTCAGCGAACTGCTGGAGGAACAAAAACGAACCAACAAGCTGTTGCGCGGCCTGCTTTACGTTGGCATCGGGTTTTTGCTGGGGGTGCTGGCCGTCTTGCTGCTGCCCGCCCAGTAAATTGAAAGCTGCCGGAGCCTGCGCCTATAATTGAGGGTTTGCATCCTGACGCCTTTTTCAGGCGCACTTGCCCACTTTAAAACCCCTCAACATATGCCAATCTACGCTTACAAATGCGAGTCCTGCGGGCATACCAAGGACGTTTTACAAAAAATGTCGGACGCTCCTTTGAGTGATTGCCCCCAATGCAATGCGCCTGCTTTTAAAAAACAAGTGACGGCCGCCGGTTTTCAGCTCAAAGGCTCCGGCTGGTATGCGACAGATTTTCGGGGCGGCAATTCAGCCGCTTCGGCACCGGCAAGCTCTGAAGCTGCCCCGGCTGGTGCAACCAGCGCCGACACCGCATCAACGACCAGCTCGGCGGCACCCGCCAGCGCCCCTGCTGCTGCACCTGCAGCGCTTAACACGGGTAATTCTGCGTGATGGCCGCCGTACGTCGCTGGTTGTTGGCGGGTCTGCTGGTGCTGGTGCCACTGGCCATCACGGTCTGGTTGTTGGACTGGATCGTTGGCACGCTGGATCAGACTTTACAAATACTGCCACGCCAATGGCATCCTGACTATTTGATTGGTTTTCATGTGCCGGGCTTTGGCGTCTTGCTGGCTCTAGGTATCGTTCTGCTGATCGGGGCTGTGGCAAGTAACTTCTTGGGCCGCAAGCTGGTTGGTTGGTGGGATGCGCTGCTCGGCCGAATCCCCATCGTCCGTTCGATTTACTCCAGCGTCAAACAGGTCTCGGACACTTTGTTCTCCGAAAATGGCAATGCATTTCGCAAAGCAGTGCTGGTGCAGTGGCCGCGTGAGGGCGTCTGGACCATTGGCTTTCAGACCGGCACGCCGGGCGGTGATGTGGTCAACCACCTGGGCACAGACTACCTCAGTGTGTATGTGCCCACCACTCCGAATCCGACCGGCGGCTACTTTGTCATGTTCAAGGCCAGCGACTGCATTGAGCTTCAGATGAGCGTTGATGAAGCACTGACCTATGTGATTTCCATGGGCGTGGTCTCTCCTGGCAACACCCCCCCTAAAAAACTGTCCTGATTTTTGGCCGGACGCTGCGTCGCCCGTTTCGCCTGAATTGTTAACCGAGAAGTAAACCCGTATGTCCATCGCCTCCCAAATGCGCTCCCACTATTGCGGCCTGGTCACCGACGCCTTGATGGGCCAGACGGTCAGCTTGTGCGGCTGGGTGAACCGCCGCCGTGACCATGGCGGAGTGATCTTCATTGACCTGCGCGACCGTGAAGGTTATGTGCAGGTGGTCTGTGACCCGGACCGCGCCGATATGTTCAAAACTGCTGAAGGCGTACGCAACGAGTTCTGTGTTCAGATCAAGGGTCTGGTTCGTGCCCGCCCCGAGGGCACTGTCAACGACAACCTCAAAAGCGGCAAGATTGAAGTGCTGTGCCACGAACTCACCGTGCTCAACCCCAGCGTGACGCCGCCCTTTCAGCTGGACGATGACAACCTGTCGGAAACCACGCGCCTGACGCACCGAGTGCTGGACCTGCGCCGCCCTTACATGCAAAACAACCTGATGCTGCGCTACCGCGTGGCCATGGAAACGCGCAAGTTCCTTGATGCCAATGGCTTCATCGACATCGAAACACCAATGCTCACCAAAAGCACGCCCGAAGGCGCGCGTGACTACCTGGTGCCCAGCCGCGTCAACGAAGGCCAGTTCTTTGCGCTGCCGCAAAGCCCGCAACTCTTCAAGCAGTTGCTCATGGTCGCCGGCTTTGACCGCTATTACCAGATCACCAAGTGCTTTCGCGACGAAGACTTGCGTGCTGACCGCCAGCCGGAATTCACGCAAATTGATATTGAAACCTCGTTCATGGCGGAGCAGGACATCCGCGACATGTTCCAGGGCATGATCAGCAATATTTTCAAGACCGTACTGGCCACCGATCTGGGCGAGTTCCCTGTGATGGCTTATCACGACGCGATGCACCGCTTTGGCTCGGACAAGCCCGACCTGCGCGTGAACCTCGAATTCACCGAGCTCACCGACGTCATGGCCAGCGTGGACTTCAAGGTCTTCAGCACCCCCGCCACCACACCCGGCGGGCGTGTGGTCGGCCTGCGCGTGCCGGGCGGCTCGGAGATGAGCCGCGGTGAGATCGACGGCTACACTGAGTTCGTCAAGATTTACGGCGCCAAGGGCCTGGCCTGGATCAAGGTCAACGACGCCAGCAAGGGCCGTGACGGTCTGCAAAGCCCGATTGTCAAGAATCTGCATGACGAGGCGATCACTGAGATCCTCAAGCGCTGTGGCGCGCAAAACGGCGACATTATTTTCTTTGGCGCTGACAAGGCCAAGGTCGTCAACGACAGCATAGGCGCGCTGCGCCTGAAGGTCGGTCACAGCGAGTTCGGCAAGAAAACCGGTCTCTTCACCAAGGGCTGGAAGCCGCTGTGGGTGGTGGACTTTCCGATGTTCGAGCATGACGAGGAAAACAACCGCTGGAGCGCTGTGCACCATCCGTTCACGGCCCCTAAAGACGGCCACGAAGACTGGATGGACACCGATCCCGGCCGTTGCATCGCCAAGGCCTACGACATGGTGCTCAACGGCTGGGAACTCGGCGGCGGCTCAGTGCGGATTCACCGCGCTGACGTGCAAAGCAAAGTCTTCACCGCGCTCAAGATCGGGCCTGAAGAGGCGCAAGAAAAATTCGGCTTTCTGCTCGACGCGCTGCAGTACGGCGCGCCGCCGCACGGTGGTCTGGCCTTCGGTCTGGACCGCATCGTCACCATGATGACGGGCGCAGAGTCGATACGCGACGTGATCGCCTTCCCCAAAACCCAGCGCGCCCAGTGCTTGCTCACGCACGCGCCCAGCCCGGTGGACGAAAAGCAGTTGCGCGAGCTGCACATCCGCCTGCGCAACCCGCTGCCGGCCTGAGCCTTCGGGCCCACGCCCTGTGGCCAGGACCCACGCGCCAACCCCCGCATGAAACCGCCCAAGCTGCCGGTCTCGGTGCTGGTGGTGATCTACACGCCGGCGAGTGAAGTTCTGCTGATCCGGCGGGCCGACCATGCTGAGTTCTGGCAAAGCGTCACGGGTTCTAGGGACCCTCAAGACGCCAGCTTGCGCGACACCGCCGCGCGCGAGGTGCAGGAAGAAACCGGCCTGAGCGTTCAGCCTGCCGAACTAGAGGATTGGGGCATCGCCAATGTCTATGAAATTTACCCTGCCTGGCGCCACCGTTACGCTCCTGATGTGACGCACAACACGGAGCATGTGTTCGGCTTGTGCATTCCCAGTGCGCTGCCTGTCCGGTTGAGCCCGCTGGAGCACACCGCCTGGCAATGGCTGGAGTGGCGGGCGGCGGCTGATCTTTGCTTTTCAGCTTCAAACGCCGAAGCCATCTTGCATCTGCCTCAGTTTCTCGGTACCCGGTCCTGAAAATCCGGTGTGCTTTGCCGGCTGTTTGGCATTGTCTGGAATTTGTGTCACCCTCTGCACATGCCCGCTTCCGCTTTATTGATCAGATCGCGCCCGCCCTTGTTGCTGCAAGGTGGTGCTGAGTACTTTCCCGCACTGATTGCGGCGATGGACCGTGCCGAGTATTGGATTCAGCTGGAAACATATATTTTTGATTTCCACGGTGCGGGAGCGCAAGTGGCTCAAGCCTTGATCCGTGCAGCCCGCCGCGGTGTGACGGTTCAAGTGCTGGTAGACGGCATCGGTACCGCCGAGCTGCAGCCCGAATGGCAGGCGCAGTTCACAGCAGCCGGCCTGCATTGGCAGGTCTATTCTCCTTTGACCCGCAGCTGGCCTGGCCTGAGCCTTTTGTGGCCCGAACAGTGGCGACGCTTGCACCGTAAATTGTGCGTCGTCGACCGACGTCAGGTTTTCTGTGGCGGCATCAACATCCTTGATGACTTTTACGACCCGCACTACGGTCAATTGAGCGCACCCCGTTTGGATTTTGCAGTCGTACTGGAAGGTCCGGTGGCTGAAGCTGCTTCTGAAGCCGTAGCCCTTTTGTGGTGGCGTGTGCAAGCGGGCTACAGTGCGCGCCACCATCATTTGGGTGAGGCTTGGGAGGCCTTCAAAGCGGCCGGTTATGGCGGACGCGTCAGCGCGGCGCATCTGGCACGCAGCCGCGCCGCAGCCTTGGTGGGGCGACCGCAGCAGGCCGGCCGCAGCCAGAGTCTGCCGGCCGCGCGCGCCGGCCTCTTGCTGCGCGACAACTTACGCCATCGCAACACCATCGAGCGGGCCTATCGCAAAGCCATAGGGCAGGCGCGTCATGACATCGTGATTGCCAATGCCTACTTTTTGCCCGGCGGGCGCCTGCGCCGCGCGCTCATCAAGGCGGCACGGCGCGGCGTCAAAGTCACGCTCTTGCTGCAAGGCAAGTACGAGTACTTTATGCAATACCACGCGGCTCGACCGGTCTACGGCGCTTTGCTGGAGGCCGGCGTTGAAATCCATGAATACGCGGCAGGTTTTTTGCACGCCAAAGTGGCGGTGGTGGACGGGCGATGGGCCACAGTGGGCTCGTCCAACCTGGACCCTTTGAGTCTTTTGCTCGCCCGGGAAGCCAACATGGTGATGGATGACCACAGCTTTGCGCAAGGGCTGCGCGAGCGCTTAGAGGGCGCCATGCAGGGCGGCAGACGCCTGCAAAGTGCCCAATACAGCCGGCGTCCGTGGTTCGAGCGTTTGCTGGATCTGGCCGCCTATGCTTTGATGCGCCTGGCGCTGCTGGTGACCCGCCAACGCTACTGAATACGCTCGAGTTAGTTGACTGTTAATATCAGCCATGGACATGAAATCAAGCCTCCCAACAACCATTGCTGCCGGTGCTTTAGACGATGAAGGAACTCCTGTTTCGGTCAAGATCAGGGAGCGCCTTGTGCAGTCACGCAAGCGCTTTCATGCGAACGACAATATTGCTGCGTTCATTGAGCCCGGCGAGCTCGAAAAGCTGCTCGACGAAGTCGAGCTCAAGATGCAAGGGGTACTCGACAGTCTGGTGATCGACACCGAACAAGACCACAACACCAACAACACGGCGCGCCGGGTTGCCAAGATGTACCTCAATGAGGTTTTCAAGGGCCGTTATATCGAGGCGCCGCCCATCACGGAGTTCCCCAATGCGGAACATCTCAATGAGTTGATGATCGTGGGCCCGATCACGGTGCGTAGCGCCTGCTCACATCATTTTTGCCCGGTCATCGGTCAGGTCTGGATCGGTGTCATGCCCAACGAGCACACCAACGTGATCGGTCTTTCCAAATACGCTCGCCTGGCTGAGTGGATCATGGGTCGCCCGCAGATCCAGGAAGAGGCGGTGGTGCAACTGGCTGATTTGATTCAGTCCAAGACACAACCCGACGGACTGGCCATTGTGATGGAGGCTTCGCACTACTGCATGGGCTGGCGCGGCGTCAAAGACCTCGAAAGCAAGATGATCAATTCGGTCATGCGCGGCGTGTTTTTGAAAGACCCGAACTTGCGCCGTGAATTTCTAGCACTCATTCCCAAAAAAATCTAAGGACCAAGTTGCCAGCAAGTGTCGAAGCAGCTGCGCTTCGACCGACCCGCACAGACAGCGCTTTGTACCTTTTATCTTTCAAGGATTTTCATCATGTTGGTCAGACTTCTTTATGCCAGTCGCGCTGTTGAGCCGCACAACACAGAAGCCACGGACGCCATACTGGCGCAGTCGCGAACCCATAACCCGGCCTCTGGTATCACCGGCATCCTTTGTTACGGCGGCGGTATTTTTCTGCAAGCCCTTGAAGGCGGGCGCAGCGCCGTCAACGAACTCTACGGTCATATACAGCGTGATCCCCGGCATAAGGATGTGGTTTTGCTGAGCTACGATGAAATCAGCGAGCGTAGTTTTGGCAGCTGGACCATGGGGCTGGTCAATATCGCCAAGCTCAACACTTCCATCTTGCTCAAATACTCTGAGCGCCCTGAATTCGATCCCTATTCGGTCTCCGGCAATGTCTCCATGGCTTTGCTGCAGGAGTTGATGGCGACCGCCTCTATCGTCGGGCGCTCCTGACGCTTTGGACACCCTGATCGCCGGCTGCGATTTCTCTAGCAGCCCCAGCCGCCGCAAAGCCATTGTTGTGGCCACCGGCACCTTGCAGCAAACACGGGTGCAACTGGCGCGGCTCGAGACCATAGAGTCACTCGATGACTTTTCTGCCTGGCTGCGCCAGGACCGTGCCTGGATCTGCGCTTTTGACTTTCCCTTCGGTCTGCCACGCGAGCTGGTGCAAACGCTGGGCTGGCCGCTGGAGTGGCACGCCTGCATGGCGCATTACGCCAGTTTGAGCCGGGCGCAGGTGCGCGACACCTTTGCCGCCTTTTGCAATGCCCGCCCGGCCGGCCGGAAATTCGCCCACCGCGCCACCGATGTGCCCGCCGGCTCCAGCAGTTCCATGAAATGGGTCAACCCGCCGGTCGCTTACATGCTGCACGCTGGTGTGCCCAGACTGATCGAGGCCGGTATCTCGCTACCGGGCCTGAGCCATCCATCGGCTGACCCGTCCCGCATCGCCCTGGAGGGCTATCCCGGGCTGTTGGCGCGGGAGTTGCTGGGCCCGTCGCCGCGCAGCTACAAAAACGATGCCAAGGCGCTGCAAACCCCCGAGCGACTGATCGCACGCAAAGACATGCTGACTGCGCTCGAACACGGCCAGACGCGGCTGGGTCTGCGGCTCAAACTCACGCACGCGCAACGTGAGCGCTTGATTGATGACGCCACGGGCGACTCGCTGGACGCCGTGCTGTGCCTGATGCAGGCAGCCTGGGCTCAACAGCAGCATGCCGCAGGTCATACGCGCTATGGTCTGCCCGCAGTGGTCGATCCACTCGAGGGCTGGATCATCACCGCTTGAGTTGCTTCAAGCGCAAAATGCATCTTGAACAAAAAGGACTCAGGATGAGGATCGCTTGGGGAAAATGGTTGGCAATCGGCAGCTTGCGCAAAGCCTACCTCTTGCGGCAGCTGACGGCGCTGTGGTTCATGCGCAAGGAGCCGGCTGCACCGCAGGTGCCCAAGCTGCAAGCTATCGCCTTGTTGAGCGCCGGGCTACTTGTGCTTGTGCATGGTGCAGTGTTGGCAGCTGCGATGAGTCTGCCGGGGCAGTCGCTACCGGCCTGGACGGGAGTGGTGACCCATGTGGTGGATGGCGATACGGTGTATGTCCGGCCCTTGGCCGGCGGCGTCTCGCGCAGCTTGCGCCTGCTGGGCATGGACGCGCCTGAAATTTGCCAGGAAGGCGGCGTGGCGGCGCGCGATGCCTTGAATGAGCGTGTTTTTCAACGGCAAGTTCAGGTGCAGGTGCAGGGCACCGACGACTACGGCCGCGACCTGGTCAGGCTTTATCTGGCCAGTGAAGACGTGGGGCAGTGGATGGTTCAGCGTGGTCACGCCATGTCTTACCGATTCAGGCAGGACCCGGGTCCTTATGCAGAGTCAGAGCGGCGCGCCCAGATTTTGCGGCGAGGCATTTTTGCCGGCTTGCCGCCGGAAAACCCCAGAGACTTCAGGCGCCGCCACGGCCCGTGCACGCTCTAGCACTGCAAATGGTCGAAGCTGGCTACGCTGTCAGTGGGCGCCGGACTGTGTGCCGCAGACTTTGCAGCCGGGTGCGCGACGGGTGCCAATTTCGCTCCAGCGCATGTGCAGCGCATCCAGCATCAACAGCCGGCCGGCCAATGACTCGCCCGCAGCGCAGAGCAACTTGAGCGCCTCTGCAGCCTGCATGCTGCCAACGATGCCTACCAGCGGTGCAAACACGCCCATGGTGGCGCACTGGGTTTCTTCGGGGGCCTCTTCCTCAGGAAACAGGCAGGCATAGCAGGGGGCCAGGGGCTGGCGCGTGTCAAAAACAGACACCTGCCCATCCATGCGCAGAGCCGCGCCCGAGACCAGCGGCTTTTTGTGTTGCACACAGGCCTTGTTGATGGCATGGCGGGTTTGGAAATTGTCCGTGCAGTCAAGCACCACGTCGGCCGCCTGCACCCAGGCTTGCAGCGCCTGGCCTTCGGCCTTGGCCGTGACGGCCGTGACAACCACGTCCGGGTTGATCTGGCCAATCGCCGTGGCGACCGAGTCTGCCTTGAAGCTGCCCACGCGCGCCAGAGTGTGGGCGATTTGCCTTTGTAAATTGGTGGTGTCGACGCGGTCAGGGTCCACCACGGTGATATGGCCGACACCCGCACTGCCCAGGTACAAGGCAGCCGGAGAGCCCAGGCCGCCGGCTCCGACGACCAAGGCATTGGCAGCCAGCAGGCGCGCCTGGCCCTCGACCCCGATTTCTTCGAGCAGGATATGCCGCGAGTAACGCAGCAACTGGGAATCGTTCATGGCAGGCACAAGGCTGCAGGCTTGGCCGGTGTTGGCGCTCAGTCTGCTTTGTTCTCTGCCTTGCGCTCGACCATGGTTTTGCTGGCCACGACCGGGCGACCCTTGAGATGGTTGATCGCTTGCATCAACGGAAAGTCTTTGTCGCTGCCGAACTCGGGCGGACGGCGTTGCTCAGGGGGTTTACGCGATTCTTCTTCAAGTCGCTTCAGCGCTTCTTCGCGGGCCTTTTCGCGGGCCGGGTCTTTGACGTCAGCGCCCTGACCGCTGTTGAGGTGTTTTTCAAGATCGGCTTCGCGCGTGCGCAAGGCAGCGAAGGGGCTGCCTTCCAGGGTTTCATCGACCATCACATCCGGAATGATGCCCTTGGCCTGGATGGATTTGCCGCTGGGCGTGTAATAACGTGCCGTGGTGAGTTTTAAGCCGGTGTCAGGTCCCAGCGGCCGCACCGTCTGCACCGAGCCTTTGCCGAAGGTTTGGTTGCCCATGATGGTGGCGCGCTTGTGGTCTTGCAGTGCGCCGGCCACGATTTCGCTGGCTGAGGCCGAGCCTTCGTTGACCAGCACCACCAGCGGCACGTTTTTCAGCGCAGCGGGCAGGCGTTTGAGCGGATCGGTTCCGCGGCGGGCATAAAACTCCGGCGAGGCTTTGTAAGTGAATTTGCTTTCTGCCAACTGGCCGTTGGTGGACACCACGGTCACGTTCTCAGGCAAAAAAGCCGCCGACACGGCGACCGCGGCATCGAGCAGGCCACCCGGGTCGTTGCGAAGGTCGAGAACCAGGCCTTTGAGCTTGGGCTCTTGCTTGTAAATCTGCTCGAGTTTGGTCACGAAGTCTTCGACCGTGCGTTCCTGGAACTGGCTCAGACGGATCCAGGCATAACCGGGTTCCAGCACTTTGCTGCGCACCGATTGCGTACGGATTTCCTCGCGCGTGATCGACACGGGGAAAGTGCGGTTCTCGTCTTTGCGGAAAATGGTCAGCAAGACCTTGGTCCTGGGCTCGCCGCGCATTTTCTTGACGGCCTCATTCAGGGTGAGACCCTTGACAAAGGTGTTATCAATTTTAGTGATCAGGTCGTTGGGCTTGAGGCCGGCACGGTCTGCAGGCGAGCCTTCGATCGGCGAGACCACTTTCACAAGACCGTCTTCCTGGCTGATTTCGATGCCGACGCCGACAAAACGGCCTGTAGTGCCCTCACGAAATTCTTTGAAGGACTTTTTATCAAAATAAACCGAGTGCGGGTCCAGGCTGGCGACCATGCCTGAGATGGCGTCTGTGATGAGTTTTTTATCATCGACCGGCTCGACGTAGTCGCTCTTGACCATGCCAAACACCGCCGCGAGTTGTTGCAACTCTTCCAGCGGCAAGGGGGTCATAGCGCCCCTGGCAACGGCTTGCAACTGCACAGTGGTCAGCGCGCCGGCCATGGCGCCTACTGCGATCCAGCCGCTGATCTTTAATTTCTGACCCATACAAACACCTTGGTTGGTCTTGCTCCGGGCATTTCGGCAACAGGTGTTGCACATGCCCTAGCAGGAATCAAGAGAAATATACACCCTGGCGCCCGGCCTTGCACCACACTGCAAGGATGGGCCCGCGAAAGCTTCAGTAGTGGCCCTGGCCGGCAACCGCTGCGGCTGCTTTGGCAATGGCCTCGGCGTCGCCCAGGTAATAGTGGCGAATCGGCTGCAAAGCCGCGTCCAGTTCATACACCAGGGGGATGCCATTGGGTATGTTCAGCCCCACGATGTCTTCGTTGGACATATTGTCCAGGTACTTGATCAGCGCCCGGATCGAGTTGCCGTGCGCGGACACCACGATGCGCTTGCCCGACTTGATGGCAGGGGCCATGGACTCGTTCCAAAACGGCAGTACGCGGGCGACCGTGTCCTCCAGGCACTCGGTCAGGGGCACCTGCGCGGGCTGCAGTTTGGCGTAGCGCGGGTCTTGGCGCTCGCAACGCGCATCGTCTGCGCTCAGTGCCGGCGGCGGGATGTCATAGCTGCGGCGCCAGGCCAGCACCTGCGCATCGCCGTATTTTTGAGCTGTTTCGGCTTTGTTCAGACCCTGCAGCGCGCCGTAGTGACGCTCGTTCAGCCGCCAGCTGTGCACCACCGGCAGCCAGGTGCGGCCCATTTCGTCGAGCACATGCCACAGTGTGCGCGTGGCACGTTGGAGCACACTGGTGTAGGCCAGATCAAAGTCGTAGTTTTCTGCCTTGAGCAGCTTGCCGGCACTTTGCGCCTGTTCAATGCCGGTGGGCGTCAAGTCCACATCGGTCCAGCCGGTGAATCGGTTTTCAAGGTTCCAGGTGGACTCGCCGTGGCGGATAAGCACTAATTTGTACATGGGGTGGTTTGGGAAAAGGGCTGAAAAATGCCTAAGGTAACAGTCACAAACAATGTCCGGAAATCGCCGGTTTCGGGGTCTTGCCAACCGGCCGTATGCGCCGGTCTTGCCCTGCATTCTAAAATCACTGCTTTATTGCCCTGTGGCGCAACACTCAAAAGGTTCAAATTGAAATTTCTCATCGACAACTGGATGCTGATTTCCGTCGCATTGGCGTCGGGCGGCATGCTCCTGTGGCCCCTGATTGCCGAGAGCGCTTCGGCCGGCAAGCTCAGCCCGACGGCTGCTGTGCAACTCATTAACCGTGAAAAGGCGGTGGTGATTGACGTGGGCGAACCGCATGAATTTGCGGCCGGCCACGTGGGCGGCTCCAAAAACATTCCTTTCGGTCAGCTCGAAGAAAAGCTGCCTGGCCTGGTCAAAAATAAGGCCCTGCCCGTGATTCTGGTGTGCCCGCTGGGCGCGCGTGCCGGCCGCGCGGTGGCAGTTGCCAAAAAAATGGGCTACGAGCAGGCTCAATCATTGGGCGGCGGGCTCAAATCATGGCGTGAAGCCAATTTACCGGTTGAAAAAGCCTGAAACAGTCTGGAGCTCTGAACATGCCTACCGTCAAGATGTACACCACCGGCACCTGCCCCTACTGCCTGCAGGCCAAAGCCTTGCTCAAACAGCGCGGTGTTGCCGAACTCGAAGAAATCCGCGTCGACCTGCATCCCGGCCAGCGCGAAACCATGATGCAGATCACAGGCCGGCGCACCGTACCCCAGATTTTCATCGGCCAAACCCATGTGGGCGGTTGCGACGACCTGGTCGCGCTGGACGGCCGTGGCGGTTTGCTGCCATTGCTTGCAGCGGCTTGAGACTGAACACCTTTTCCGGCCTGAGATAATCCTTTTCGGCCCTGAGCGGCCCCACGTCTTCTTACTTTTCGTTTTTGAAAGAGCACCATGGCAGAAGCCAATCTTGAACCGGTTTTTCAGATTCAGCGCGTTTACCTCAAAGATGTGTCGCTGGAGCAGCCCAATTCCCCCGAAATCCTGATGCAGCAAGAGCAACCCAGCGTGGACATTCAGTTGGGCGTCGAAACCAAACCGGTGGTCGAAGGCATTTTTGAGGTCACTGTGACCGCCACTGTGCACACCAAAATCCAAGACAAGACGGTCTTCATGGTTGAAGCCAAGCAAGCCGGCATTTTTGAAGTGCGCAACATCGATCCCGAGCAGCTCGGTTCTATCTTGGGCATTGCCTGCCCGCAGATCGTCTACCCCTACCTGCGCGGTAATGTGGCAGACGTGATTCAACGTGCCGGCTTTCCGCCCGTGCACCTGGCTGAAATCAACTTTCAGGCCATGTACCAGCAGCAGGCCGAAGACGCCAGCCAGGCCGCTCCCCAGATCATTGTTTAAGCCTTGAACGCCGCCCTGCACACCGTCCGGGCAACTTCGTTAGGCCACGCGGTATGAAAATCTGCGTCCTGGGCGCCGGGGCTTGGGGCACAGCACTGGCTGTATCGGCCAGCAGCCAGGACCGGTCGCCGCATGCGCTCACCCTGTGGGCGCGGGATGCGGCACTGGTCACTGCCATGCAAAGCACTCAGCAAAACATGCGTTATCTGCCCGGTGTCACGCTGCCCGAGTCCCTGCAAGTCACCGGCGGCGCAGCGCGCTCTTTAGAGGCGACTGTGGCCGGACAAGACCTGGTCATCATTGCCACGCCCATGGCCGGCTTGCGCAGTGTGCTGCTGCGCCTGCAGGCAGCCAGGGTAGGCGTTCCGGTGGCCTGGCTGTGCAAGGGCTTTGAATCGCCAGAGAACAAGACCCCGGACGGGGGGGGCTTGCTGGCCCACGAAATCTGTGCCCAGATTGCACCCGACCTGGCTGCCGGCGTGCTGAGCGGGCCGAGTTTTGCGCGTGAAGTTGCCATGGGCCGGCCGACCGCGCTGGTGGCCGCCAGCGAACACGCCGGTGTGCGAGATGCGCTGGTGGCAGCTTTTCACCAGCCGACCTTGCGTGTCTATGCCAGCCATGACATGGTGGGTGTGGAGGTGGGTGGCGCCGTTAAAAACGTGTTGGCGATAGCTTGTGGCTTTTGTGACGGTCTGCAACTCGGGCTCAATGCGCGGGCCGCTCTGATCACCCGCGGTCTGGCCGAAATGACGCGTCTGGGTGTGGCGCTGGGCGCACGTGCCGACACCTTTACCGGCTTGTCGGGTCTGGGCGATCTGGTACTGACTGCCACTGGCGATCTCAGCCGCAATCGCCAGGTTGGTGTGCTGCTGGCCCAGGGTCAGACACTGGCGCAGGCCGTGGCCAGCCTGGGCCACGTGGCGGAAGGCGTTTACTGCGCGCGAACAGTGGTGCAAAGGGCCAGAGCCCTGGGTGTTGACATGCCGATTGCCCAGGCCGTTGTGGCCCTGTTAGAAGGCCAGCTGAGTGCGTCGCAGGCGGTGGCTTCTTTGATGGGGCGTGACCCCACTGCTGAGCTGGGCTGAGCCCGGCGGTTTAAATTTCAATGTTGTCGATCAGCCGGGTCATGCCCAACTTGGCCGCACCGAGCACCACCAGGGGATCGCTGGACAGTGCTTCGCTTTGCGGCAGCAGTAAATCACTGCGTCTGCGCACGGTCAGGTAGTCGGGTTTCCAGCCGCGCCGCGCCAGCGTTTGCATGGCGGCGGCTTCGAGCTCGGGTAACTGCGCCAAGCGCGCGCCCTTGGCAGCCTGGCCCAGAGCTTTCAGGGCGATCAACAGCTGCACGGCTTCTACACGCTCAGTTTCGCTGAGGTAGCTGTTTCGCGAGGACAGTGCCAAGCCGTCGGCCGCACGCTGGGTTTCACCGGCGATGATCTCAATCGGTAAAGCCAGTTGCTGCACCATGCGCTGCACCACCAGCACCTGTTGGTAGTCTTTTTTACCGAAAGCAGCGACACCCTCGGGCATGCCGGCAAAAACACAGGAAAAAAGTTTGAGCACCACGGTGCTGACGCCAATAAAAAAGCCGGGCCGAAAATGCCCTTCAAGAATGTCCGACAGCTCCGAGGCCGGATGAACCTTGTAGGTCTGCGGTTGTGGGTAGAGCTCTTTTTCGCGCGGGGCAAACAGCAGGTTGCAGCCGGCCGCCTCCAGGCGCTGGGCATCGGCGTCCAGCGTGCGGGGATAGCTGTCAAAGTCTTCGTTCGGCGCGAATTGAAGACGGTTGACAAAAATGCTGGAGACCGTGACATCGCCCAAGGTCCGGGCTTGTTTGACCAATGCGATATGCCCATCGTGCAGATTACCCATGGTGGGTACAAAGGCGGGGCGCTTGAAACCGCGCAGCTGCTCGCGCAGGTCGGCAATGGTGTGAACAATTTGCATCAGAAAAATCCTTGCGGCCGGATTTGTGAACGAATGACGGGCACAGACTACAAAAAAATCAGGCCGGTGTATAGGCCAGTCGCACGTAAATCGGTGCAAAGGCTTCAGCCTGCGTCACATCGATCAGGCCTTCCTTGCACAACTCCAGCATGGCAATGAAGGTCACTACCAGCACCGGCATGCCGCGCGTGGTGTCAAACAGATCTTCAAAGACGACAAAGCGGCTGCCCTGGAGTTTGCGCAACACGATGCTCATGTGCTCGCGCACGCTGAGGGCTTCGCGGCTGATGATGTGGTGTTGTACCAGCCGCGCACGTTTGACGATATCGCGCCAGGCTTCCTGCAGATCGACCACGTGCACATCCGGAAAGCGTGGCTGAAGCGCCTGCTCCACATATACCTGGGCGCGCAAAAAATCCCGGCCGAACTGCGGAATCTCATTGAGTTGATGTGCAGCCAGCTTGATCTGCTCATACTCCAACAAACGGCGAACCAACTCGGCGCGTGGGTCTTCTGCCTCCTGGCCTTCAGCGGTTTTCTTGGGCGGCAGCAGCATGCGCGACTTGATCTCGATCAGCATGGCCGCCATCAGCAGGTACTCGGCCGCCAACTCCAGGTTGGTTGAGCGGATCTCGTCCACATAGGCCAGGTACTGCCTCGTGACGGCCGCCATGGGAATGTCCAGAATATTGAAGTTCTGCTTGCGGATCAGGTAAAGCAGCAAGTCCAGCGGGCCTTCAAAGGCCTCGAGAAACACCTTCAGTGCATCCGGCGGAATGTACAGGTCGTGCGGCATGGCAAAGAGCGGCTCGCCGTAGAGCTTGGCCAATGCCACCTGGTCGATCACCTCTGGCATGTCTGGCCCGCCATCAAGGACCGCTGGCAGCAGCGTACCTTCGCCGGCGTTCGGCCGGTCGGTGTTGGCGTTGGCGTGAGATGAGTTGTTCATGTGATTGAAACGGGCCGGGCCGGCTCATTCAAAGGCTGTAAAGGCAGACGTGCCAACGGGGATGCCGCCATACCGGCACAGGCTCATTGACCCTTTGGATGCTGACCTGTCAGGTAAACATAGGCCTGCTGCTCAAGCCTGCCGTCTTGAAACCCCTGCTCGGCGCTGCGGTCCAGCTGTTTGTCCCACAGCAGCGCCCGGCCGGCACGTTGCTCGGCTTCAAGCGTGGGCTTTTTGGCCTTCAGGCCGTCAATGAACTGGGTCACTTCAGAGGTGTAGTCGGGGCGGCGGAAGATGGACATGAGTATTTACCTTTGCCGCCATTTTAGGCGCTGTCAATTTTGGCCAAAAAGCCTGCGCGGTCCATGGTCTGAAGCGGCTGGGTATGGAGCCCGGTGATCACCAGCCGGCCACCGCGCTGTGTCACGGCTGTGTGCAGCTGCTCCAGCACCGCCAGCCCTGACTGGTCCAGCGACTGCAGCTGCTTTGCGTCCAGTTGAATCAGCAAGGCGTGCGGTGTGCTCTCAACCACCGTCATGACCGGGTCGATCTTGGCCACCGCGCCGAAAAACAAGGAGCCGGAGAGTTGAAAACTCACAGAAACCTCATCGCGGGCGGTTTGCGTCACTTGAAACAGGGAACTCATACGCCGCACAAAGAGCACACAGGCCAACACCAGACCGGTTTGCAGCGCCACCGTCAGGTCAAACACCACGGTCATGAAAAATGTACCCAGCATCAGCAGCCGGTAGTGGCTGCTGTACTGGCGCAAATGCAGCAGCCCGCGCCACTCACCCATGTTCCATGCCACGTACATCAAGATGCCAGCCAACACTGCCAGCGGCACATGCAGTGCCAGGGGTGCTGCCACCAGCACGATCACCAGCAGCGTCAGTGCATGCACCAGACCGGAAACCGGTGAGCTGGCACCGGCGCGCACATTGGTCACCGTGCGCGCGATGGTGCCGGTCGCCGGCATGCCGCCGAAAAAAGGCACCACCAGATTGGCCAGACCTTGTGCCATCAGCTCCTGGTTCGGGTCATGGCGCGGCAGCCCGGAGATCTGATCGGCCACCCTGGCGCACAGCAGCGACTCGATGGCGCCGAGCAGCGCAATCGTCAAGGTGGGCGCCAACAGCAAGCGCACGGTGTCCCATGAAAAATCGGGCCAGGCAAAGACCGGCAAAGCGTCCGGAATACCGCCGAAACGCGAGCCTATGGTCTCTACCGGCAGGCCCGCCAAATAGGCTAGCGCCGTCAGTGACACCAGGGCCACAACGGGGCCAGGCAGGCGCGCAGCAGCGCGCATCGCCTGCGACATGTGCGTTGTACGGCCGGCGTTGATGGGGCGCATTGCCAACAAGCGCGGCCAGACAAACAGGCCGCCCAGACAGGCCGCTGCCAGCAGCAGTGCCCAGACATTGGTGGTGTTCAGGTGGCCGCCTATGGCATGCAGCTGCGAGAAAAAATCAGCCGGCATGGCCTCCAGCTTCAAGCCCAGAAAATCCTTCACCTGCGACAGTGCAATCAACACGGCAATGCCACTGGTAAAGCCCACCACAATGCTGACCGGCACATAGCGCACCAGGGTGCCGAGCTTGAGCAGGCCCATCAGAAACATCAGCACGCCGGCGCAGCTGGTCGAGATCAGCAAATTGGCCAGGCCGTAGCGCTCCACAATGCCGTAAACGATCACGATGAACGCCCCTGCCGGTCCGGCAATCTGCACGGCCGAACCGCCCAGGGCCGCCACCATCGCGCCGGCCAGTATGGCGGTCCAGATACCGGCCTCAGGTTTGAGGCCCGAGGCGATGGCAAAAGCCATGGCCAAAGGCAATGCCACGATGCCCACCGTCAGACCGGCCCCCAGGTCTTTGATGAAACGCTCTCGTGTATAACCTGCCAGTGCGTCTACAAGGCGAGGCCTGAAAGTCGCCAGGAAATCAGCTTGTTTCATCCGGGAGGGCTTGACACATCCGACGGGTTGCCCAACTCACTTGCGCGCCGGCAGCACGGCGTCGGCAGCGGCGCCGACCGCCTTGCCTGCAACGCGAGCGGTTCCCATGGCGGCCTCACCGACCAGCTCGACCGTGCCCACGACCAAAGACGCGGCGCCGTCCGCCACAGCGACAACAGCGCAGCCGCTCAAGCAAAGCGATGTGGCCAACAGGACTGCGGCCAACTTGAAAGTCTGTTTTGTCATGGTCGCTTCGTTCAATGAATCCGCATGCCGGGCACAGCGCCCGGCCAGGGCTTGAGTATGTAAATACCGGGTTCTGCTTTTTCATTCGCGTGGCTGGCGGCCAGCACCATGCCTTCGCTCACGCCAAACTTCATCTTGCGCGGCGCCAGATTGGCCACCAGCACCGTGAGCTGGCCGATCAGGTCTGCGGGTTGGTACATGCTGGCGATGCCACTGAAGACATTGCGCATGCGGCCTTCGCCCACGTCCAGCGTCAGGCGCAGCAGCTTGACCGAGCCCTCGACCGCTTCGCAATTGACGATTTTGGCAATGCGCAGATCGATCTTGGCGAAGTCGTCGATGCTGATGGTCGGGGCGATTTCTTCGCCGCCCGGGGCGATTTTTTCTTCAACCACGGCCGGGGGCTCGAACAGGGCGTCGAGTTGTTCGGGGGTGACGCGTTGCATGAGGTGCTGGTAGGGCTGGATGCTGGCGACATAGCCCTTAGCATTCCAGTCTTGCATGCTGGTGCCTACAAATCCTTGTACCGCCTGCGCCAGGGAAGGCAAAACCGGCGCCAAATAACGGCTGATTTCCGCGAAGGCATTGATGAGCACCGAGCACACTTGGTGCAGCGCCTCGTTGTTGGCCGTATCCTTGGCCAAGTCCCAGGGCTTGTGCTGGTCCACATAGGAGTTCACTATGTCGGTCAGCAACATGATCTCGCGCGTTGCTTTGCTAAATTCACGGGCTTCGTAGGCTTTGGCTAAATCGTCTTTGGCCGCATGAATTTCAAAAAGCAGCGCACTGCCTTGTTCGCCAAAAGCCTGTGTCAGCTTGCCTTCAAAGCGCTTGGTCAAAAACCCCGCTGCCCGGCTCGCAATGTTCACAAACTTGCCAATCAAATCGCTGTTGACCCGCGCCATGAAGTCATCTGCGTTGAAGTCAATGTCTTCATTGCGCGCCGAAAGTTTGGCCGCCAGGTAGTAGCGCAGCCACTCGGGGTTCATGCCCAGGCTCAGGTACTTGAGCGGGTCCAGGCCGGTGCCGCGGCTTTTGCTCATCTTCTCGCCGTTGTTCACCGTCAAAAAGCCGTGCACAAAGATGTTGGTCGGCGCTTTGCGGCCGCTGAAATGCAGCATCGCAGGCCAGAACAAGGTGTGGAAGGTGACGATGTCTTTGCCGATGAAGTGGTACTGCTCCAGGTCGGGCTGGGCCATGTAAGCCGCATAGTCTTCGCCTCGCTTGTCCAGCAGGTTCTTCAATGAAGCCAGGTAGCCGACCGGCGCGTCCAGCCACACATAAAAGTACTTGCCAGGCGCGTCCGGAATTTCGATGCCGAAGTAGGGCGCATCTCTGGAGATGTCCCAGTCGCCCAGGCCTTCGCTGCTTGAGCCGTCAGGGTTGGTGCGCACGCTGAACCACTCTTTGACCTTGTTGGCCACTTCGGGCTGCAGTTTGCCGTCTTGAGTCCAGTTCTGCAAAAACTCAACACAGCGCGGGTCTGAGAGCTTGAAGAAAAAGTGCTCCGAGTTTTTGAGCTCAGGCTTGACGCCTGAGAGCGCCGAGAAGGGGTTGATCAGGTCAGTGGGCGCATACACGGCGCCGCACACCTCGCAGTTGTCGCCGTACTGGTCTTTGGCGTGGCACTTGGGGCATTCGCCCTTGATGAAGCGGTCCGGCAAAAACATGTTCTTGGCCAGGTCAAAAAACTGCTCAATCGTTTTGCGCTCGATGAGTGAGCCGCCCTTGTCTGAAGCAATATCGCGCAGGTCGCAGTAAATCTGGCGGGCCAGTTCGTGGTTTTCCGGGGCGTCTGTGCTGTGCCAGTTGTCAAAGCTGATGTGAAAGCCGTCCAGGTAGGGCTTGCGCCCGGCGGCGATGTCGGCCACAAACTGCTGGGGCGTCTTGCCGGCCTTCTCGGCCGCAATCATGATGGGCGCGCCGTGCGTGTCGTCGGCACCCACAAAATTGACCGCATTGCCCTGCATGCGCTGGAAGCGCACCCAGATGTCGGCCTGGATGTATTCCATGATGTGGCCGATGTGGAAATTGCCGTTGGCATACGGCAGGGCGGTGGTGACGAACAGTTGGCGCGGCATAGTCGGCTTTAAGGCAAGGAAGCGATGATTTTATGTCGCGGGGCGGCTACTCAAGCCCTTGCCCCTGTGCGGCCCGGGTGCCGGCGTTAGACTTCTGCCCTGACTACACGCCCCCACTTAACCGAGACACAGACCCCATGGCCTTAGACAAAGAGAGCATCCTTCAGGCATTACAGGCCGTCATCGACCCCAACACGGGCAAAGACTTCGTCAGCACCAAGGCTGTCAAAAACCTGGCTGTCACCGACGGCGATGTGGCTTTTGATGTCGAGTTGGGCTATCCCGCCAAAAGCCAGCTGGCTGGCCTGCGCAAAACGCTGATTGCCGCCGTCAAGGCGGTGCCGGGTGTGGCCAATGTCTCGGTCAATGTCACCGTCAAAATCGCCAGCCACAGCGTGCAGCGCGGCGTGCAATTGCTGCCCAATGTCAAAAATATCGTTGCCGTGGCTTCCGGCAAGGGCGGCGTGGGCAAAAGCACCACCGCCGTTAACCTGGCGCTGGCCCTGGCCGCTGAAGGCGCCAGCGTCGGCCTGCTGGATGCCGATATTTACGGCCCCAGCCAGCCCATGATGATGGGCATCGAGGGCCGGCCGGAGAGCGTGGACGGCAAGAACATGGAGCCGATGGAGAACTACGGCCTGCAGGTCATGTCGATCGGCTTTCTGGTCGCGCAAGACGAAGCCATGATCTGGCGCGGCCCCATGGCCACGCAGGCGCTGGAGCAGCTGCTGCGCCAGACCAACTGGAAAGACCTGGACTACCTGATCGTCGACATGCCGCCCGGCACCGGCGACATTCAACTCACGCTCTCGCAGCGTGTGCCTATGACGGGCGCTGTCATCGTCACCACGCCGCAAGACATCGCCCTGCTGGACGCCAAAAAAGGCATCAAAATGTTTGAAAAAGTGGGCGTTCCCATCCTGGGCATCGTTGAAAACATGGCGGTGCACATCTGCTCGAAGTGCGGCCATGCCGAGCATATTTTTGGCGAAGGCGGCGGCAAGAAAATGGCCGGCGACTACAACATGGACTACCTGGGCGCCTTGCCGCTGGACATCAACATCCGCCTGCAGGCCGATAACGGCCGGCCCACCGTGGTGGCTGACCCGGACGGTGAAGTCGCCGGCATTTACAAAGCGGTGGCACGCAAAGTGGCGGTGTCGATCGCGGCCAAGAACAAGGATTTTTCGGCCAAGTTCCCGACCATCACCATCTCCAAAAACACCTGATCGCCCCAAGCTTTTCCAGAGCCCTCGCATGACATCACAAGCCAGCGCCTCCCCTGTCATTATTCGGATGCACGAGCGCGACAACGTGGCCATTGTTGGCAATGACGGCGGTTTGCCGGCGGGTACCGTTCTGCCCGGCGGGCTGGTGCTGACCGAGCGTGTGCCGCAAGGCCACAAGGTGGCGCTGACCGACCTGAATGTTGCGCAGCCGGTGCTGCGCTACGGCATTCCGATCGGTTACGCGCTCAAGGCGATTGCCGCCGGCAGCTGGGTGCATGAAAAGCTGCTCGACATGCCAGCGGCGCGCGAGCTGGTTAACTTGCCTATGGCCACCGTCAAGCCCGCGCCCATGCCGGCGCTGGAGGGTTACACCTTCGAGGGCTACCGCAACACCGACGGCTCGGTGGGCACGCGCAACATTCTGGCCATCACCCAGACCGTGCAATGCGTGGCCGGCGTGACAGAGTTTGCGGTGCGGCGCATCAAGGCCGAAATGCTGCCGCGCTTTCCCCATGTGGACGATGTGGTGTCACTCGAACATGCCTACGGCTGCGGCGTGGCGATTGACGCACCGGACGCCATCGTGCCGATACGCACCCTGCGCAACATCAGCCTGAACCCGAACTTCGGCGGCGAGGTCATGGTGGTCAGCCTGGGCTGCGAAAAGCTGCAAACCGAGCGCTTGCTGCCGCCCGGCAGCATCCCGCTGATCGATGAGCGCCAGAGCGGCGACACCGCGCTGGATGTGGTCTGCCTGCAAGACGATGCGCATGTGGGTTTCATGTCCATGGTCGAGTCCATCATGCGGCAGGCCGAAGTGCATTTGACACGGCTGAACGCGCGCCGGCGCGAGACTGTGCCGGCTGCAGAGCTGGTGGTGGGCGTGCAGTGCGGCGGCAGCGACGCTTTTTCCGGCGTCACCGCCAATCCGGCCGTTGGCTTTTGCACCGACCTGCTGGTGCGTGCCGGCGCCAGTGTGATGTTTTCTGAAACCACCGAGGTGCGTGACGGCATTGACCAGCTGACCTCGCGCGCCAGCAGTCCCGAAGTGGCCGAGGCCATGGTCCGCGAGATGGCCTGGTACGACGCTTACCTGCAGCGCGGCGGCGCCGACCGCAGCGCCAACACCACGCCCGGCAACAAAAAAGGCGGCCTGTCCAACATCGTCGAAAAAGCCATGGGCTCTATCGTCAAGTCCGGCACTGCGCCGATTTCCGGCGTGCTCGCCCCGGGTGAAAAGCTCAAAACCCGCGGCCTAACCTACACCGCAACGCCGGCCAGTGATTTCATTTGCGGCACCTTACAGCTGGCCGCCGGCATGAACCTGCATGTGTTTACCACCGGCCGCGGCACGCCTTACGGCCTGGCCGAAGTGCCGGTGATCAAGGTCGCTACGCGCAGCGACTTGGCGCGGCGCTGGCACGACCTGATGGATGTCAACGCCGGCACCATCGCGACCGGCGAAAAGACCATCGAGGCTGTGGGTTGGGAGCTTTTTGAGTTGATGCTCGAAGTCGCCAGCGGCCGAAAAAAAACTTGGGCCGAGCACTGGCAGCTGCACAATGCACTGGTGCTCTTTAACCCGGCGCCGGTGACCTGAACCCGGACTCTGCAGGACCGCCATGCAGCCTGATCTCGTGAGCGCCTCTTACGACTACGTGGTGGTGGGCGGCGGCTCGGCCGGTTGCGCGCTGGCCAGCCGGCTCAGCGAAGACCCTGGCGTCACTGTGTGCCTGCTCGAAGCCGGCGGGCCGGACGACTCGGTCTTCATCCGCGCCCCGCTCGGCTTTGTCGCCACGGCCAACCTGGGCATTCACAGCTGGGGTTATCACACGGTGCCGCAAGCCGGCTTTGACGGGCGACGGGGCTTTCAGCCGCGCGGCAAGGTACTCGGTGGCAGCTCGGCCGTGAACGCCATGGTCTACACCCGCGGCAATGCGCGCGACTACGACGGCTGGGCTGCGCTGGGCAACCCCGGCTGGGGCTACGCTGATGTGCTGCCATTTTTCAAACGCAGCGAACACAACGAATGCTTTGGCGGCAACGACTACCGCGGCGTGGGCGGCCCGCTGAATGTGAGCTATTTGCGCAGCCCCAGCGTGCTCAATACGGCCTTCGAACGGGCTTGCCAGTCGCAAGGCATTCCTCTGACTGAGGACTACAACGGCGCCACGCAGCATGGCGTGGGGCGCGCCCAAGTCACCCAAAAAAACGGCGAGCGCTGCAGCGCCGCCCAAGCTTATCTGGCGCCGCACGCGGGCCGCAGTAACCTGACGGTCATCTCGCGGGCCCACGCCACGCGGGTAGTGATGCAAGGCCGGCGGGCGGTCGGCGTGGCTTACCGCCGGGGCGCTCAACAGTTGGAGGTGCAGGCCGGGCGCGAGGTCATTCTGGCCGGTGGCGCATATGGGTCGCCGCAGTTGCTGATGCTCTCGGGCATCGGGCCTGCCGGCCATCTGAAAGAGCGCGGCATCGAGCCGCTGCATGACCTGCCGGGCGTCGGTCAGAACCTGCAGGACCATGTCACCACCGTGTTGATTTACCGCAGTTCGCGCACTGACGCTTCTATGGGTTTTTCCATGGCGGGTGCCTGGACCATGCTCAAGTCGGTCTTGGAATGGCGGCGGCGGCGCACCGGCTGGATCACCAGCAATATTTCCGAAACCCAGGCTTTCATTTCCACCGAAGGCCGGCCCGAGCATCCCGACATTCAGCTGGCGCTGTGCACCGGCATGATCGATGACCACAGCCGGAAAATGCACCTCGGCCATGGTTACACCCTGCATGTCACCTTGATGCGACCGCACAGCCGTGGCAGTGTTCAGCTGCAAAGCGCCAATCCCATGGATGCGCCGCTGATTGACCCGGCTTTCTTTCGTGACCCGGCCGACATGGCCGTGCTGACCAAGGGCCTGGAGCGAGGTCACGCCATCATGGCCGACGAGGCGCTGGCGCCGTTTCGCGGCCCCATGCTCTACCCCTTGGCCCTGCACGACGCTGCGCGCACGGAACAGTTTTTGCGGCGCCACAGCGACACCGAGTACCACCCGGTCGGTACCTGCAAGATGGGCCCGTCCAGCGATCCGATGGCAGTGGTGGACCACGCCTTGCGCGTGCACGGCCTGCAAGGCTTGCGGGTGGTGGACGCTTCCATCATGCCCCGGCAGGTCAGCGGTAACACCAACGCACCCACCATGATGATTGCCGAAAAAGCCGCGGAGATGATCCGCCTGTCCCAGGCTTGAGCCCCTGCCGCCAGGCAGGGTTCATGGCCGCCGTACACTGCGTCCCATGTCTGATTTTCAGTTGCACACGCCAGAGACCCAAGCCGGGCTGCGCCGTCCTTTTGTGGAGGTGGCAGTGGTTATGCGGCGTGAGCGTATTGACAACCGCTGGCAGCCCTGGCGCTGGAGCCTGTCTGAGATCATTCCCCAAGAGGATGATTTTGGTCATGCGCCGCGCCTGCTGCTCAGCGACAACCAAGAAGAGCGCTGGCTGTATCCTGGTTTTAAGGTCGAGCTCTTTAGCGACGATGCCGAAGGCTACGAGTTGAACCTGAGCACGCAGCAGCCCTGCTTCTGGGTGGTTTGGCGTATGGAAGAAGAACCCGCTATCACGAGCGAATGCATCGCCGTGCCGCAAACCGTCACTCTGAGTTACCACGACGCCGGCCGTTGGCTGGACGCGCAGGAGTCTGTCGAGCAGGTGCCCGCGCCCCTGGAAGTGCTGTTGTGGGTGCAGGCCTTTGTCGATCAGCACTATGTGCTGGACGTTAAACGACGCAAACGCCCCGAGAGTTTCAAGTCCCTGCAAGACCGCTTTGGCAACCCAGCGCGTGTCAGCACGGTGAAGTCGGGCGGACCGCACCATGGCTGAGCAGAACAAAGACCGGCCCGACGGTTTTTTGGGGCGCTGGGCGCGCCGTAAAAACGACGCGCTGCAAGGCAAGCCACTGGACGAGCCCGCGCCGGCCAAACCAACCGTTCAAACGCCACTGGCTGCGACGGGGGCGGTGGCTGCAGCTCCGGCATCGGCAGGCGTTGCCCCTCAAAGCAGTGGGGAAGATGCGCCCACTCCTTTGACACTCGATGACGTCAAGGAGTTGACCAAGGACTCCGACTTCAAGCCTTTCATGGGCCGCGGCGTTGAGCCCGGCGTGCGCAACGCCGCCATGAAAAAACTGTTTGAAGACCCGCACTTCAATGTGATGGACCGCTTGGATATTTACATCGACGACTATTCCATCCCCGACCCGCTGCCGCTGTCGATGCTGCGGCAGATGGCCAGCGCCAAGTTTCTCAATCTTTTTGAAGAAGAGGAAGACAAGGACAAAACGCCTGCCCTTGCCGCAGACCAGGCGCGGGAAAGCGCCAACGGCCCTGCAGCTGATTCAGTGGCACATTCAGCGCCTGAGACGCAGGTTGCCTTGCCCGACATTGATCCACCCGACAGCCCGCTACCGGGCTTTGTGCCCGAAGGCACCCGCCAGGAAAACCATGCCCACACTGATTTGCGACTGCAACCAAACCATCCCGCTCAAGAGCCAGGCGCTGGGCGAAGCCCTGAATGAATCGCTGACGCAGCATTCGGCTTTGTGCCGCCGGGAGGCCGCTTCTTTTCAAAAGGCCATCCAGTCCGGCGACGACGTGGTGATCGCCTGCACCCAGGAAAAGCGCTTGTTTGCTGAACTTGCCGGGCAAACGGTGGGCGCCGTCTCGACCATCAAGTTCGTCAACATCCGCGAGACCGGCGGCTGGAGCCGTGACGCGTCCAACGCCAGCCCCAAGATGGCCGCGCTGCTGGCCGCCGCGCACCTGCCCGAGCCAGAACCGGTGGCCACCGTCACTTACAAAAGCAGCGGCCGTTTGCTGATCGTGGGCCCGCTGGACCAGGCCGAGCAGGTCGCTGCCATGCTGTCTGACACCCTCAGCGTGACGATTTTTGCGCAGGGTGTGGCCGGCAATGCGCCTGAGCCCGCGCAAGAGCGCCAGTACCCGGTGATCAGCGGTCAAGCGCTGCAACTCAGCGGTTGGCTGGGCGCTTTTGAGTTGAAGTGGGACAAGACCAACCCGATTGACCTGGACCTGTGCACGCGTTGCAATGCCTGTGTGGTGGCCTGCCCCGAAGGCGCAATCGACCTGAGCTACCAGGTGGACAGTGCCAAATGCGATTCAAAGCGCGCCTGCGTGGCCGTGTGCAAAGTGGCCGGTGCCATTGACTTTGGTCGCGCCCCCCAGGCGCTGAGCGAAGCCTTTGACCTGGTGCTGGATTTGGGTGCGCAGCCGCTGATCACGCTGCATGCGCCGCCGCAAGGCTACTTTGCGTTGCCCGGTTTCACGGGTCTGGCCACGCCGGGCTTGCTGCCCACGGTGGTCAAGCTGCGCGACATGGTGGGCGAGTTTGAAAAGCCCAAGTTCTTTGCCTACAAGCAAAAGCTCTGCGCCCACAGCCGCAACGAGACCGTGGGTTGCAACGCCTGCGTCGACATCTGTTCGGCCGGTGCCATCAGCAGCGAAAAAGACCGCCAGCAGATCAAGGTCAACCCCAATTTATGCGTCGGCTGCGGCGCCTGCACCACGGTCTGCCCCACCGGCGCACTCACTTACGCCTACCCCCGCGCCAGCGAACAGGGCGTGCGCCTGAAAACTTTGCTCAGCACCTACGCCAAGGCCGGCGGGCGTGACGCCAGCCTGCTGTTTCACAGCCAGGGCAGCGGCCAGAAAGCGATCGACGCGCTGGGCCGCGCTGGCCAACGCGGCCTGGTTCAGGGCGTGCCCGCCAGCATGATCCCGCAGGCCTTGTGGCACACCGCCAGCCTCGGCATCGATGTGTGGCTGAGCGCCATTGCGCTGGGCGCACGCCAGGTGGCCGTGCTGGTGACTGACGAAGCGCCTGCTTACCTGGCAGGCCTGAAAGAGCAAATGCAGGTGGCGCAGGCCATCGTCACCGGGCTGGGTTACAGCGGCGTGCACTTTCACCTGGTGCAGGTCGGCGCCGGCTTGGGCACTCAGGCGCTGGCTGCGCTGGACGCCAGCTTGCAGGCCATCGCCAAGGCCAAAGCCGCTGGCCCGGCCGTGGCTGCCCGCTTTGCCGTGGCCCAGGAAAAGCGCAGCACGCTGGACATGGCCATTGACCACTTGATGAGCAATGCACCCGCTGCGCTGCCCGAAGCCATTGAACTGCCGGGTGCCTCCTTGTTTGGCAGCGTGCTGGTCAACAAGGACAGTTGCACGCTGTGTCTGAGTTGCGTCAGCGCCTGCCCGGCCAGTGCACTGCTCGACAACCCCGACAAACCGCAGCTCAAATTCATCGAAAAAAACTGCGTGCAATGCGGCTTGTGCGCCAGTACCTGCCCCGAGGACGCCATCACGTTGCAGCCCCGCCTGTTGCTCACTCCGGAGCGCAAAGAGGCGCGCGTGCTCAACGAGAGCCAGCCCTACGCCTGCATCCGCTGCGCCAAGCCTTTCGGCACGCTCAAGGCCATTGAGGCCATGCTGGGCAAGCTGGCCGGCCACGCCATGTTCCAGGGTGCGGCGGCCGACCGCCTGAAAATGTGCAGCGACTGCCGTGTCATAGACATCTACTCGGCAGACAACGAAATCAAAATCACAGACATCCGCTAAGGCGGGTCCACAGCGTTCAAAGGCCAACTCTATGCAGCCCGCCATTCTTGTCTCTTCCACGCTCGACGAAGAAACCGCCCGCGCTGAAATCTACGGTGTTCTGGCTGCGCTCTTTTATGCAGCACCGACGCCGGCTTTGCTCGAAAGCCTGCAACTGGCGGTGACCGAGGCACCGGCTGCCGGCGCCCTGTTGGAGGCCAGTTGGACCGAGCTTGTGGCCACAGCCCGCGCCATGTCGGTGCAGGAGGTGGTTGATGAGTACGACGCGCTGTTTGGCGGCGTCGGCAAGCCCGAGGTTTACCTTTTCGGCTCCCACTACCTCAGCGGGTTTCTGAACGAAAAGCCGCTGGCGGCTTTGCGCACTGATCTGGCTGAACTGGGCCTGACGCGTGGTGACGCCATGGCGGAAACAGAAGACCATTACGCCTACCTGTGTGAAGTCATGCGCTATCTGATCGCCGGCGACGACGTGGCCGTGGCCAACCTGACGCGCCAGCGGGAGTTTTTCACCCGTCATCTTCAGCCCTGGGCGCAGCAGATGTGCGAGGCAGTGTCTGCTCACCCCAAGGCCCGGTTTTACCTGAGCCTTGCCGGCTTCACCCAGGCTTTCACCAGTGTGGAGGCGCAGGGCTTTGACATGCTGAGCTAAGGCATTCCTTGCGCTCGCCTTGAACCTCAGCATCCACATCAAAATGGTGCGAAAACAGGATGATTGCCTAGTGTTTTCCCTAGTATTGATGACATTGCCGTGCTTGTTTTGGCCTTGAGCGCACCAGCTTGGCGTAATATCCTATGAGATCGACTTCATACCCTTAGTGGAGAAACCATGCAAGACAGCCAATCCAAGCCTTCCCGACGCGGTTTTTTTGCGGGTGCTGCCGCTACCGGCGCAGCCGCCGCGGCCGTGGTGGCCATGCCTGGTGTGACCCTGCCCGAGCTGGCGCAGCCGGCGCTCAAGCCAGCCCCTGAAAAAGGTGGTGGTTACAGCCTTTCAGAACACGTTAAGCGTTACTACAAGACCACCCTGATCTGAGCTTTTGCATTTCCCGACCCGACACCCTTAACCTTCACGGAGAGCCCATGCTGCTCACGAAAAAAACCCATCTTGTCCATGCCCAAGGCGCCGGTTCATCCCGTTTTGTGCAGAGCCTTTCCCGGGGCCTGAGCAATGCCTTGCCCACCATGGACCGCCGCGCTTTTCTGCGCCGCTCGGGCATGGGTGTCGGCGTGGGTCTGGCGGCTACCCAGCTCTCGCTGGTCAAAAAAGCCAACGCAGCGGCGCCCGGTAAAGCGGGCGACGGCAGCGGCAAGCTCGAAGTCAAGCGCACCATTTGCACGCACTGCTCGGTGGGTTGTGCGGTGGACGCCGTGGTTGAAAACGGTATCTGGGTGCGCCAGGAGCCGGTGTTTGACTCCCCGATCAACCTGGGTGCGCATTGCGCCAAAGGTTCTGCCCTGCGCGAGCACGGCCATGGTGAGTTCCGCCTGCGCTACCCCATGAAGCTGGTTAACGGCAAGTACCAGCGCATCAGCTGGGACGTGGCGCTCAATGAAATCAGCGCACGCATGCTCGAGTTGCGCAAGACCAGCGGTCCGGACTCGGTGTACTGGGTCGGCTCGTCCAAGCACAACAACGAGCAAGCCTATTTGATGCGCAAGTTCGTCAGCTTCTGGGGCACCAACAACACCGACCACCAGGCCCGCATCTGCCACTCGACCACTGTGGCCGGCGTGGCCAACACATGGGGCTACGGCGCCATGACCAATTCCTACAACGACATGCAAAACAGCAAGGCGGCGCTGTACATCGGCTCGAACGCCGCTGAAGCCCACCCTGTGAGCATGTTGCACATGCTGCACGCCAAAGAAACCGGCTGCAAGATGATCGTGGTTGATCCGCGCTTCACACGCACCGCTGCCAGGGCCGACCACCACATCCGTATCCGCTCGGGCTCGGACATTCCTTTCCTGTTCGGCATGCTGTACCACATCTTCAAGAACGGATGGGAAGACAAAAAGTACATCAATGACCGTGTTTACGGCATGGAGAAGGTCAAAGAAGACGTGATGGCCAAGTGGACACCGGACAAGGTCGAAGAGGCCTGCGGCGTGCCTGAAGCGCAGGTCTTCATGGCCGCTGAAATGATGGCCAAAAACCGGCCATCGACCATTGTCTGGTGCATGGGTCAGACCCAGCACACCATCGGCAACGCCATGGTTCGCGCATCCTGCATCCTGCAACTGGCGCTGGGCAACGTCGGCGTGTCCGGCGGCGGCACCAACATCTTCCGTGGCCACGACAACGTGCAGGGCGCCACCGACGTGGGCCCTAACCCTGACTCGCTGCCCGGCTACTACGGCCTGGCCGAAGGCTCCTGGAAACACTTCGCCAAGACCTGGGGCGTCGACTTTGAATGGATCAAGGGCCGTTACGCTTCACCCGCCATGATGGGCAAGCCCGGTATCACCGTGTCGCGCTGGATTGACGGTGTGCTGGAGAAAAACGAGCTGATCGATCAGGACTCCAACCTCAAGGCCTGCGTGTTCTGGGGCCATGCGCCGAACTCCCAGAGCCGTGGCCTCGAGATGAAACGCGCCATGGACAAGCTGGACTTGCTGGTGGTCATTGACCCCTACCCGTCGGCCACAGCCGCCATGGCTGCCATGCCGGGCAAACCTGAAGACCTCAACCCCAACCGCGCTGTGTACTTGTTGCCGGCCGCGACCCAGTTCGAGACCAGCGGCTCTTGCACCGCGTCCAACCGTTCGTTGCAGTGGCGTGAGAAAGTCATTGAGCCGCTGTGGGAGAGCCGCTCGGACCACATGATCATGCATCAGTTGGCCGAAAAATTCGGTTTTGCCAAAGAGCTCTCCAAGAACTACAAGATGCAAAAGGTCAAGGGCATGGACGAGCCCGTGCCTGAAGACATCCTGCGCGAGATCAACAAGTGCGTCTGGACCATCGGTTACTCCGGCCAAAGCCCTGAGCGACTGAAAGCGCACATGCGCAATATGCACGTGTTTGACGTCAAGACGCTCAAGTCCAAAGGCGGTAAAGACAAAGAAACCGGCTACGACCTGAGCGGCGATCACTTCGGCCTGCCTTGGCCTTGCTGGGGCACACCCGAGCTCAAGCACCCCGGCTCGCCCAACCTCTACGACACCTCCAAGCACGTCATGGAAGGCGGCGGTAACTTCCGCGCCAACTTCGGCGTCGAGCGCGAAGGCAAGAGCCTGCTGGCCGAAGACGGCTCGCACTCCAAGGGCGCTGACATCACCACCGGTTACCCCGAGCTGGACCACATCCTGCTCAAAAAGCTGGGCTGGTGGGAAGAGTTGTCTGAGCCTGAAAAAGCGGCTGCCGAAGGCAAGAACTGGAAGACCGACTCGTCGGGCGGCATGATCCGCGTGTTCATGCAAAACCATGGCTGCCATCCCTTTGGCAACGCCAAGGCCCGCGCCGTGGTCTGGAATTTCCCCGACGCCATTCCGCAGCACCGCGAGCCGCTTTACGGCAACCGCGCCGACCTGCAGGCCAAGTACCCGACGCATGACGATAGAAAAGCGTTCTGGCGTTTGCCCACTTTGTTCAAGACCATCCAGGACAAGAACATCGCCGACAAGGTGCACGAGAAGTTCCCGCTGGTCATGACCTCAGGACGCCTGGTCGAGTACGAGGGCGGCGGCGAGGAAACCCGCTCCAACCCCTGGCTGGCCGAGTTGCAGCAGGAGATGTTCATTGAGATCAATCCCAAAGTGGCGGCTGAAAAAGGCATTCGCAACGGCGATCGTGCTTGGGTCAGCACACCGACAGGTGCGCGCTTGAACGTGCAGGCCATGGTCACACCGCGCGTCGGCCCGGACACGGTCTTCATGCCCTTCCACTTCTCCGGTCGCTGGCAGGGCGCTGACATGCTGGCCTACTACCCGGCCGGTGCAGCACCGGTGGTGCGTGGTGAAGCGATCAACACGGCGACCACCTACGGTTATGACAGCGTCACCATGATGCAAGAGACGAAGACCACTGTCTGCAACGTCGAAAAGGCTTAAGGAAAACATATGGCACGCATGAAATTTGTCTCCGACGCTGAGCGCTGCATCGAGTGCAACGGTTGCGTCACCGCCTGTAAAAACGAGCACGAAGTGCCATGGGGTGTCAACCGCCGCAGGGTGGTCACGCTCAATGACGGTGTGCCCGGAGAGAAATCTATCTCCGTGGCCTGCATGCATTGCAGCGATGCACCTTGCATGGCTGTTTGCCCGGTCAACTGCTTTTACCGTACCGACGAAGGCGTTGTCTTGCACGACAAAGATGTCTGCATCGGTTGCGGTTACTGCTCTTACGCCTGCCCGTTTGGCGCGCCGCAGTTCCCTTCGCAAGGCACTTTTGGCGTGCGCGGCAAGATGGACAAGTGCACTTTCTGCGCCGGTGGCCCTGAAGCCAATGGCAGTCAGGCTGAGTTTGAAAAATACGGTCGCAATCGTCTGGCTGAGGGCAAGCTGCCGGCTTGCGCCGAACAGTGTTCAACCAAGGCTTTGCTGGCCGGTGACGGCGACGTGGTGGCCGACATTTTCCGCAACCGCGTGGTTCAGCGCGGCAAGGGCGCAGAAGTCTGGGGCTGGGGCACGGCCTACGCCTCTAAGCAAGCGGGTCAACCCCCTGTGGCAGGAGCCAAATCATGATGCGTCTGGCTTGCATTTTGGCCTTGGCCGCAACTTTGACAGCTTGCGGTGACAAGGCGCAGACACTGTCGGGCACCAAGCACGACGGTGCAGCCTTTGAAGGCACCACCAACCCCTACAACGCCCCGGGTTGGAAAGCTGGCGACAAGACCTCATGGGAGCAGCAACTCAAAACGCGCACTCAGTATGGTCAAAACGAATACACCCGTGCCAATTAACCGGGGAGTTCTGATGCAACACACATCACGTTCTCTGTCTGCGCTTTTGTTTGCTGCTTGTGCCGCGCTCGCCAGTGTGGGTGCGCATGCGCAAACAGCTGCACCGGCCGCAGCCCCAGCCGGCGTCCAAAGCGCCAATATTTTTGAAGTCAAGCCTGACGCCAGTACAGAGCCCGGATATGCCGCGCAAAGCAATGCTGAGCGCAGCAAAGTCCAGCCCGGCAACAATGCGCCAGTGTGGCGACAGGTGGGCGAAGGTGTGTCGGGTTTCACCAGCTTGCCCAGCCGTGAGGCGCCTGAAGCCGGCAACCTGATCCAGCCTTTCGTGCAGTACCCCGGCTCTAGCCTGACCAACGCGGGTGAAGCCTGGCGCCAGGTGCGCAACAACTGGTTGATTCCTTACGGCGGCGCCTTGCTCTTGATAGTCATGGGCGCCATCGCCTTGTTCTACGTCAGCAAAGGCACCCTGAAGCAACACGGTACAGACACCGGCCGCAAGATCGAGCGCTTCACGCCGTTTGAGCGTTCAGCGCACTGGTCTAACGCCATCGCTTTTTGCATTTTGGGCATTTCCGGCATCGTCATGGCTTTCGGCAAGTTCTTCTTGCTGCCGGTCATGGGCCTGACATTGTTCGGCTGGCTCAGTTACGCCCTGAAAAATCTGCACAACTTCGCCGGCCCTGTGTTCGCCGTCTCGCTGGTCATTATTTTTGTCACCTTTGTGCGCGACAACATGCCAAGCCGCGGTGACCTGGTCTGGCTGCTCAAAGGCGGCGGCTTGCTGTCCGCCAAGGAAGTACCTTCGCACCGTTTCAACGCCGGCGAAAAGCTGGTGTTCTGGGGTGGCGTGTTCTTTCTGGGTATTGTGGTGGTGGGCTCCGGCCTGGTGCTCGATAAGCTCTTACCTGGCCTGCTCTATGTGCGCGACACCATGCAGATCGCCCACATGATCCATGCAGCGGCCGCTGTCTTGATGATGGCCATGTTCATCGGCCATATTTACATCGGCACCATTGGCATGCAAGGCGCCTACCAGGGCATGAGAACCGGTTATGTGGATGAGACCTGGGCGCGTGAACACCACGAGTTCTGGTATGACGACATCAAGGCCGGCAAGATTCCCGCTCAGCGCACCCAAGCCGCGCCGCCCACTCAGACCGTTCAGATTTAAGCGAGAAAGCACATGAAAAAATTCCTGATCGCGTGTCTCATGCTCAGCGCCAGCGCTGTGTCCCTGGCTAAATTGCCACCCTTGAGCGATGAGGCCAAGGCCAAAGCGGCTGAAGCCGCCGCCAAAACGGCTTGGGCCGGCAAAGTTGACGGCTACGCGCTGTGCAAAGCACAAGACAAGGCGGCCGCTAAAACGGCCAAGTCCGGCAAAGCCGGCAAGGCCACCGCAACGCCACCTTGCGCTGACCCCGGCCCCTTTGTCTACACACCGGCCGTGGCGGCTGCACCTGCTACAGCGCCTGCAGCCGCACCTGCTGTAGCCGGTGCACCGGCTGCCAAGGCACCGGCAGCACCTGCTGCTGCGCCTGCCGCACCTGCGCCTGCTGCACCTGCCAAGAAGTCCTGACAGCCGCGCCGCATTCTTTAAAAGCCGGCCCCGAAAGGGGTCGGCTTTTTTGATGTAGCCTTGCGCTATGACCACGCCTGCCACGACTGTGCACAACGCACACCATTTGCCGACCCTGACCCGCGCCAAGGCCCCCTTGACCTGTGAAGTCGAGGTGCTCAACGAGCAAGGCGAGCGCTTAATAATGTCGATTCCGGCCGAGCGCCCGCTGACGGTGTATGTGGACAAGCGTGAGCTTGTCACGCTGATGACCTTGGGTGCACACCCTGAGTTGCTGGTGCTCGGTTACCTGCGCAACCAGCGTTTGATCAGCCACGCCAGCCAAGTCGAGTCGATCACAGTCGACTGGGATGTGGGCGCGGCAGCCGTTAAAACGCGTGACGGCATCAACGACTTGGACGAAAAAACGGCACGCCGGGTGGTCACCACCGGCTGCGGTCAGGGCAGCGTTTTCGGTGGTCTCATGGACGAGGTCGATCAGCTGGAGCTGCCTGCTGATGCTTGCATTACGCAGCGCCAGCTCTACAGCCTCATCAACACCATCCGGCTGCAAGAAAGCACTTACAAGTCAGCGGGCTCGGTGCATGCTTGTGCCATGTTCAGCTTGCGTGGCGAGGAGCCGGAGATGCTGCTGTTTGTCGAAGATGTGGGACGTCACAACGCCATTGACACCATTGCCGGTTGGTTGTGGATGAGCTTTGCGGCTTCGCAAGAGACATCTGGCGCGCCTTCGCCGGGCCTGGCGTTTTACACGACGGGGCGCTTGACCAGCGAGATGGTCATCAAGTCTGCGCAGATGGGCGTGCCCGTGGTGGTGTCGCGCAGCGGTATCACTCAAATGGGCCACCAGATTGCGCAGTCTGTGGGCGTCTGCGCCATCGGGCGTGCCACAAACAAACGCTTTGTCTGCTACGCCGGTGCCGAACGTTTGTTGCTAGAGCCCGGATTGGCCCAGGCGGGTGCCGTGCTTGGACTGTCAACATGAAAATGCTTTTTCTCAAACTCGGCTGGCAATCGACTTGGCGCGACTTGCGCGCAGGCGAACTGCGGCTCCTCATCGTGGCGGTCACATTGGCCGTGGCTTCATTGACGGCGGTTGGGTTTTTTGCAGATCGCCTCAAGGGCGGACTTGAGCGTGATGCGCGCCAATTACTGGGGGGTGATGTCATCATCAACAGCGACCAGCCGGCACCTGCAGAATTTCTGGACAAGGCCTTGGCCTTGGGCTTGCGCACCAGCCAGCAGCTGAGTTTTCCCACCATGGCGCGGGCGCGTGACGAAGACGGCGGCGCCAGCAAATTGGTGGCATTCAAATCAGTCTCAGCCGGCTATCCTTTGCGCGGAAATTTACGGGTGGCTGACGGCCCCGGCCTGAACGCTGAGCTCACGCGTGATATTCCCGCTGCCGGCACGGTTTGGGTGGAGGCGGCGCTGCTGGACGCGTTGGGTCTGGAAATAGGTCAACCCTTGCTGCTGGGCGATGCGAGCTTGCGGGTCAGCAAGATCATCGTCAGTGAGCCCGACCGTGGCGGTGGTTTCATCAGTTTTTCGCCGCGCGTGATGCTCAATCAGGCCGACGTTGCGGCGACGGGCTTGGTCCAGCCAACCAGCCGCAGCACTTACCGCCTGGCCGTGGCCGGTGAGGACCGGGCGGTCAAGGCTTACATAGATTGGGCTACGCAAGTGCTCGATAAAAACGATGTGCGCGGCTTGCGCATCGAGTCACTGGACAGCGGCCGGCCGGAGATGCGCCAGACGCTGGACCGTGCCGAGAAATTCCTCAACCTGGTCAGCCTGTTGGCGGCCTTGCTCAGTGCGGTGGCCGTGGCCATCGTGTCGCGTGGCTTTGCGGCCAAACACCTGGACGACTGCGCCATGCTGCGCGTGCTGGGTCAACCACAGCGCACCATTGCGCTGGCCTACAGCTTTGAGTTTGTACTCGTGGGCCTGTTTGCCAGCGCCCTGGGCGTGGCCCTGGGGTTTGCAGTGCATAACGTCTTTGTCTTGTTATTGGCCGGTCTGGTCGAGGCGGCGCTGCCGGCCGCGACGCTCTGGCCGGTGGCTTTTGGCATGGGCATGGGCTTGACTTTGTTGCTCGCTTTCGGCCTGCCGCCTGTGTTGCAACTGGCGCAGGTGCCGCCGCTGCGCGTGATACGCCGCGATGTCGGCAAACTCAAGCCGGCGTCCATGGCGGTGCTTCTGGTGGGCGTGCTGGGTTTTGCCATCTTGCTGCTGGCCGCCAGCAGCGATATCAAACTCGGGTTGATCGCCGTGGGCGGATTTGCCGCTGCGGTACTGCTGTTTGCGCTGGCCAGTTATGGTGCGCTGCGTTTGCTGCGTGCCAGCGTCAACGAGGCCACGGCGCCGCGCTGGCTGGTGCTGGCCACGCGGCAGTTGGCGGCGCGGCCGGCTTTTGCGGTGGTGCAAGTCAGTGCGCTGGCAGTGGGCCTGCTGGCCTTGGTGCTTCTGGTTTTGCTGCGCACCGACCTCATCAGCAGCTGGCGTCAGGCCACACCGCCGGATGCGCCGAACCGTTTCGTCATCAACGTGCAACCCGAGCAAAGTGAAGCCTTTCAGCAAGCACTGCGGCAAGCCGGCGTGAGCCGCTTTGACTGGTACCCCATGATTCGCGGCCGCTTGGTCGCAGTCAACGGCCAGCCGGTCAAGCCCGAAGACTATGCAGACGCGCGTGCGCAACGGCTGGTGGACCGTGAGTTCAATATCTCCAATGCTGCTGCGCTGCCGGACCACAACAAGGTGTTGGACGGCCGCTGGACACCCGAAGAAAGAAATGCACTCAGCATTGAGCAAGGTCTGGCTGACACGCTGGGCTTGAAGTTGGGTGACACACTGCGCTTTGACATTGGAGGCGTACTCAGCGAAGCACGCATCACCAGCATGCGTAAAGTGGACTGGACTTCCATGCGCGTGAACTTTTTTGTGATTTACCCGGTCAGCGAACTCGCTGACGTGCCATTGAGCTATATCAGTGCTTTTCGTGCACCCCTGCCAGTACCGGCTGCTGCCGGGCAGCGCACTCTCAGCTTTGACAACAATTTAGTGCGTGCGTTCCCCAACATCACCAACATCGACACGAGTAGCACCTTGGCGCAAGTTCAGCGCGTGCTCGACCAGGTGATTCGCGCCATTGAGTTTTTGTTCGGCTTCACCTTGGCAGCCGGGCTGGTGGTGCTGTTTGCCGCTGTGACGGCAACGCGTGAAGAGCGGGCGCGTGAGTTTGCCATCATGCGCGCAGTCGGTGCACGCTCGTCGCTGCTGCGGCAGGTGCAACGCGCTGAACTCGCCGGTGTCGGTCTGCTGGCCGGATTTTTGGCCTCGGCTGTGGCGATAGCGGTGGGCTGGGCCTTGGCACGCTATGTGTTTAACTTTGCCTGGACGGCCTCCTGGTTGGTGTTGGTGCTTGGCAGTCTTGCAGGCGCCGTGCTCGCGCTGGCGGCCGGCTGGTGGGGTTTGCGATCGGTGCTCAACACGCCGGTGGTGCAAACCCTCAGGCAGTCGCAGTGATGTCCCTGGCGGGCGCAAGAGACAATGTCTGCCATGAACATTGAAGACAAGCCGCCCGGTAACCCACCCTTCGAAACACCGTTTGCCTGGATAGGCGGCGAAAGCCAGGTTCATGCGCTGGTAGACCGCTTTTATGACCTGATGGACCTAGAGTCCGAGTACGCCGCATTGCGCGCCGCCCACGGCACAGAGCTGGCCAATGCGCGTGAAAAACTCAAAATGTTTTTAACCGGCTGGATGGGTGGGCCGCAGCGCTACACCGAACAATTCGGTCACCCGCGCCTGCGCATGCGCCACATGCCGTTTTCCATCGGCATTGCCGAGCGTGACCAGTGGGTGGCCTGCATGGACCAGGCGATGCAAGAGACCGCGATAGATGACGCTCTGCGCACACGCCTCAAAGAGTCTTTCATGCAGACGGCCGACTGGATGCGCAACCGCGGAGTTTGACCGGCAAATCTCTGACAGGCTCCTGGAGGGCACCTTGGGGCAGCTTGTGGGGTTTTAGGCGGTACGGGGGGCCAAGCTCAGCGTCATGGGGCCGTTGATGGTTTCGCCGCAGCCTAGCTGCATGCTGCCAGTGCCGGCCATACCCTGCGCTGCCAGGTTAAAGGCGTTGGTCACATGGCTGACCGGTTCAATGCAAAGGTAAGTGCCTTGCGGCGGTCTGTGCACCACCAGGTGCGACAGCAACGGGCCGGTTTGCATGTCAAGTTGGTCACCGCCGGGCAAGTCCAGCGTGAGCCGGCCGTCCCAGCCAGAGAGGTAGTCGGTCAACGTACCCTCACGCAATCCGCGCGCCGTGGCAAAAGATTCGCCAGCCGGCAAAGGGCGCGCTGAAAGCGCCAACAAGTCTGCATCGCTGTCCCACAGCTGGCTGGCCCGGTAGCGCAGTTGTGCTTGCGTTAAATGCTGGAAGTAGGGGTGCCAGCCCAGCCCGGCGGGCATGCTGCGCGCGTCCAGGTTGGTCAGGCTTAAATTCATTTGCAGTGCATCACTGCGCAGGGCAATCTGCATCTCAGTTTGAAAGTGCCAGGGCCAGGCTGCGCTGGCGGGGTGGTCCAGCGCCAGTGTGGCGGACTGCGCATCTTGCGCCAAAACGCGCCATGGCAAACCATGCGCAGGCCCGTGCAGGGTGTGGGGTGCGGCGTCCGGGTGCGGGCTGAGTTGAACCACGCCGCCGGGCGTGTCAATTTGCGCGTTGGCGATGCGGTTGGAATAGGGTACCAACGGGTAAATGCCGCCCTTGCCCCAGCGCAGCGGGTCCACGCCTTGCGCGGTGTACGGAAAAAGCACATCGACAGTGCGCCCGTCATCACGCGCCAGTGTCAGGCTGCACACCCGGCCACCGGCGTCCGGTCGCAGCACCGCGCAGGCCTTGCCGGTGCGCAGCAACAAGTCGCCGGGGTAAGTCGTCGGGTCAGGCATAGGCGCTAGGTTCGGCCGGCAGGCGGTTCTGGGCGTATCGGTTCTTCAAAAAACAGCAGTTCATGAGGGCCATGATACTGAGCCGCCTTAACTTTGCGCCAGCAGCACCATCAGCGCACCGGCGCCACCGTCTGCCGGGCGGGCCTGGGCAAAGGCCAGCACTTCTTTTTTCTGGATCAACCAGCTGTGCACCCGGCCTTTGAGCACAGGCGCTTTGCCCGGTGATCCCAAGCCTTTGCCGTGCACCACGCGCACGCAGCGCCAGCCGGTTTTGTGGGCGTCGCGGATGAACTGCGACAAGCTGTCGCGTGCCTCTTCCCGGCGCAGGCCGTGCAGATCAATCTGCCCTTGTACGCTCCAGCCGCCGCGCCGCAGTTTGCGCAGCACATCCGGCCCCATGCCGGGGCGACGAAAGCTCAGTGCGTCGTCGGTGTCCAGCAGGGTGCTGACGTCGAACTCGTCCGAAATGGCTTCGCGCATGACAGCCATTTCATCGAGCTGGTGTTGCACCGGCACCGGTGCGGGCGGCTCGGCGCGCAGGCCTACCCTTTGCCCCGGCGCATGGCGCTCCGGCAGGGCCTTGACCGGGCCGATGGCACGTTTGAAAAGCTCTTTTTCGGCCTGGCGCTGGCGGGCTGCGGCCAGGCGTTCGGCTTCTTGCTGCGCCGCCAGCTGGGCTTGCGCCTGGAGGTCTTGCTTGAGGGCCTTGAGGCCGCGCAGGTCTTTGATAGCGGGCTTGCTGGCTGACTTGCTGGCGGGTTTGTTGACAGGTTTTTGAGCAGGCGTTGGCATGCCCGAACTTTAGACCAAACCCAGCTCCGCCATCGACACCGCTTGCGACGCTGTCACCACAAAATGGTCCAGCACCCGCACATCCACCAGCGCCAGGGCGGCTTTGAGGGTGTGCGTCAAGGCCTCGTCAGCGCGTGAGGGTTGGGCCGTGCCGCTGGGGTGGTTGTGGGCCAGAACCACGCTGCTTGCGTTCAATGTGAGCGCATGCTTCACCACTTCGCGCGGGTAGACGCTGGTTTGCGTCAGGGTGCCGCGAAACATTTCCTCCAGGGCGATCAAGCGGTGCTGGCTGTCTAAAAACAGCACCGCAAAAACCTCATGATGCAACCCGCCCAGTTGCAGTTGCAGGTAGTCGCGCACAGCTTGTGGCGTGTTGAACAAAGGCTTTTGCGTCAGCTGCTGGGCCAGCGCCCGGCGGGCGAGTTCCAGCACCGCCACCAGTTCGGCCCGTTTGGCTGGCCCCAGGCCCTTGACGGTCTTGAGTGCTTCGGCCGGCGTGTGCAGCAGTCCGGCCACGCCGCCAAAGCGGTCCACCAACTCTTGCGCCAGTTGCAAAACGTTTTTGCCTTGAATGCCACTGCGCAGCAGCAAGGCCAGCAATTCGGCGTCGCTCAGTGCCGCCGGGCCGCGGCTGAGCAGTTTTTCACGCGGACGGGCTTCTTGGGGCAGGTCTTTGAGCAGCATGTCTAAAGCTTAGACAAAGGGGGCGCCGGGGCGGGTGAACTTTGTCCGGCGCCGGTCAAAGACCGGACGGGGTGGCGTTTCGGCGGCGCTTCTTACAATGGCTTTTTTGCCCGTACTGAAAGTTGTCATGTTGTCTGCTCCGCTAGAGTCTTTGCCGCTTGTGACCCCGGGGTCTTTTTTGACTTTGCATTACCGCATGGCGGCTGCCGCCGTCAACGGACAGCCCGGCGCTGACATCATCAACACCTTTGCAGGCAAGCCCGCTACCCTGAGCCTGGGCGGCGGCCAGTTGTCACCGGCGCTTGAGCAGCGGCTGCTGGGGCTGAGCGAGGGCGCGCGCGTCACCTTTGAGGTGCCTGCCGGTGAGGCTTTTGGTGAGCGCAACCCCGAGCTGGTCCAATGGGTTGGCCGCAAACTGCTCAACGAGCTGGGTGACCCTGACGAGCGCTACCATGCAGGCGACGTGGTGCAATTCCCCACCCCCGACGGCATGGGCCAGTACGCCGGCGCCGTGCAGCAGGTCAAGGCGGACGGAACGGCGGTTCAGTTTGACTTCAACCACCCGCTGGCCGGTCAGGCCGTGGTGTTTGAGGTGCATGTGATTGGAGTAATTTGACAAATGAGCATCAAGCCTGAAGCGGGTTACCCGCAAGAAATCCTGCTGGCCGAGCCGCGCGGTTTTTGCGCCGGCGTGGACCGGGCCATCGAAATCGTCGAGCGCGCCATCATCAAGTTCGGCGCGCCCATTTACGTGCGCCACGAGATCGTGCACAACACCTATGTTGTCAATGACCTCAAAGACAAGGGTGCCATCTTCATTGAAGAACTCAGCGATGTGCCGCCCGGCGCGACGCTGGTTTTCAGCGCGCATGGTGTGAGCCGCGCGGTACAGGAAGAAGCTGTGCAACGCGGCTTTCAGATTTTTGACGCTACCTGTCCGCTGGTCTCCAAAGTGCATGTCGAAGTGGCCAAACTCCACAAAGAAGGCTACGAATTCATCATGATCGGCCACAAGGGCCACCCGGAAGTCGAGGGCACCATGGGCCAGCTCGACAGCGGCATTCACCTGGTGGAGGACGTGGCCGACGTGGCGCGCATCCAACCTTCTCAAACCACACTGCTGGCGGTGGTCACGCAGACCACGCTGAGCGTGGATGACGCCGCCGAGATCAGCGCGGCAGTCAAAGCACGCTTTCCGCAGGTGCGCGAGCCCAAGCAGCAAGACATTTGCTACGCCACCCAAAACCGCCAGGACGCCGTCAAGGTCATGAGCCCGCAGGTGGATGTACTCATTGTGGTCGGCAGCCCGACCAGCTCGAACAGCAACCGTCTGCGCGAGCTCGCGGCCAAACTGGGCACCGAAGCCTACATGGTGGACGATGCCACTGAGCTGCAGGAAAGCTGGTTTGAAGGTCGCACCCGCGTGGGCCTGACGGCCGGTGCCTCAGCGCCTGAGGTGCTGGTCAAGGCGGTGATTGACCGCATCCGCGCTCTGGGTGCGGTGTCCGTGCGCAAGATGGAAGGCATTGAGGAAACCATCAAGTTCCCGCTGCCCAAGGGCTTGCGCATGAACAGTGAGCAGACGCTCGAAGCGGACGGCAGCCGCCTGCACGAATCCGGCCACTGAAGCAGGGGGGCCAAGCCCCTTAAAATCACTGCATGCTTGACATCAACCTCCTCCGCAAAGACCTGTCCTCGGCCATCGCCCGCCTGGAAACCCGTAAGCGCCCGCAGGCGTTTTTGAACGTCGAGGCTTTTCAGGCGCTCGAAGCTGAACGCAAGACCTGCCAGATGCGCACCGAAGAGCTGCAAAACCAGCGCAACAACCTGTCCAAGCAAATCGGCCAGCTCAAAGCCAAAGGCGAAGACGCCAGCGCCGTGATGGCCCAGGTCAGCGCGTCCAAGACAGAGCTTGAAAGCATGGCGACCCGGCTCGATCAGATCCAGACCGAGTTGCAGGCGCTGCTGCTGGCGGTACCCAATTTGCCGCACGAAAGCGTGCCCGAAGGCGCCGGTGAAGCCGGCAATGTGGAAGTGCGCAAATGGACGCCTGCGCAAGGCTTGGGCGGCGTGCCCGCTGCCATGGCCTTTGCCGCCAAAGACCATGTGGATGTGGGCGAGCCTTTGGGGCTGGACTTTGAAGCCGGCACCAAGCTCACCGGCTCGCGCTTCACCGTCATGAAAGGCCCGCTGGCCCGCATGCACCGCGCGCTGTCGCAGTTCATGCTGGACCTGCAAACCCAGCAGCACGGCTACACCGAATGCTATGTGCCCTACATCGTCAACGCCGACTCGCTGCGCGGCACGGGGCAGTTGCCCAAGTTTGAAGAAGACCTGTTTGCCGCCAAAAAGGGAGGCCAGGAGGGCGAAGCCGAAAACGCCGCGCTGTATTTGATCCCCACCTCTGAAGTGCCGCTGACCAATCTGGTGCGTGATGAAGTCGTCGCCGAAGCGGACCTGCCCATGCGCCTGACTGCGCACACGCCATGCTTCAGGTCAGAGGCCGGTAGCTACGGCCGCGACACGCGCGGCATGATCCGCCAGCACCAGTTTGACAAGGTCGAGATGGTGCAGATCGTGCACCCTGACAAAAGCTACGAAGCGCTGGAAGAAATGACCGGCCACGCCGAGGCCGTGCTGCAAGCGCTGGGCCTGCCTTACCGCGTCATGCTGCTGTGCACCGGCGACATGGGTTTTGGTTCGAGCAAAACGTATGACCTTGAGGTCTGGCTGCCCGCGCAAAATACTTACCGCGAGATCAGCTCGGTTTCTAACTGCGAAGCTTTTCAGTCACGCCGCATGCAAGCGCGCTTTAAAAACGCGCAAGGTAAAAACGAGTTTGTCCACACGCTCAACGGCTCAGGCCTGGCGGTCGGCCGCACCCTGGTGGCCGTGCTGGAGAACTACCAGCGCGAAGACGGCAGCGTTGCTGTGCCTGCCGCGCTGCAGCCCTACATGGGCGGCCTGACCGTTCTGACACCTGCTGCCGGCTAAGCCCCCGGCCGGCGGCGCGAAAGGCCCCAGCATGTCGCCGCTCGCTGATCTTTTTTTATCCAAGCTCCTTGCCGCGCCCGCGGTGCTGGTGCGTGTGCACAGCACCGAAGGCTCGGCCCCGCGCGATGCCGGCGCCTGGATGGCCGTTTTTACCGACTCTCTTCTTGGCACCATAGGCGGCGGGCATCTGGAGCACCAGGCCATTGAAAGAGCGCGCGAACTGCTGGCCTTGCAGCCATCCAAGTCGGGGTTAGCGCAGGGCGCTGCAGCGCCGGAGTTGATGCGCATGGCGCTGGGTCCCTCGCTGGGCCAATGCTGCGGCGGGGTGGTGCATCTGAGTTTGCAGCGCGTCAACGCGCAAGATGCCGCTACTTTGTGCGAGCAGCTGGATACCCCACGGATGCCGGTCGCGCTGTTTGGCGGCGGCCATGTCGGTCATGCATTGGCCGAGTTGCTGGCACGACTGCCGGTAGCGCTGCACTGGATAGACAGCCGCGAAGGCATCTTCCCCGATGCGCTGCCTGCCCATGTGGTGTGTGAACACTCTGAGCCCGTGCAAGGCGCTGTGGCCAGTCTGGCACCCGATTCACGTGTGCTGATCATGAGTTTCAGTCATGCCGAAGACCTGGACGTGCTGGCACTGTGCCTGACGCGCCAGCGCCAGCGTGGCGACTTACCTTACATTGGACTGATCGGCAGCCAGACCAAATGGGCAAGCTTCAGGCGCCGGCTCGAAGCGCGTGGTTTCACCTCCGAAGAACTCGCCCATGTCACCTGTCCGATCGGCGTGCCCGGCATCGAAGGCAAAGAGCCCGAGGTGATTGCGGTGGCCGTGGCGGCGCAGTTGCTGCAAGCTCGCCAAACAAAGCAATCATCTGCAGCCTGACCTCCCCCGACTGATGCAAACACTTCCAGACGCTCCCATCGACATTGTTTACCTCTGGGTAGACGGACAAGACGCGCGCTGGCGCGCCAAGCGGCGGCAGGCATTGCAAAACCTGAGTGACCCCTGCAGCACGTCGATTGCGCCTTTTGGCAACGTCGAAGGCCGCTTTCGCGACAACGACGAGCTGCGCTACAGCTTGCGTGCGCTGGAGCAATTTTTTCCGGAACATGGGCATATCTATATCGTTACCGACGGCCAGGCGCCGGCGTGGCTGCAACGCTCAGAGCGGCTGACCGTGGTGGACCATCTGGAGCTGATTCCTGCGCAGGCCTTGCCGACTTTTGATTCCGGCAACATCGAGTCCTACATTCACCGCATTCCCGGCTTGTCAGAGCGCTACTTCTACTTAAATGACGATGTTTTTTTTGGCGCGCCTGTGAATGTGGACGACTGGTTCTGGCCCGGTGGCTTTTATGTGGCCTGGTCTGACGAGCCTGAAGTGCTGGGCGACACACTGCGCGAAGACGCCACCTCCCTAGAGAACGCCAGCCGGCTGTCGCATCAGTGGCTAAGCCATAAGGCGGCCAAGTCCATGTCCGGCGAGTATCGGTCTATGGCGCCGCTCTACGAAAAAGTCGCACGCACTTTCGCGCATTCGCCGCGGCCCATGCTCAAGTCGCTGCTGTTTGAGCTGGAGCATGAAGCGCCTGAGTTGTTTGAAGGCGTTCGCTCCACAGTCTTCAGGCGCTGGGACAAGCCGACCATCGTGTCTGACTTTGTGCTTCGCTGGGCCTTGGCGCACGACATGGCGCGTGTCAAGGACTATGAGCACAGTTATATA